>NZ_JAUBRC010000011.1:8169-152716 GCF_036701635.1 Microcoleus sp. N9_B4 | reverse complement strand
TCCTTCTTCCTTCTTCCTTCTTCCTTCTTCCTTCTTCCTTCTTCCTTCTTCCTTCTTCCTTCTTCCTTCTTCCTTCTCCCTTCTTCCTTCTTCCTTCTCCCTTCTTCCTTCTTCCTTCTTCCTTCTCCCTTCTCCCTTCTTCCTTCTTCCTTCTCCCTTCTTCCTTCTTCCGACTTCCCTCGGACTGACATCCGTTACATCCGTTACAAAATCCGTTGCCGAACTTCTTCACCCTTCCGAAAGCAATTTTAAGTATTGCCTAATTAAGCCAATCGTGACAGCGGGAATTTCTAACTGCGGAGTCAAACCTACGTTTTCCAGAGGTTGAAAAACTTTGATTGCTTCGGGGTTGAGGTTTGCCAATCGCTGGCCGATATCGGGCCCGGTAAACTGCGATTTTTCTCCCCAAATAATCGCTGTCGGCGTTGTTAGCTGAGTGATGTACAGCGACAAATCAAAGCACAAATCTCCCCGCACAAAAGACAGGGCTGCATATTCTGCATTTGGTTCCAAAGCAGATTGGAGGTAAGCATCAACAATTTCTTGGTAAACGCGACGCGAATCGGCAAATTGGCGTTGTTCTAGGAAGCTACGGATGCCGCCGTCTGTGGCGATTCCGGTACTGTAGAGCAAGCGATCTAAAATCGGCGTGTTGACTAGCTTAGCGAAGAAACTGCTGCCGTAATCTTGTCCGAAATCCGACAAACCGCTGGGTATGGTCAAAATCAGGGATTTGAAGAGATCCGGGCGTGCGATCGCAGCTCGAATCGCGATCGCCCCTGTTAGCGAAGAAGCAATCACCTCTGTCGGACTGCCACAAGTTTTTTCTAGAAATTCGATCAAAGTTGTGATATAATCTTCAACCTGATAATTTCTTGCCGGATGTTCCGATCGCCCCCAACCGATTAAATCAGGTGCTAAAATTCGATATTCTGCCGCAAAAGCCGGATAAACTTTCGACCATTCGTAGGCACTCGACCCGCCGCCAAAACCGTGAAAAAATACTAAGTTTGGTTGATTTTCCGAAGTTGAGGTCGGCAACCCCATCCAAGGCATTTTTTCAGCAGTGTAGTAAACCATTCTGCCGAGAGAAGTAACTATTGATCGCTGACCGAAGCCGAGGGGTACAAGCATAAACTAACCTCAATCGCTGTTATATTTTAGATTCTTTTGGGCCGCCCCGTCTTTGTTTAAAAAACTTGCAAAGCTGGTGGCGTTTTTGTAAAGATTGAGTAATGATTTAAATCTATTTTAGTACAGGTGAAGCGTGAAACTACAGACAGCAAGTAAGTTTTGCGATTTGGGCAATTCGGCTGTGTAGTTATCCTTACCCTTGCAAACTACCGCCGATCAGGGATAATAGCAAAATGATGGGTAAGACCCCTCACCAAAATAGAGTCTGTTCGCCAACCCCGATAGCAAGCACTCGGAAAGCAGGAGTATTAGAACTCGCTTTCAGGCAGGCGGCAGGTTGGCCGACGCTCGCCAATCACGAATTATTAATCACGATATTTTGCGGAGCAGTGGCTTTTGAGGTCGAAAGTCTTTGTTGGAGGGCGGGCGATGGGGTTTCGATTCCTAATTGCAGATTTGGCAATCACGGACGCCGCCGTTATCAATTCCCAAACACAAGAAACAACTAATCTCAGGGAGGTCTACTAAAATGCAACTGCTCAGGAAACGGGATCGCGAGGGTTTTATGGTTGATGCGAAAAGTCTTCAATCTGACGGGTTTGCAGAATTTGATACAGCCTGTCGAAGCATGGATTTAAACGGCAAAAAGTCTTTTGTTGCCATTCCAGAACGCTCAGGCGCAGGGTCAGAGGTGCGATCGCGCGCCACGGTACCTGCGATCGTCCGCGTAGCTTTAGAAGACCTGAAATGCTTTGAAGTAGTAGAACACCAGTTTGCACATTGGGGGGTGACTTTTAGCAATGCCGTCGCCATCCAACCTTCAAACCCAGCATTTTTCACTGGTTCTGGGGCAACAGTGTTAATGGGGGCCCCCAAAAGCGGACTGATAGAAGTAACTTTTAAGTATCCAGTTCGCTGGGTGTCAGGGCTTGTCACCAGTTCGCGACGAACTGTTTTATCTGCTTGTGACATTGACGGCAACCCAATTGTTCAGGATGAAATGCCTGCGCCCAATCTGGTCGGGTCTAATTCTCCGATCGCCCCTAGGGCTCCCCTGCGCGTAAAAGCTCCGAATATTCATCGAATTAGTTTTTACGCTTTTGATGGTCAGCTAATAGTCGATGACTTGATTTTTGGATTTTAAAGCCATGCCATAAGTAGTGTCCCAAGTCTGCAAACCTTCGAGAAGGGCATTGCGGACTACAGCTTCTGGTTCCCGACTCAGCATCAGGCGAAAGCACTCCGCAGCGCGGGAACGGGCGATCCTCTGCGAGGGCTCTGCTAACGAACTTTTGACAGAGCTCACAGCACCAAACCCACCCTGATTCACCAAATCGGTCATTTGCCGCACAGCAATTAAACGCTTCACGGGGTCAGCATCAGTCAAATCCGCCAAGATGCGATCGAGCGCCACTTCATCTTTTGCGGCCCCCAGACTCAACCCTTGCCGCAGTAACAGCCCTGCAATCGCGATCGTCCCCAAATTCTGCAAAATTAGGCTCAAAGCCATCCAGTGGCTGCTTGAGTCCGCCCAAACCGCCAAACTCATGTAAGCGCCCAAGGTAGCAATGCCGCCGGTGCCGACGGCTAAAACGAACCGACGGTTCGGGCCATCCCAAAATTGCTCGCCTTTTGCCCGCAGCAATTGCCAGTCCCACGACTGCCCTCGGTAAACCAGCATCATCGCTGCTATCCCCAGACCTGTGGAAAACAGTAACTCACTGTTCCACCACCCCCAAACTGCTGCCAGGGTGACAACTGCCAGCCAACCTTTCGATCGAGTCAAACTCTCTAGCAGCCACTTGAGAAACGCAGTAGAAACCACAGGCGATCGGGCCTGATCGCTCTTGCCATCTACCCTCCGGCGTCTTGTTTCGGCAGTCCGGCCTGTGGCTGTTGGGGTTCCCGGCGGGCGATCGTCCAAACTAAATTCTCTCAAAGCTTGACCATCAGTTATTTCTAAAGACAGGTCGCTCAACGGAAGATTACCGAGTTCTAAAGTGCGATCGGACACTTTCACAGGCGATCTATTCAGCTTGGTTGTAGTTTTTTTAACTTGATTCATACTGACTTTTTGGAAAAATAACTTAAAGTTATCCAGGCTTTTTTAGCACTGATTTAGATTCTCGGCAAATAAGACTCTAAGCTTCTATGATACCGGAAATTCAACCCCGTGGCGAGTACCGGAACTGCGCCGAATTCCGAGAAATCCTTACCAAAAATAGAGCAATTGAAGATTTTTGAGAAAATCACGAGAGGTTAACAGCGAATATTTCTGCCTCACTCTGGAGACAGAATGGCGATCGCAGTTGGCATGATGGCAAAAAATCGAAATTTTTTAATTTCCGAAAATATGGGAATTTTGAGTGATTCAATTCGTCCGCCAAGAAATGCACGACGAAAATTTAGCCTTTTGCCAGCAGGCCCGGACTCTCGCTGCTACTCCGGTGTCAGATGAGGCTGGGTTCAGCTTGACCGCTTGCGGGACGAACCGCAGCCTCCGGGCGGGCAGAGAATCCAGACACAGACAGTATTGTTGGATAATTAGCAGGAGCATTCCTAAACTGCTAAGATTTTTGAATTAATGGGAGTTGAGGAAGCCCATCATCCGGGTTCAAACCGGTAAAGCAGGAAGGCAAACAACCGATAGATCGTGTTCGCCAAGTGCGGAGGCTGGAAAAACAGCGGCTTTTGACCAAACTCATACAGAACTACTGCCCCAAAGTGTGTCTGCGGAGGTTAGGCTAGTGAAGAGACGAAAAGAATAGTTACGATCGAGACTTCATTAGTCTACCTTGTAATTTATTGCTCAGTTGTCAAGCCCAACAGTTTTGCATTCTCGCGATGAGCGAGACTCTTGGCACTTCCAACAAGTGGGGAACTCGACCGTCAAAGAACTTGGGTTTGATGGTAAAGCCCTTAGTAATATGTAAACACCTTATCGATAACTCGCCAACTCGCCGGAACAATCTTGCAAGAAAACCCATGTCTAGTATGCAAAACCAATTCACGGTTCACTTCTGGGGCGTTAGAGGTAGCATAGCGTCTCCCGGGGCAGAAACAGTACGTTACGGGGGCAACACGCCCTGTGTAGAAATGCGAGTGGGTGACAGTCGCCTAATTTTCGATGGCGGTACTGGATTGCGGGTTTTGGGACAAACTCTCCTGTCCCAGATGCCCGTAAAAGCTCATATGTTTTTTACTCACTCTCACTGGGATCACATTCAAGGATTCCCATTTTTTGTCCCAGCTTTTATTCCTGGGAACTGCTTTCACATCTATGGGGCTATTGCTCCTAATCAGGCTACTATCCAGCAGCGCCTCCATGACCAGATGCTGCACCCCAATTTTCCGGTACCCCTGCAAATTATGGGGGCAGACCTGAAATTTAACGATATAGAAGTGGGCAAACCGCTGGAAATCGGAGAGATTAAGGTGGAAACTGCTTTGCTGAACCATCCTGGGGAAGCTATAGGCTACCGCGTCAACTGGCGGGGGTATGCGGCTGCTTACGTGACTGATACCGAACATTTTCCCGATCGTTTAGACGAAAATGTGCTGCATTTGGCTCAGGATGCTGAGGTGCTGATCTACGATGCTACTTATACCGATGAGGAGTATTATTCCGAGAAGAGCAGCAAGGTCGGCTGGGGACATTCGACTTGGCAGGAAGCGGTGAAGGTAGCAAAGGCTGCTAATGTCAAAAAGTTGGTGATTTTTCACCACGACCCGCTGCACAATGACGAGTTTTTAGACAGGGTGGGAGAACAAGTGGCTCAAAGGTTCCCGAACAGTTTGATGGCGCGGGAAGGTTTGTCGTTACAATTGTTGCCTCCTAATAACGATTTGTCTGAAGCGTCGGTGCAAGCGCCTCAAGTTCATGTCTGATGGATTTGAGCTTGTCAGATGGTTCTGAAATCTCGATCGGTGAAATCTGACATTTAAGCGAGGTCTGACCGAAAGCATTTAGGATACAAGCCCCCGGATTCATTCCGAAAGCAGACTCATGGCCCAGAAATAAAAAACCTGTATCCGATAAATGAACCCCCGAATTTATCTCGCGCAAGTCAATGCTTCAATCGAAAATCGAAAATCGAAAATCGAAAACCGATTGACCTCACTTAAAGACGGATACCGTGCCACTTACTTCTGTCGTGGAAAACCAAAAAGTTTAGACCAAAGTTCAAGCTTCCAGATTTATCTGTGGAGTCAATTCTAAAATCTAAAATCTAAAATCTAACATCGACTGGCGATCGCACTAAGTATGTCAAAATTTTAAGCGTGTGGGTAACTTCTTCTTGTACCGCTGCTCTGACTCCAACTTCTGTTGCCTTGGGAAACTTTGATGGTTTGCACCTAGGGCATCGACAAGTCGTGCAGCCAATTTTAAATCGATCGCCTGAGCAAAATTCTGCGACGATTCTTGCGTCGGGGCCAAACTTGCGCTCCTACGCTGGCAGAGATGAAAATTTGGAAAGCGAACCTCCGGCGACCTGCTACAACGACTCAGCAGCACCGCCCGATCGAGCCGGCAGCAGCCATAATTTCGATAGTTTGATAGCCCCCAAGGCAGATGGCAACAGCCTCTCTGGGATCGATTCTGATGGGGTTGATCGGCTTTACAGCACTGTGGTGACATTCGATCCGCACCCGCAAGAATTCTTTACGGGTCAACCGAAAAAACTGCTGACGCCTCTGGCAGAAAAGGTAGAATTGCTCGCAGCAATGGGCGTCGAGCAACTTGTGCTGCTGCCGTTCGATCGAGAACTGGCAGCTTTGACTGCTTCTGAGTTTGTCGAGGAAATTCTGGTGCGACAACTAAAAGCGAGTCGAATTAGTGTGGGGGTGGATTTTCGGTTTGGACGGGGACGCGCTGGGACGGCTGTGGATTTGCAGTCGATCGCCTCTGGTTACGGTATTGATGTTGCTCTTGTACCCCTGCACAATTGCGGTGAGGGCGATCGGATCAGCAGTTCTGCAATCCGCGAAGGTCTGGCATCAGGCGACCTCACAAGAGCGAATCAGTTGCTGGGGCGACCTTACAGTTTAGTCGGGACTGTGGTTGGGGGACAGCGGCTGGGTAGGACGATCGGATTTCCTACTGCTAATATCGAACTGCCGCCGGAAAAATTTTTGCCACGTTTTGGCGTGTACGCGGTGCGAGTCTCGGTGAAGCAGGGAGGGGAAAAGATGGAAGATGGAAGTTCTTCCTATCAGCCGGAAAATGCCAAATCTCTAATCCCCGGAATAGCATCAACTTTATTTTTTGTCAATGGGGTGATGAATGTTGGCTGCCGCCCGACAGTAGACGGCCTGCAACCCACTGTGGAAGTTCACCTGTTAGATTGGTCTGGGGATTTGTATGGTCAAACCTTGAGTGCGAGTTTGGTAGAGTTTTTGCGACCCGAACAAAAATTCGCTTCTCTGGATGCTCTCAAAACTCAAATTCAGGCAGATTGCGATATTGCTAGAAGCCTCTTAACTGCTAAAGTCTAATAATTATGTGATCTAGAACAGGCGATCGCTTTTAAAAATGGTGCAAGATGAGTCAGACTAAATTCTAGTTGTACAAATACGAAGTCCGCAAGGCAAAGACTCAAGATTTTGGCAATCTTGATATCTTTTCAACAATTAGCAATTAGCAATTCGCAATTAACAATTAGAAATCAGGGATATGAGACAACATATTGAGCGGCTCAAACAAAATCTAGGCAAAACTATTGTTGGCAAAGCCGATGCTATTCGCTTGGTGTTGGTAGCGGTGCTTTCCGGCGGACACGCGCTGCTAGAAGACGTGCCTGGTGTGGGAAAAACGCTGCTGGCGAAGTCTTTGGCGCGATCGATCGATGGCAAGTTTCAGCGGATTCAGTGCACTCCCGATTTGTTGCCGACGGATATCACCGGTACTAATATTTGGAATCCGCGCAGCGGAGAGTTTGAGTTTTTGCCCGGGCCAGTTTTTGCTAATGTTTTGCTTGCCGATGAAATCAATCGGGCGACGCCACGAACTCAGTCAGCTTTGCTGGAAGTGATGGAAGAAAAGCAGGTGACAGTAGATGGAGTTTCTCGAAATGTTCCGACGCCGTTTTTTGTGATTGCGACTCAGAACCCGATCGAATATCAAGGCACTTTTCCCCTACCGGAAGCCCAGATGGATCGGTTTACTTTGTCTTTGACTTTGGGCTATCCCGCTGCGTTGGAAGAGTTGCAAATGTTGGAACGGCTTTCTGATAGTTTTGCTGTTGAAGATTTGCAGCCTTGTATTTCTTTGGAAGAAGTGCAGGAATTGCGTCGTTTGTGCGCTGGTGTGAAGGTGGAAGCCTCTTTGAAACAGTATATTGTAGATTTAGTGCGATCGACGCGAGAGGATGAGGAGATTACTCTGGGGGTGAGTCCCCGGGGTGCGGTGGCTTTGCACCGGGCATCCCAGGCTTTGGCATTTATGGAGGGCCGGGATTTTGCTACCCCGGATGATGTGAAGTATTTGGCGCCACACGTACTTTCTCACCGGTTGATTCCGGCGGGGGGAAGAAGGGCTAAGACGATTGTTGACAAGTTGTTGCGGTCTGTTCCTATTCCTTAAAAAGTTTGTAAGTAGGTTGTTTTATTTAAAGGAACAGGCAAGATGCCTGTTCCACAAACAATTACAGCTTAATTAAAGGAACAGGCAAGATGCCTGTTCCACAAACAATTAATTTTCCTGTGGGGTGGGCAGGATGCCCACCCTTGAAAGACTTCTTAATAATGATGCAAGATGTCAGTTAATCAATAGGTTTTGCACCATTCTCAAGGACTCTCAAACAGCGCCACTAATTTTTTTGCCTCTAAATCAACATTGTGTTGTTGAGCAACTCTCTCTGCTCCTGTTTTCCCCATTTGTTCTAGTTTTTCTACAGGTGCTTCCAATACCGCGCGCATTGCTACGGCTAATGCTTCTGCGGAACCGGGAGGAACTAACCAACCGCAAACACCGGGTTCTACGAGCTCCGGGATGCCAGCAACATAGGTGCTAATTACGGGCCGATTGAGAGCGAGGGCTTCCATAATTACGACGGGCAAACCTTCAGCAAAACTAGGCAATACCATTGCCCGTGAAGCTAAAATCTCTTGCTGAACTCGATCGCCACTGGCCCAGCCGGTAATTTCTATATGGTTTTGCAGGCCGAGTTGCTGAATCTGCTTCTCAATATCCGATCGCAGCGGCCCGTCTCCTACGAGTACCAACTTAAACTCTAAGCCTTGAACTGCTAGCAAGTTAGCAGCTTCTAGCAATAACAAATGACCTTTTTGTTCGCTGAGCCGGCCAATGCAAGCTAAGCGGGGTGCTGCGGGTATGGGGACGTAGGGTGCAGCTAAAAATGCAGCATCTACGCCGCAGTGTATGACGTGAATTTTTGACCAAAAAGTGCGATCGCACCACCGAAAAAGCTGACTTTTACCGAAGGAACTAACTGCTGCTACAAAGGTCGATAGTTTAATTTTTTCGTCTAAGGAAAGAAGTGTAGCTTTATCAAATTCTTCCGGACCGTGAACGGTGAAACTGTAAGTCGGGCCGCCAAGGACGCGGCACAGCATTGCGACTGTTGTAGAATTTGTCCCGAAGTGAGCGTGAACGTGTGCTGTACCGGATTCTGCAAACCAATTTAAAAGAATACAAGCTTCTGCTAAATAAGCTAGATGCAGCAAAATCCCCCGTTCCGAGTGCCAGCCAACTTTGAACATTAACCGCACAGCTTCGATGAATCGAATTGGTCTAGTTGCGGCAACGCGCAGCAAACCCCACGCTAACCCCTGTACACCAACTCCTAAGATTACTTTAGTCAATTCTTGCTCTAGTTTGTCGGCCTCATCAACGAGTTCTGACTCGCACGATCGGATCGAAAAACGTGCGACTTTCATGCCGCAATTTTCAACGGCTAGCACTTCTCTGCGGACAAAGCTGTGGCTGACTTTGGGATATTGGTTAACTAAATAAGCGATGTTCATGAACGGGGAGAAAATTTTATGGTAAAACTTAGATTAGTTTAGCCTTTGGCTGCATTCGGTGGGCAACAAATTTAGCTGATTTGTTGAGCTTATTTGAGCAGGGGCGAAGGGCGATCGCTTTTGGTGAGATGGGGGAAGTGACAGCGGGGCGATCGCTATTCCGGCTGGAGGAAATCCATCCACACATTTTACATTTTTAATACAATAGTCACGACACTTTTTAGGTAGTAGTCACAAACCCTTGATTTTCCCGCGAGCACATCGATCGCCATCAAAGCCTTTTTTTATGGTTCCCAATCAAAAACTATCTCAAGTATTTTCATATGCAAACCACTCCCCATCAGGTTTAACAGCCCCAGATTGTCTCAATAATTGGTAATTATTCAACGTGCAATTCCATCTAATTTCCTATTGTCACCTAAATTTTCCCGAAAATCACCAGCCCGAAAAATCATCGCCCAAATCCCCAAACAACCAGCAACTCTCGCAACTCTCACAACTCTCCCAACTCTCACCACCAAAGATTTTTCTGAGGCGAGTTGCTCTGCATCTACCCAAGATGACAACAAATAAGGTAAAGTAAACGGCACAAGAGTCCAGAACTCTCCAACTGCCGCAACTCGGCAAACCCGCCCCTGACCAGCAAAACTGGCCGGTACAGGCGGCATTAACCGCTAACCGTCAACCTCTAACAACCGAGAAAAATGCAAACCTACTACTACGTTTTAGCCAGCCAACGCTTTTTGCTAGAAGAAGAAGCCCTAGATGAAGTGTTTAAAGAAAGAACACGCAACTACAACGAACAAGAAAAAGAAATAGACTTCTGGCTAGTCCAGCAGCCCGCTTTCCTAGAAGCACCGACAATGGCAGAAGTTAAAGCAAAATGTCCTCAGCCAGCCGCCGCTATTATTTCTACCGATCCTGTCTTCATCACCTGGTTGAAACTGCGATTAGAATATGTACTGACAGGTGAATTTCCAGCACCATCACCAACTATTCCCGATGCCCTTGCATCCCTACAGACAGCATGAACAAAATAGCCAAATATCAGACAAAACAACTAACAACAATTAGGGGTAAATTGTACAAATTTATTTTGTCTCTCCCCCTATTTTCTGCTGCCTCTATCGCCATTTTGGTATTAACAATTTTATCGAGTTCTGTTAAAGCTCAATCGAGCTGCCAACCGCCGCAGTCCGATGAATATCTACTGTTAATTGTCACCAAAACACCCGAACAACAAGAAAGAGCAAAACGCTCTTTCCCAGGAAATACTAACAACACAGTTTGTCAGTACATCAATGACACGGTGACGCGAGTTGGTGGCTTTCGCGACTCGCAAATCGCCAGCGATTGGGTTAAATACATCGAAGATGTTGTCGGATTGCAAGCTTACGTAGTACGATCGCCCGCAGCGGCACTACCCCAAAATTTGCCAGTCTACAACCCTCAGCCAGCACCAGGTTCTGAACCAATAACCAATTCTCCCAGTGGCAATCTTGCCTTCAATCCCCAACCCCTGGGCCCTGGTTATGCCGTGTTAGTAGATTACTTCAACCAACCGGAATTAGCCGGCCAAGTCAGGCAAGCATTAGGCACGCAAGTAGGCTTAGCTTCCTACGGCCAGCGTCCCTTTTTATTCGTCGCTTATACAACGGATCAAAACGCCGCTACTGATGCGGTAAAAGCATTGAGCGATCGAGGTTTTTGGCCGATGTTAGTAGACAGCCGCCGAGTTACCGTAATTGCTCCCGCTGTTCGCTAAAATATAAAAGTTAGCAATTAAAATTGCTTCTTGTCAAACAAAGTCCGCTTAAGGGAACTAATAACAATTATTGTTGTTGTTGGGATTCTAGCGGGCTGCTTCCTAGCTGACTTTCTGCCCGCTTTTTTGCTTCCATTGCGGCTCGGTAATCGGGGTTGTAGCGAATTGCTTTGTCATAGGAGGCGATCGCATCTTCGTATCTTTTTACCGCCACAAGTGCATTGCCGCGGCTGTACCAGGCTTCGGAGTAGTCTTGCTTGACATAAACGGCTTCGTTGTAAGAGGCGATCGCATCTTCGTACCGTTTCAAATTGTACTGTGCATTGCCTCTATTGTACCATGCTTGATATTCTTTCGGGTTTAAGTCTAAGGCTCTGTTGTAACACTCAATTGCTTGTTCATACTTGCGTAATTCGTGGTACGACCAACCTAAATTGTACCATGCTTGATAATAATCAGGTTTTAACTTTACAGCTTTTTCGTAAGCTTCTACCGCTTGTTCATGCCTCCGCATTTTCAGCAAAGCGATGCCTTTACTGTACCACCCTTGATAAAAATTGGGCTGAAACCGCACGGCTTTTTCGTAGGCTTCAAAAGCTTCTTGGTTTTTGTTTAATTCGAGGAAAACATTGCCTAAATTATACCAAGCTTCATAATTATCGAATTTGATTTCAACTGCTTTTTGATAGGATTCAACGGCTCGATCGTACTGTTTTAATTTTTGGTGAGCTTGTCCTCGATTGTACCAAGCACCGTACAAATTGGGCTGAAATTGTAGCGCTTTTTCGTAGGAGGCGATCGCCTCTTCGTACCGCTGCGAATCTAAGAGAACATCGCCTCTGCCTTCCCATGCTGCGGCATAGTCGGGCTGGATTTTCAAAGCGTTATCAAAAGATGCGATCGCCTCTTGAGACTGTTGCAACTTATCCAAAGCATAACCCCGTCCCGTCCAAGCTTCCAAGTATTCCGGCTTTAATTCTATGGCTTTATCATAAGCCGCCTGCGATTCTTGGTATTTTTTCAATTCGTACAAAGTTTTGGCTTTTTCCTGCCAAACTTCCGCGTAGTCCGGCCTGAGATTTATTGCTCGCTCATAAGCTGCCAGAGCTTCTTCAAATCGGCTTAAATTGTAAAGAGTATTGCCTCGGTTGTACAAGTCAGTCGCATTAGCAGAATTAAAAGTGTTTACACCATAAATTGAGGCGATAATAGTGAGACCAATTAAACTGGCGATCGACAATATTTTTAAATACAGTTTTTTTCGGGGTTTTACAGGCTTATTCGCAGCAGCAACCGGAGGCAATACAGGAACTGTACCGCTGAAAGAATTTTTCAATTCTTTAATAGCTTGCAGCGTTTCGCCGGCACTAGAATAACGTTGGCGAAAATCGTACTTTACCATCTTATCTAAAATCTTCGCAAATTCAGGACTGACTGATGTTGTGTCCTGCCAAATAATTTCCTCTGTATCGGGGTTTTTTGGCATTTGGTGAGGATTTATGCCAGTGAGGAACTGAATTGCGATCGCACCTGCGGCATAGATATCGCTGCTGAGTTTCGGGTTGCCGTGAGCTTGTTCGCTGGGCATATAACCGGGAGTACCGATGCTGACACTCAAGCTATTCTTGGGCTGAGGATTGGTGATTTGAGTAGTAATTTCTTTGACTGCGCCGAAGTCAATTAAAACTAATTTTCCGTCTCGCTCTCTGCGGAGAATATTACGAGGATTGACATCGCGGTGAATCACATTTTGCTGGTGTACGAAATCTAAAATTTCGAGAAGTTCCTGCAATATACAAATGACTTGATCTTCCTGCATGACTCCCGCAGTTCCTCCTTGGTAAGAGGAACCCCCCCCAGCCCCCCCTTGGTAAGGGGAGGAGCCAAGTCCCGCCCCCCCTTGGTAAGGGGGGGAGCCAAGTCCCGCCCCCCCTTGGTAAGGGGGGGTTTGGGGGGGTATAATTTCTTGACTTAAATCGTGGCCTTCTATGAATTCTTGAACGAGATAAAACTCTTGATTCTCTTCAAAAAAAGCAAAAAGTCTGGGAATGCGATCGTGATTTCCCAATTTGTACAAAACTTGTGCTTCGGTATCGAATAAACGTCTTGCTACCTGTAGAGTTTCCGGATCGGTTGCTTGAGGTTTAAGCTGCTTGACGACGCAGAGGTGATTGCCTGGTAGCTGCTTATCTTCAGCTAAATAAGTTTGAGCAAATCCGCCGCCTCCCAAGTGACGGATAATGCTGTAGCGATTGCCGAGTGTTATTCCAAGCATGAAATTCACCTAATATTTCCTAGTCGTTTGGAGAATTAGCTTCCCACCAAGATGTCAAACCTTCCGCCTTTGAAAAATCTAACATGGCTTATCTAAATTTTTTAATGGGTCGAGCGAGAACTGGGGAGTTCGGATTTCAATAAAATAAATTACAGGTGGGAATCCCTTGTGCAATTCTTCAATCATTAATTTAGTTCCATTTGCTTTCTTTCTTGTTCCCTCCCCTTACTAAGGGGAGGGTTAGGGTGGGGTTCTAGATTTTTGCTGGCATGGGGATGCTCCCACTCTAACTTAACTTTGAACTGATTTCAAAATTTCATCATCGACTGAAAAATCTATCTCAGCTTTGTCCCGCCCCGAAACTACATAATCATTCTGAAAAGAATCTTTCAAGCCAGAAAGTAAGTCAAATTCCGGCTGCCAGTTAAGCTCGGTGACAGCTTTATTAACTGAAGCGAAAAAGTGCTGCAATCTCATCGGAAAAGCTTTCTTTTTGCCGAAGTCAAATTGCTTCGGATCGTAGTGTACAATCTTAATAGCATCAGGGGATTTGCCAGCAGCCTGAATGCAGGCGCGGGCTAAACCGTCAAAGGTGACAAATCGATCGCCCGAAACGTTGTAAATTTGCCCGATCGCCCTTTCGTTGCCCAAAACCGCCGCCATTGCTTTAGCCAAATCCTGACAGTGCCCCAACTGCGTGAAGTGCATTCCGTTACCGGGAATCGGAATCGGTCGATCGCGCACAATGCGATCGAAAAACCAAGCCTCCAAATCGTTATAATTTTGTGGCCCGTAAATGTAAGTCGGGCGAATCGAAGTCCAAGGCAAACCGGACTCGGCCAAGTAATTTTCGGTTTCGCATTTACCCAAATGTCGGCTTTTAGGATCAGTAGCGTCCCCTTCAATATGAGGCATTTGATCCGACTTCAAATAAACCCCCGCAGAGCTCATGTAAACAAAGTGCTGCACCCGCCCTTTAAATATTTCAGCCAAAGGCTTTGTATCGCTGAGTTCGCGGCCGTTGTTGTCAAAAACCGCGTCAAACTCGACCGTCGATAACTTTTCTTTTAGTTGTTCGACATTTGTGCGATCGCCCTGAATCTGTTTTACGCCCCCAACCGGTACAGGCTTGTTGCCCCGGTTAAACAACACCACTTCATGCCCTTGTGCTGCTAAAATCTTAGTAAGATAAACCCCAATAAACCGAGTACCGCCCATCATTAAAATTCGCATTAATTTCGATGCTCCTTACAGTTAGTATAAATATCTTACAATAAATTTATGCCCTAGGGCGTGTTTTCTATCCCCGGAGATCCCCCTAAATCCCCCTTAAAAAGGGGGACTTTGACACTAATTCTTTCACCTTTTTAAGGGGGCTGGGATTTTGAATCTCATGAGAAATCACTCAGACTAGATAATTCATCCGTGTATCCGTGTCCTCATCCGTGTAGTGCTTTCCTTCTCCAATACTTTCAATTTGCCTAAAATAGCCCTATGCAAGTTCCCCGGCTGCATCCAGAAACAATCGAAGAAGTCAAACAAAGAGCCGACATAGTAGACGTTATTTCCGGTCGCGTCGTGTTGCGTAAACGCGGGAAAGAATTCGTAGGTTTGTGTCCCTTTCACGACGAAAAATCTCCCAGCTTTACTGTCAGTCCCGGCAAACAAATGTATTATTGTTTCGGCTGCGGTGCAGGTGGCAATGCTTTTAAGTTCCTCATGGAATTGGAGAAACGCTCTTTCAGCGAAGTAGTATTAGAATTAGCTAAAAATTATCAAGTCCCCGTCAAAACTGTCGAACCCGAACACCGACAAGAATTGCAGCGGCAAATTTCTCTGCGGGAACAACTCTATGAAATCTCAGCACTAACGGCCAACTTTTACGAACACGCTTTGCGGCAAACCCAAGGAGAAGAACCCTTAGCATATCTCAAATCAGAGCGCCAGCTAAGCGAAGAAACTATCCAACAATTTCAATTAGGTTATGCACCCCAAGGTTGGGAAGCACTTTACAGTTATTTAGTAGAACAGAAAAACTATCCGGCGCCATTAGTAGAACAAGCTGGATTAATTGTACCCCGAAAAAATGGCGGCAGCGGTTATTACGATCGCTTCCGCAATCGCATTATGATTCCCATACGCGACACCCAAGGCAGAGTCATCGGTTTCGGCGGCCGAGCTCTCGGCGACGAACAGCCGAAATACCTCAATTCTCCCGAAACAGAACTCTTCGATAAAGGCAAAACTTTATTCGCCTTAGATACAGCGAAAACAGCCATTAGCAAAGCCGATCGCGCAGTGGTTGTAGAGGGGTACTTTGATGCGATCGCACTTCAGGCCGCCGGCATCTCCAACGCCGTCGCTTCCCTCGGCACAGCCTTAAGTTTAAACCAAGTACGGCAGTTATTGCGGTACACGGACTCCAAACAAATTATCCTCAACTTCGACGCCGACAAAGCAGGAACTCAAGCTGCAGAACGCGCTATTGGAGAAATAGAAAAACTCGCTTATCAAGGAGAAGTGCAACTGCGGGTGCTCAACATTCCCGACGGCAAAGACGCCGACGAATATCTCAAAACCTACTCCCCAGAACAATATCGAGAATTGCTCGAAAATGCTCCGTTGTGGCTCGACTGGCAACTGCAACAAATGCTCGTCAATCAAGATTTGAAGCAAGCCGATACTTCCCAGCAAGTCACTAAAAAAATTATTAATTTATTAACCAATATCACTGACGACAATCAGCTAGCACATTATCTGCAAAAGTGCGCCGAAATTCTCAGCAAAGGAGATTTTAGACTCACAAAAATGATTGCTGAAAACTTGCTCAATCAAGTAGTCAGCGATTGGGCAAAGCGGCAGAGTCAAGACGAAGCTTTGACAATGCCCCTGTTAATTAGAAACAAGCTCAAGCCGAACAAACAATATAAAAAGCAGCGTGCAAGCGGCGAAAACACAAGCTCAAAATCAAGCTTATCTGCCGTAGCCCGCAGTCTTTTAGAAGAAGCAGAAGCGCAATTATTGCAGATTTATTTGCACTGTCCCGAATATCGCCAAGATGTCAGAGAGGCAATAGAAGCTAGAGACGTACAGTTTAGCCTTTCTCACCACAGATTTTTGTGGCACCAGATTGTGAATGCTGAAATATTGCACAAAATGTCTTTACAAGTAGCGCCTTCTGAGTTAATATTGAAACTGCAAGATAGCTTCATTGAATATCCCAATCAACTAAATCAAATCTCGCATTTATTTCACTTAAATGAGTTCTCAGAAAGAAACGTTTATCGCGCACCTCTAGTAATTAGATCTGCCCTCGCCTGTATCGAGCAAATTATCAGCATGAAGCGCCGCCGGATTGCACTCAATATGTGGGAAAAAGCCAAGGCTGCTAGCAGTGGCGAAGAGGCTATAGAATATCACCAACTCTTCTGTGCCGAACAAGAATGGCTCAAGGAATTAGAGCGGCTGCGTCAAGTTAATTTTTACGATTTAACCTCCGTGCCTTGGGGCTAATACCCTTTTAGATTTTAGATTTTAGATTGGAGATTGGAGATGACTCGTTCGATATAGGTTTGAAGCTTGCCTGCAGTTACATTTTTTTAAACTGATATAAGGAATAAAGTCCTTACTACAAACGGGTTTTTAGTAAAAACTTTATTCCTTTATTCAACGAGCCTTTTAATAATCGCAAAAAAGAGTTTCGCGAGTATCTCTACCTGTCACGGGATTAGTACCTTTTGCCACTTTACAAAGTTTTTCTATCATATCGTCTCGCAGCAGTGTCTCTGTAAAATCAGCACCGTCAATAATAGCTCCTTCCAGCCTGGTATTGTAAGCGAAAGCACCCTCAAGGATAGCATTAGTTAAATTCGCTTTCATCATGCGAGCTAAATCTAAAGTAGCACCTGTGAAATTCGCGCCTTCTAAATTTGCTTCTTCCATATTGGCTGCAAAAAAGCTGACGCCGCGCAAATCTGCATTAGTAAAATTGCTGTTGCGAAGATTGGCTTTATTAAAGCTGTCGTCAGTCAGAACTTGACCAGTAAAATCAGCGCCGACTAGGATTTCTTTGTCGTGATCCAATGCGAAAGCAGGTGCGGGATTAATGCCGATCGCCCCAGCGGCAATTACTGCTAAAATAACAAAACTCAGCAAGAAAGTATAAATATGTTGGCGAATTCGAGAAATCATCATACAAGTTCAAGCTAATGGGCAGTCGTGACAGTTCAGAATTGAATTCTACCAGAAAGAGCGATCACCAGCTCGCCACGGCTGACTCCAATTGCCCCCAATCGCCCAACTCTCGCGATATCGGCACATTGGGAGAAAACTTAGTCGCCGACTGGTTGCAGCAGCAAGGCTGGGAAATCTTGCACCGGCAGTGGCACTGTCGCTGGGGAGAGATTGACATCATCGCCCTCGGAAGAGATGAAGAAAGCGAAATCAACAGAGGTAACGAAAATTCCCCATTCCCCATTCCCCATTCCCCAACATTAGCATTTGTAGAGGTAAAAACTCGCCGCCGGGGAAATTGGGATGCTGGTGGAATGCTGGCTGTTACCACCACAAAACAAGCCAAACTTTGGCAAACAGCAGAAATATTTTTAAGCACTCATCCAGATTTAGCCAATAATTCTTGTCGCTTTGATGTCGCTTTAGTCAGGTGCGAACCTTCACAACAAACCACTAAGCCAATATTACCACCATTCATAGCAGCGAACTCTCAATCCGCCGTTGCAGGAAACTACCGACTCACCCTGCAAGAATACATTCGATCGGCTTTTAGCAATTAAAAATATATAATTAAAAGTTAGAGGGTAAAATCTCAAAGCAATGCCACTAGGTAATTTTTAATTGTTAACTTGCCTAGGCTGTCGCGCATTTCTCTCTTGAGCTTTAACGGAGCTGAAAAAAGCGTTAAATCTTCTCCCGATTTTCCCTTCTCTCCCTCTCCTGTTCTATCATCCCAGTTAATTTATATGCGTAGCAATCTAGGCCAGAGTTTCCGGGCAATATCCCAGACCCTTGACAAACTGCTGGCGAAACGCTTCAATTTCCTTACGGTCAGGGCTGCCGTGACAAACGACGGCCACCTGGTAGCGGCGCATCACGCTCAGCGGCGACTGTCCCGTTTCCAAACTCCAAAGCGCCATTTGCAAGCGAATTTCAGGATCGTAAGGAATCCCGAGTTCGTTCATAAAAGCCCGAAAATCCCCGTGCATTTCGGGAGTTAAATATTGGCTCATTTTCACCTTTACCACCCAGCCGTCAATTTGGTGAATAACAGTGATAAATTGCAAGGGAAGATGATGAGCCGTGCGTAGGTAATCCACGACTCTCAGAGTAAGGCTAGTATTGGCGATGTAGTAGAGGTATTCCATAACGATCCTTAATGAGCCTTATGAGCAAAGCTGATGCTATACCTCTATCCTCGCGGTATATACCCACTACCACAAGGGGAAAAGCACCCGACTTTGGATGGGGGTTTTTACCCAATTTGTTACCTAGTTGACAGATTGATTTGATAGGAATTCACTTGATGACAGAGCTTGACTGGTCTTTGGACGGCTACGACTACGAACTTCCGCCCTCGCGCATTGCCCAAAATCCCGTAGTGCCGAGGGACAGTTCTCGCTTGCTGGCTGTAGATTCTCCCAGCAGCCAGCAACACCGGATTTTCCGGGATTTACCCGATTTGTTGGAACCGGGAGACTTGCTGGTACTCAACAACACCCGCGTGATGCCGGCGAGACTCTACGGGCACAAACCCAACGGCCCGGCTGTGGAGATATTGTTGATGGAAGAACGGCAGCACAATTGCTGGCTGGCTTTGGTTAAACCGGGGAAACGCTTAAAGTTGGGAGCAAAAATTGAATTTGAGCCACACTGTGATGACTCCGCAGCAGGGCCTTGCTGTTGTCTTCCCCAGGCTGTGGCACTCGATCGTCGATTGACTGCGACAGTTATCGCCAGGGACGACGCAACAGGAGGGCGGCTGCTGGAGTTTGACATCCCCACAGATGCGAGTCTGGCGAAGTTTTTGGACGAATACGGCCACGTACCCCTGCCGCCATACATCGAAAATTCCCAAGCTGCACCGGAACAGTACCAGACTGTTTATGCCGATCGGCTTGGGGCGGTGGCGGCCCCCACAGCAGGCCTGCACTTCACCGAAGAATTGTTCAGCCGCTTGGAACAGCGGGGAATCGAAAAAACTTTTGTCACCTTACACGTCGGAGTAGGGACGTTTCGCCCGGTGGAGGTGGCAGACGTGACGGCTCACAAAATGCACGGCGAATGGGTGGAAGTACCCGCCGCCACCGTTGAGAAAATCCGGGAAACTCAAGCCCGAGGCGGGCGGATCATTGCCGTGGGTACCACAGCAGTGCGAGCTTTAGAGGGAGCCGCCGCCGCGAGTAGCGATTTTTCCTTGCAACCTTTTTGCGGCCCGACCAATTTGTTTATCTACCCTGGTTACAAGTGGCGGGTTGTAGAGGGGATGATTACCAATTTTCACTTGCCCCGCTCTACTTTGATGATGATGGTAAGTGCGATGATTGGAAGGCCTCGGCTGTTGGATTTGTACCGAGAGGCGATCGAGCAACAGTACCGCTTTTATTCCTTTGGCGATGCCATGCTGATTTTACCAGCAGCAAAAAAGGATTGATCGATCGGGCATCGGGTTCGCCCTATGCCCGGTATGCCGTTTCTATTCTTCCTCCTCTTCTTCATTGCCGGGATACACGAAGCTGTTGGAACGCCCAGTCAGAACAGATTTGCCCAGAGACAGAGCTTTCTGAGCTGCCACTACAGCTTTGCGCTTCCATGTGGCCTTACGCATATTCTTCTTGGATTTGGAGGTTTTCTTCTTAGGGACTGCCATGACGCTAAATACTTTCTGCTTATATAGACAAACAAACATTCTAGCCGATTTTGTCGGCAATGCTTACTCAAAAAACGGCAATAACTGCTCACCAACCAATATCAAGTAGTAGGGTGCGTCAGCCATTAGCTTCTGGAAAAATAGACAAAATCCCCTAGATAACGCACCCGCAGCAGCTAAAGTTCGTGAAAGTGGTAGATCACAACGCCAGTTACCGCATCGTTCTCGATACTCACATACCCGGTTTTGAGCATTGCCGTGAAAGCCTCTTGCACTTCGGCAAAAGTAGCGCCGGTTGCCATCACCCCTTGGGTGACAGATAATCTTCCGTTCTTGGTATAAGCGGCCTTCAGGAGTTTAACCCCTAACTGGTCTGGAGTTTGCTTGGGATATGTCGCGGCGATCGCCCCGCTGACTGGATATAGCGGTATACCTTCGCGAGATACGCCGAGTTTGCCCCTGAGACTGGCATTGCGTTCGTCCACCATGTTCGGCAGCAGCAGCAAGTCAAACAATTGCCCAAACCCAAACAAACCAAAGGTAAACAGCCACAGCAAACCCGTACCAATCTTGCCGTTGTAGAGGCGGTGGAGTCCGAATGGGCCGAAAAAACAAGCTGCCCATAAAAGGTAACTAACACCTAAATTGCTCATTTTCTGACCGTCCTGCCTGATAATTCTAAGAATTGGAGTCCCTGTATACATTTTGTACTTTCTATCTGGTCTTTGAACAGTTTGACACCAGCAGATATTTGTGCATAGTCCGAAGTTATTGTTTATTTACTACCAATTCCCCATGCCCTATGCCCCATGCCCCATGCCCCATGCCCCATGCCCCATGCCCCATGAGTAATTTTGCGTAGCAATTCTTAACGCCCGCAACATATTTGCGCGGGCGAGAGCTTGGTAAACTGGAGGGCGTGGAAATTACAGCAGCTTAGAACTGGATTCCACACGGAGCGCCAAACCAAGCGCGCCGCCAGCGCTGGCCGGACATACACGAGCGCGATCGCCCGCAGTACCCGACAATGGAAACAAGCGAGTAGTTATAAGCAGAAATCCAATAAACATATGGTAGATTCCCTCAAAAAACCCACTTTTGAAGAAATGCGGCCGGGAGTAAAAGCCCCAGCCAAAGAAACTATTCTCACGCCGAGATTTTACACAACAGACTTTGACGAGATGGCCAAAATGGACATCTCGGTAAATGAAGCCGAACTAGAAGCAATTATCCAAGAGTTCCGCGTTGACTACAACAAAAACCACTTCGTGCGGGATGAGGAGTTCGCTCAATCTTGGGATCACATTGACGGCGAAAAACGCCAGTTGTTCATTGAATTCCTGGAACGTTCCTGCACCGCTGAGTTTTCTGGATTCTTGCTTTACAAAGAATTGGGACGCAGGCTCAAAGGAAAAAATCCAGTGCTGGCCGAGGGTTTCAACCTGATGTCGCGGGACGAAGCGCGGCACGCCGGTTTCCTCAACAAAGCTCTCTCGGACTTTAATTTGTCCCTGGATTTGGGTTTCTTGACAAAGAGCCGCAGTTACACATTCTTTAAGCCGAAGTTTATTTTCTACGCGACTTACTTATCTGAAAAGATCGGTTATTGGCGCTATATCACGATTTATCAGCACTTAAAAGCCCATCCTGAAGACCAGATTTATCCAATTTTCCGATTCTTTGAAAATTGGTGCCAGGATGAAAACCGCCACGGAGATTTCTTCGATGCGGTGATGAGAGCTCAGCCTCAGATGTTGAATGATTGGCGCGCTAAGCTTTGGTGCCGTTTCTTCTTGCTGTCAGTGTTCGCGACAATGTATCTCAATGATATCCAGCGCGCCGGTTTTTATCGATCGCTCGGTCTCGATGCTCGCGAATACGACATTGAAGTCATCAAAAAGACCAACGAAACAGCAGGCCGCGTATTCCCCGTCATGCTGGACGTGAACAACCCAGAATTTTATGAACGGCTGGATATTTGCCTCAAGAACAATCAGCAGTTGACTGCAATTGTTGCTTCTAATACTCCGAAATTCTTGCAGTTCTTCCAAAAATTGCCTTTGTATCTGTCGAACGGCTGGCAATTAGTGAAGCTGTACTTCATGAAAACAATTGAATCACCTTCAGTACAGGGCGCTGTGCGTTAAGTTTTGATTTTTCATCCTCTGTGACGGCGGTTTTGCGACAAGCGGAGCCGCTTTTTTTTGGTATGATGTTAGATTAGTTTTCATGGGCGGGCGTGCGATCGGGTTTCAAATTCAATTAAGGAACTTTATGAAGGAGTTAATTGTGAGATGAGGAATGAGTGATATGAGTTCGGGAAGACGCAACTCTTTTGCAGACTACAAAGCAGATGGACAGAACTGGATCACCTTGACTGCCGGAGAATACTATCCCGATATATTGCAGGAGGCTTGCGAACTTTACGAACCTGTTCTAGTAATGTTTGGGCAATTACTCAGGACTTCTGAATCATCTGTGCGTCTATTTATACAGATTTCAGAGGTTCCCAGCACATGGATGCGAGTGCAACTTTTTAGGGTGTTTCGCAAGTATGTCAGCCCTGAGCTTCCCGTGGAAATGCTCAGAAGGAAAAAAAAGGCAACGGAAATTTGCAATCAGTTCGGAGTACGTTTTAGGTCTGTTCAAGAAGTTCAAGCTGCTTATATGACTCGTCCAATTCCCGATGAGGCACTGTCGGCTTTATTGTGGGAATACAAAAGTCGCGGAAAAAAGGGATACGACTTAACTGAAAGATTTTTCTCCTTATTCCGGTTACACTTTCCCTACTTGGCAATCAGAGGGCCAGAGCGAGCTGGAAAAGATATCCTGATGGGAAATGTCTTCGCCAACTATCCCAACCCGAAACGTCCTGTTGATTTTGTGATTTACGATATTAATGAAAATGACTTGCTGGCAATAGGATTGGCAAGATATGATTCAGATAGAGGCGGTGGACAAGAAGACGACCGAACAGGTGGTTATCGTAGCTGCGCTGATGAAATCCTCAGCTATACACAAAATCATAACTTAAGAACTAAAGTAATTTTCCTGAATGATGGGCCTGGTCTCTTACTCGGATCGATGTGGGATGACTACGCAAGTATTGAAAATAGCTGGCAAGATAAGATTATTGTATTGACACTGCGTATGGTTCCAGATCGGATTACAGTGGAATGGCTGCGTTCTTGAAAATAGGAGTGACAATGGCTACGGGTATTTCTAAAAAACAATCGCAGGGTCAAGCTGCATCTAATTTTAGTGAAAGCCAATTAAACAATAGCTTGGATGCGTGCTTTTCCTATCCAGGAAAAGTGCCTGCAAGTGAAGTTTTAGACACTCATCAAGCTGAATGTGTAAAACTGTGGTCTAGCAATGAACAGCTAAGTCTGGCAAATGAAAACCGTCTTTACTATGGTGATAATTTACCAATTTTAGCATCTTTACTTAAAGATAGTTCAGTAAAAGGTAAAGTAAGATTAATTTATATAGATCCGCCTTTTGCAACTAAAAGTGTGTTTCAATCGCGTTCTCAGACTGCGGCTTATTCTGACTTATTAGGAGGGAACAGTTATATTGAATTTATTCGTCAGAGGTTGATACTATTGAGAGAGTTATTAGCTGATGACGGCTCAATATATGTCCATCTTGATGATAAAATGGCATTTTATATCAAGGTGATTATGGATGAAATTTTTGGTCAACGCAATTTTAGAAATTGGATTACTCGAAAAAAATGTAATCCCAAGAACTACACAAAAAAGACTTACGGCAATGTTTCAGATTTTATCCTGTTTTATAGTAAATCAGATACTTATGTCTGGAATCGTCCTGTTGAAGAATGGACTGATAAGCGCGCCAACAAAGAATATGAATATATTGAAAAGGAAACTGGACGGCGATATAAAAAGGTTCCGATTCATGCGCCGGGAGTGCGAAATGGCGAAACTGGAAAGTCTTGGCGAGGGATGAATCCGCCACCGGGAAAGCATTGGCAATTTCCACCTCAAACACTAGATGAAATGGATGCTAGAGGGGAAATATATTGGTCTGCAACAGGAAATCCCCGTCGCAAGATATATTTGGATAGCAGTAGCGGGATTCCCGTACAAGATATTTGGCTAGAGTTTCGCGATGCTCACAATCAGAATATTAAAATTACAGGTTATCCAACAGAGAAAAACCGTGATCTAGTTAGTAGAATTATTCGAGCTTCATCAAATCCTGATGATTTAGTGCTCGATTGCTTTGCCGGTTCGGGTACGACTTTGAGTGTTGCTTCGGAGTTTGGGAGGAGATGGATAGGAATTGATAATAGTTCTGAGGCGATCGCAACTACTTTGCGCCGTTTTGCTAAGGGTTGCGAACGGATGGGCGATTTTGTCAGCCAGCAAACATCCCTACACCAGAATCCATCGGATGACGAGTCTCGCCAATTATCGCTTTTTAACTTAGATGAATCTATATTTCAAGCTGAGTCTCCCTTAGAAAAAAGCGAGATGATTAATAACTTTGGTCTTTATGCAACTGATTCGTTTGCTGGGGAACTAGAAAATATTGTGAGGCAATGGATAGAATGGCAGTAGCAGCGTACAAAAAAATCACAAAAAGCATTCTGCCACATCGCAGAAATTTGCTCGAATATTACCATATAAGATTTATCAACTATTAACCTGACTTGAGATCCTAACTGTTTTGCCTAAAATTTATCGCCATTCACCCTGAAGCGTAAAAGCCGCCCAATAATAAGGAGAACGCCACTCTTCCTGCTTCAACATTTCCAGTTGTGCCGCCCTCAATGCTGCCGCTGGCGTTAACCCTTTTTGCAGCATTCCCTGATAAAAACTCGACATTAACGTAGCCGTTCCTTCATCATCCACATTCCACAAACTCACCATAACTCGCTGAGCCCCTGCATACATAAATCCCCGTGTCAATCCTACCATCCCCTCGCCTTGAATGTTCTGCCCTAATCCAGTTTGACAGGCACTTAACACTACTAAATCGGCTGCTAATTTCAGATTAAAAATATCAGTAAGTCTCAGGAATCCGTTTAAGGGATTGCCCTTTTCATCTACCAGTGACAAGATGATTCCCGATAGTTCCGGGTTAGTGCTATTCGCTAAACCATGAGTGGCAAAATGAATGATTTTATATTGGCTTAAGTTCTGACTGGTTGCTGCGGCGCGGCTGGCTGCAAAATCCAAAGATTCGGTGCTAGAATTAGCTGGTACTAACGCTTGAATAATTTGAGCTTCTTGGCGAGTGAATTTTAAACGGCTCAACTTTATGTTATTGGCGCGGCTAGAGCGGCTTAAACCGAGATTTACTGATTCTATTGCTTGGGGATTGGCGCTATTAGACTGGGTTTTGACTCGTTCATCGTCACCGCTAAAAACTGGATCGGCAAGCATTGCTAAAGTCCGAGTTGGGGGTTGTCTGTCATTGTAGTTTTGTCTTAAGATTCCCAAGGTAGAAGCGGAAGGCAGCAGCACAATTTCATGGTCTACAATTAAAGGCGGATTCCGATTTTTACCGGGTGTTTCGGGGAGTGAGAGGGCGGCAAAGGGGAGGTAATTGAGAATGCCATCGCCAACTATCAGCAGGCGTTTTTGACCGAGTTGTGCTGCTACGGGCTGTAAAATAATTTGACTAAGCGTGTTGTTAGCTTCAGCAACTCGATCGGGAATGTTTCGGTAGCGCGGGCTAGTCACAGCATCGCGGAAATTGCGGGCTGCTTTTTCGATGTCAACCTGTTTGGGCAATTCATAACTGGTGATACTGGTTTTAGTCACAGCCCACAGATAGCTGCGCTCTTTCCCTAAAGAATACTGGAGTAAAATTGTATTCTGATCGAGGATTTGTTGTTGAATCTGTGCCAGGGCTAAAGGTTGCGGTTGGGTGAGGGTGGCGTACCGGGGGCTGGTGGAGCGGATTTGGGCTTGAATGTCCTGATATTCTCCTAGTAAAGTTTGCCGTTTTTGGTCTAATTCTACTTTTTCTGCGGGGGTATGATTGGGGCGGCTTAGAGTTTCGATTCGGCGTGTTTCTAAGGCATCGAGTTGCTGTTGTAAATTGCGTTCTTGCTGTAATAATTCCGGGGCGACACCTTGGCGAATATCGGCGTTTGCTTCTTGAAGAAGTTCGAGGAGGCTGCGGGCGCGGGAACTTTCACTGGCTTCTAAGGCTTTGCGATCGTAACCAGATTTGGGATTGGTTTTGTGCAGTTCCATTAACAGGTGAATGTAGAACTGGTAATAGTCTTGTACCGTGGCAAAGTATGAGATGCGGAGCTCGTGGTTGGTAATTTTGGTGCGGAGGTTTTCGATGATTTTGATGGAGGTTTCAATGTCAGTCAGGGCTGCGATTAAATTGCCTCGATCGCCTTTGATATTAGCCATATTGTAGAGGGTGAGAGCTTCCCCAGGACGATCGCCCACAGCGCGAAACAGCGGCAGGGCTTGGTTGAAATATTCTTCTGCTTTCTGCTGGTTTCCCAATTCTGAGTAAGTAGTACCTGTATTGTTGAGGGTAAGGGCTTCTCCACGCCGATCGCCCACTTTTTGTCTCAAATCGAGGGCTTGTTTGTAGTAGTCGAGGGCTGTTTGTTTTTCTCCCAAATCTGAATAGACTAAGCCAATATTGGTGAGGGTAGTTGCTTCCTTTGCCCGATCGCCCATAGCGCGGAATAAGGGAAGGGCTTGGTTGAAATACTCTAGTGCTTTCTGTTTTTCTCCCAAATCGTTGTAGGCTAAGCCGATGTTGTTGAGTGTGGTGGCTTCCGCAGTGCGATCGCCCAAAGATGTGTCGCTGTTTGCGGGTAGGTTCGAGATGTTGCTGAGGTTGATACTTGCTTCAGGGCGATCGCCCCTTTCCCGAATTAGGGAAAGGACTTGGTTATAGTAGTCGATGGCTTGCTGTTTCTCTCCCAAAGCATAGTAGACGGCGCCGATATTGTTGAGGATGACGGCTTGTTTAGGGCGATCGGCTACAGTCTGATGCCAAGAAAGAGCTTGCTTGTAGTAGTTCAGGGCTTGCTGTCTGTCTCCTAATCTATTAGTAATGAAGCCCATTTGATGCAGCGTGTAAGCTTCGTCCTTCCAATTTCTAAGCATTTGATAAAGCGAACGCGCTGCATCAAACTTTTGCAATGCTTCCTGGTAAGATGCTGCTGTTTCTTGAGCGAATAGTCGCCTAGCTTCCTGAACCAATCGCTCGGCTTCATCTGTTTTTTGATTTAATCGTTGTTTGTTTTTCTGAATTAATCGATCGGCTTCCCCATCCGGGATTTGATTTCTATTGAGATCGAGGGTTGTCAGATATACCAATCCCGCTAAAGGTTTGATATCTGCGATTTGATTTCTACTGAGGTGTAGGGCGGTCAGATTTGTCAATCCCGCTAAAGGTTTGATATCTGCGATTTGATTGGATTCTAGGAAAAGCAGTATCAGATTGGTCAATCCCGATAATGGTTTCACATCTGCGATTTTATTGCCACTCAAATAAAGAAAGTTTAACTCAGCCATTCTCGATAAAGGTGTCACATCTACAATTTGATTAGATGCGAGGGACAGCCCTGTTAGATTAGTCAATCCCGCTAAAGGTTTTACATCTACGATTTGATTGGCTTCGAGAAAAAGCTCTGTCAGATTAGTCAGCCCCGATAATGGTTTCACGTCTGAGATTTGATTGAAATTGAGGACGAGAAATCTCAGATTAGTCATTCCCGATAAGGGTTGCACATCTGTTATTTGATTTAAACTGAGGTTGAGCTTTCTCAGATTGGTGAATTTTGATAATGGTTTTATATCGACTATGTTATTGCGAATTAGGGAAAGTTCTGTGAGATTAGTCAGGGTTTCTTGAGCGCGATCGCACTCTTGTGTTTTTGCTTTTGATAGCAACACCTCCACCGTATGTCTGGCTTCAGGCGTCAAATTCTCTTTGTTGGTACAGAAATCAGCAAAACTTTCAAATGTCTGGGGATTTGGCGCGGCGGCAGATCCCATCAGGATAGTCGCACCTACAGCTAACCCCCAACGCCCCCAAATCGAAACTATGGGATTCATAAGCACTCGCTCAAAAAAGACATGATTAGCTGCTATCATAATCTATCGCACCTTGTGATGCCCGCTTTTCCTTCCTGCTTGCCAATTAGATCGGGAGCATTTTGTGAAACAATAGTCGCTACTGCTTCTCGCTGCACTCTCCAAGCATTATTAGAAGCCGGGTTTAAGAAACCGGGTTTTTCCCAAAAACCCGGTTTCTCATCAACAATTCGGTTTCTGCACAAGTCCTATTTTACGTTACTCTCAACTCAAAAATTTAAAATTAGCGATCGCCCTCAAATTTAGGATTTATTATTGGCTGTTGTTTTATGAAAATCAAGAAAAAGCACTTTAACCAATCGAATGTTATTTTTTCTCTAGCAATGCTCGGTGTGGTTCTCTTTTCCTTAACTCTACGCTTTTGGGAACTGGAGCGATTTAACACCTTAGTATTTGACGAGGTTTACTACGCTAAATTTGCCAACGATTATCTCACAAAAACTCCTTTTTTTAACGCTCACCCACCTCTGAGCCAGTACATAATTGCGATCGGAATTGCGATCGGCACTCACCTTCCCTTCGGAAAAACAGCCGTCAACAGTATGGCTGGTTCCCTGCTTTCTCCTTGGGATTACCGCTGGCTGAATGCTCTCACAGGTTCCTTTATTCCGCTAGTTGTGGGAGGGCTAGCTTATCAGCTAGTTCGGCGCCGCACCTTTGCTTTTCTTGCTGCTTTATTTATCGCCTGCGACGGTCTATTTTTAGTTGAGTCTCGCTACGCGCTGAACAACATTTATCTGGTTTTATTTGGAATTTTAGGTCAGTTATTTATTTTAAAATCCGTAGAAGCAGAAGGCAAAAAGCGCTGGCTTTGGCTGGTAATCGCCGGTACTGGTTTCGGCGCATCTGCGGCTATCAAATGGAACGGATTATGGTTCCTTTTCGGTACTTATCTAATTTTAATCTGTGCTTGGGCAGTTCGTTTTATCCAGGGTAACAGAGGAAATGAAGAACAAAGCCGCGAGGTAGATTCACCTCTAATTCCTGCCGAAAGTCCCGTACAAAAACTGACTAAACTCAATTTTATAGAACTCTGCTTAAGTCTAGCTATTATTCCTATTCTAGTTTACAGCATCTCTTGGATTCCTCACCTGCACTTTAATCCAACTCCCAATTTCTGGCAGATGCAAACGGAAATTTTGACTTATCACCAGCGGATTAAAAGCGGGCCAGATGTACATCCTTACTGTTCCACGTGGTACAGTTGGCCTTTGATGCTGCGCCCCATAGTTTACTTCTACAAAACTGCTAGCAGCAATGCCCAACCAGATCCGGTTTTGCCGCCTTTACCTGAAGGTGCAACTCAGGCAATTTTTGACGTTCACGCGATGGGAAATCCCTTCCTTTGGTGGCTGTCAACCTTAGCTTTACTGTTAGTAATAGGAGTTTTAGTTCACCGGATTTCGGTGTGGTTGAAAACGCGCAGCGAGGCTTCTGTTGACACGCTCGAACAGCAGCAGCCGATTTTGTTTCCGCCGACTGCCCAAATGTGGCTGGCGTTGTATTTAATAGTTAATTGGGCTGCTAATTTACTGCCTTGGGTTAAGGTGACTCGCTGTGTATTTTTGTATCATTATATGGGCTGTTCCGTGTTTGCAGCCTTAGCGCTTGCTTGGTGGGTTGACAGGTGGCTGCACAGCCCTCAAACTAGACTCCGAGGGATGGGAGTAACAATTATTTTTCTGGTTTTGGGTGCTTTTATTTTCTGGATGCCTATCTATTTGGGACTGCCTTTGTCGCAAATGGAATGGAATCTTCGGATGTGGCTGCCGTCTTGGGTTTAAGTTAGAAATAATTCTTTTATTAACGGGCAAGATG
This sequence comes from Microcoleus sp. N9_B4, assembly GCF_036701635.1. Taxonomy (NCBI): domain Bacteria; kingdom Bacillati; phylum Cyanobacteriota; class Cyanophyceae; order Oscillatoriales; family Microcoleaceae; genus Microcoleus; species Microcoleus sp. N9_B4. The sequence continues at coordinate 122,747 of NZ_JAUBRC010000011.1, read as the reverse complement.
CCCGTTCCACAAGAAAATTAAGTTTTGTGGAACAGGCCGGAAAGCCGTTCCACAAGAAAATTAAGTTTTGTGGAACAGGCATCTTGCCTGTTCCTAACGGGCAAGATGCCCGTTCCACAAGAAAATTAAGTTTTGTGGAACAGGCATCTTGCCTGTTCCTAACCAAGGTGCAAGATGTAATTTATAACATTTATGACAAAGGTGAGTTGGCAAAAGCGAGCATTATTTTTGATAGAGTGCTCGATAAACTGGTTCGCCGCGTTTGAGAGTAGCGATTTCTCTTTCTGTAGCCACAGGCAAGGGATTTTCGGCTAACCATTCGCCACCGTTTTGACGTTGAAAACTGGGGTGAGATGAAAAGCGATCGCACATTTCGCTTTCTACTTCTTCAATATCTGACTGGATAAAAACTTCGCCGCCAATTGCCAGATAAGCTGCCAATTCGTTGACTAATTCCTGCTGCACCACCCGCCGTTTGTGGTGCTTTTTCTTGAACCACGGATCGGGAAATTGAATGCTAACTCGCTGCAAAGTGCCTGCGGGTAAAGTTTCTAAAATTGGTTTCAGGGAACTATTAGCATTGCAAAACAAATAGTGCAAATTTGTCAAGCCTTTTTCGTCCCGCCAAAGATTCGCCTCCTCTACCAGCGGTTCCCGAATTTCTAATCCGAGAAAGTTCCAGTCTGTTTGGATTTGCGCCATGTGCCACAAAAAACGTCCTCTGCCGCAGCCGATATCTAAATGCAGCGGTAAATTTAAGTTGGCATAGATTTTAGTCCAATCCGGGGGACTTGCAGATGCTTGATATCTAATTGATAGGGGATTGACGTGTTCCCGCACTCTTACTCTTGCCAATTTTGCTGTCTCCTGAATGTATTTTTTAACCGCTGATGAAGACTGATTAACGTGGATTAACGCAGATCCATATGGATTTTTGCGAGGTTATCTAATACTTTTTAGTTAATGAGCCATTAAAAATTGTTCCTCTGCAATTTTTAATGGCTCATTATTGCATTAGGGTTCTGGTTCAATGCCTGCTGCTCTTAATTGCGCGGCTAGTCGATCGGCTCGCTGTTGAACATTTGCTTTTTCCTGCCGTTCCCTTTCTACCATTTCTGATCCCCACAATAACATCTCTCCCCTCTCATCCCACCACCGCAACCAATATCCTGTTCTTTCGGCTTTTGTTCCCTGCCAAACCCCCAGAAACAACCCAACTCCTGCGATCCAATAACGGTCGTTTAAATCTGGTGGTTGTACTTCATACTTTCCTGCTGAATCCAACTGGTAGACTTCTAACACTCCAGCGGCTGGCTCAAAAAGTGCATAGATTGGAACTCGCAATACTTGTTCGTAAAAAAACCATTTTCCCGGCGGATAAGTTTGTTTACTAGAATATTCATCGTTGGGACTAGCTGATAAAAATTCCATCACGATCGCCGGGACTTCCCCTTCTAAGTTGGGAGTGTAACTGCGGCGAATTTCTGGACTAGAAAGCGGCTGGACGTTGCGGGCATAAAACCAATCTGGAGCTTTGATAACTAGCTTGCCGTTTAATGTAGCGCAAATTCCCATGTTTGGGGCAACTAATATTCCTGTTAAAATTAGCCCTGCGATTTCTAGGATTTCGCGCAAGGCGGCGGCTAGCAAGGGTTGGTCGATATTTTCCACAGGTTCCTCGTCTAAAATAAAATCGTCTGGCAATTTTTCCCAGGTAATTTTTAAGTCTGCTGTACTGACTGTCATTGTATTTCACCTCTCAATGAGATTACTGGAGCGCGGCTCGCAATACTTCGCGATGAAAGAGCGATCGCCCTACTATAAATTTTATCCTGTCTGACGATAAGGCGTCGCCGTTAGCATAGTGTTCGATCCAGGTTTTGCTGATTAAATAAGGATCGTCTGGCAATTCTGATAATAAGTATCCCGGCATTTCTAACTCTTCCATTAACTGGCTGACTTTCGGGTCGTAGCTGAGGGCAAAACAGCGGCATTCTTCGGATGCTGCCATAATTAAACTGTGGTAGCGCATTCCGATCGCCATTTCGACTCCCCGGAACACTCCTTTCAATTTTCTCGGATCGTCTAAACTGAGGATGCGGCTCCTTTTCGGCAGGGCTTCGTGCAAATGTTGGGCAATTTCTAAGTCGTGAGACGCTTGAAAAGGCAGCAGCAAAATTAAGGTGCGAGTTGCTTTTTGAAAGTCAACTAAAGCTTGAGTTAAGATTGACAAACGCGCGGGAGTTAGTGTAGGATGAGAACGCAAACAAACAGCAACTCTGGGCGCAGGTAAATCCCACAAACCCGACACGGGGGAATTCTCTAAAGCCCACACCGGATCGGGCGCTAAAGTAAAGGGAATTTTCCAATCTGCAAGTAAAGTAGCTGAACCTTTATCCCGCACGCTGACGGCGGTGCATCCAGCAAAACACCGCTGAGATAACTTGCGAGTCATTTCGCGCTTCAAAGGCCCAATTCCCTGGGCCCAGGCAACAGTTTTTAAGCCCATCCGCTGCGCTAATCCCATCAAACCCCCATAATAGAAAGGGCTCGCAATGCTAGTAGCGTCTTGGATTAAACTACCGCCGCCCCAAATTAGTGCGTCGGATGTGCGGAGTGCTTCGAGAACTTGGAACGCATTCATGCGATCGCGCGCAGCTACCCCGTACCGCTGATTTGTCTCGACAGGATTGCCAGACAGGACGATCGGCGTCACGCCATCTGGTAACATTTGCAGTAGCGATGCCAACAGCGCCTCGTCGCCGCCGTTGCCTTTACCGTAATAGCCGCACAAAATTGCTCGCATTTCTACTCTTTTGTTTGTTTATGATGGGAATATAACTATTACAATATCTAATTGTTGCGATCGAGCCATAAATTATTTTAACAGTTAACAGTAAACAGTCAACAGTCAACAGTCAACAGTCAACAGTTAACAGTTAACAGTCAACTGCCTTAAACAAATAAATACATCTTCGTTCACCCTACAAAAAATGCACGCTTTGTCAATTCCCACCTGGATTATTCACGTCTCTAGCGTCGTCGAGTGGATTGCCGCCATCTGGTTAATTTGGACTTACGGCGAAGTCACTCAAAACCGAGCTTGGTGGGCCCTTTCCGCCGGAATGCTGCCCGCTCTTGTCAGCGCTATGTGTGCCTGTACATGGCACTATTTTGACAACTCTCCCGCCCTAGAATGGATCGTTACCCTGCAAGCGGCGATGACTCTCTTCGGCAATTTTACTTTGTGGGCTGCAGCTTGGTGGATTTGGCGATCGGCGCAGCCAGCAGAGAAAATTAAAGATTAAAAAAGGGAGAAACTAAGTGAAAAATAGCACTATTTCGGTAAAATTTGTCGCGAGTTTGCTGTTGTTGACAGCCGGATTTTTGCTTCCCAGCAAAGCCAGCAACATTCCCCTGCAAGTCGCCCAACAGCCTAACTGCAAAAATCCTCAAACCACGCTAGACATGAATATGTGTTCTAGTCAAGAGTTTGAGGCTGCCGACAAAAAGCTCAATCAAGTTTATAAGCAACTGCAAGCAAAAATCAGCAGTAGACAAAAGCAGAGATTGACGGTGGCACAGCGTACTTGGATTAAATTTCGGGATGAAAATTGTGATTATGCAAAAGGACAGTTTGAAGGCGGTAGTTTGGCTGCTTCTACCTACGGTTATTGCAGGGCTAGAGTGACGCAAGAACGGATTAAAGATTTGGAAGGTTATTTGAAACAAGCAAATTTGTAAAAGTTCGATCGCCAGCGAGAATAATTTACCCATTAAATCATCTATACCGCAACAACCTCATCTTTTGCACTTCTAGAAGCCCCAGGGTAAACCAGCTCAAGAGTGATATAAAGCTTTGTTTTTTATTTTACCCTTTGACACGCCAATGGTGTAAAATCTAAATTCTCAAATCTTATATTTTAAATCCCTATGTCCTTCGTTGGTTTGCACATTCACAGCGATTATAGCTTACTAGATGGGGCTTCTCAGCTACAACAGCTCGCAGAACGGGCGGTGGAATTGGGGATGCCCGCGATCGCCCTTACAGACCACGGGGTGATGTACGGCGCGATCGAGCTCATCAAAGTTTGCCGAAATAAAAATATCAAGCCGATTATTGGCAATGAAATGTACGTCGTCAACGGCGACATTGAAGTAAAAGTTCGAGGTAGAAGAAAATACCATCAAGTTGTCTTAGCTAAAAATACCCAAGGTTATAAAAACCTCGTCAAACTAACCACAATTTCCCACTTAAAGGGAATGCCTGAAAGAGGTATTTTTGCCAGACCTTGCATCAACAAGGAACTGCTAAAACAATACTCCGAAGGTTTAATTGTTACCAGTGCTTGTTTGGGCGGGGAAGTTCCCCAAATGATTCTGCAAAACAAGCTAGATACTGCCCGTGAAGTAGCCACATGGTATAAAGAAGTATTTGGGGAAGATTACTATATAGAAATTCAAGACCACGGTTCCCCGGAAGACCGGATTGTTAATGTTGAAATCGTCAAAATTGCCCGCGAACTCAAGATTAAAATAATTGCCACCAATGATTCTCACTATATTTCCTGCAACGACGTAGAAGCACACGATGCTTTGCTGTGCATTAACACAAACAAATTGATTGAAGAAGACAAGCGGATGCGCTACAGCGGCACTGAATATCTTAAGTCTGCTATGGAGATGGCGCAACTGTTTCGAGACCATTTGGACGATGAAACAATCAAAGAGGCGATCGAAAATACGCTAGAAGTCGCAAATAAAGTATCGAGATACGAGCTCACAGGAGAAGCTCGGATTCCCACAATTCCAATTCCCCCAGAACATACCGCCGATACCTATGTAGAAGAAATATCTTGGATCGGACTATTAGAACGCCTCAAAGCTCGTACCAGAAATGAAATCCCCCCAGTCTATAAACAAAGACTAGAATACGAGCTGAAAATGCTTCAGCTGATGGGCTTTTCAGAATATTTTTTAGTAGTTTGGGACTACATGAAATATGCTAGAGACAACAATATTCCCGTCGGACCCGGACGTGGTTCGGCCGCAGGTTCTTTAGTTGCCTACGTCCTCAAAATTACCAATATAGACCCTGTACATCACGGATTACTATTCGAGCGATTTCTCAATCCCGAACGCAAATCTATGCCAGATATCGATAGCGATTTCTGCATAGAAAGGCGCGACGACATGATTAAATACGTTACTGAAAAATATGGCGAAGACCGAGTAGCGCAAATTATTACCTTTAACAGAATGACATCAAAAGCTGTCTTGAAAGATGTTGCCAGAGTTTTAGGTATTCCCTACAAAAAAGCAGACGAAATGGCAAAAATGATTCCCGTGTCGCGGGGGAAACCGGAAAAACTAAAAGTGATGATTTCCGATGCAACACCTGCACAGGAATTTAGAGACAACTACGAAAATACAATTTGCATAAATGCAGAAACTGGCACCGAAGTCCCAGTGCGTCAGTGGATTGACATGGCAATTCGCATTGAAGGAACTAACAAAACCTATGGTGTTCATGCCGCCGGTGTGGTAATTTCTTCCGTCCCCCTTGATGAAATTGTACCATTGCAAAAGAATAATGAAGGCGCTGTAATCACCCAATATTTCATGGAAGACTTGGAATTTTTGGGGCTACTGAAAATGGACTTTCTGGGACTTAAAAATTTAACAACTCTCCAAAAAACAGTTGATTATGTTAAGCACACGCAGGATATAACTATCGATGCCGAAGGCTTGCCTTCTAATATAGAACGCAGAGCTCAAGAGACATTTACTAGGAATAACAAGTTGCCCCCTGATGTAGCAAAAACTTATCAACTATTAGAAAAAGGAGATTTAGAAGGTATTTTTCAGCTAGAATCTTCTGGGATGCTGGATGTAGTAAAAAAAATTAAACCTTCCTGTCTGGATGATATTTCTTCTATTCTGGCGCTTTATCGTCCCGGTCCGCTGGATGCTGGTTTGATTCCACAATTTATCGATCGCAAACACGGTAGAGAGGTGGTTAAATATGACCATCCGCTGTTAGAGCCGATTTTAAAAGAGACTTATGGAACGCTTTGTTTCCAAGAGCAAATTATGCGGATGGCTCAAGATTTGGCGGGCTATTCTTTAGGTCAAGCTGACTTGCTGCGTCGCGCAATGGGTAAGAAGAAGGCTGATGAAATGCAGAAGCAAAAGGAAATATTTATTGATGGGGCGACTAAGAATGGTGTCACTCAAAGAATTGCCGAAGACTTGTTCGGGCAAATGCTTCAATTCGCAGAATATTGCTTTAATAAATCCCATTCAATGGCCTATGCCTATATCACTTATCAAACTGCTTATTTAAAGGCAAATTTTCCTGTAGAGTACATGGCTGCATTGCTGACTGCTAACAGAGGCGACCAGGAGAAGGTACAGAGATATATTGCTAATTGTCTCAAGCTGAAGATTGACGTTGAGCCGCCTGATATTAATGGTTCTGAACTAACTTTTACGCCATTGCCGATGGAGATGACTAAAGCTGAAAAACATAAAATTTTGTTTGGAATTTCGGCGGTTAAAAATGTGGGTGAAGGGGCTATTGAAAATATTTTGGAGGCGCGGCAGGAAGGGGGTAAGTTTAAATCGCTTGCTGATTTGTGCGATCGCGTAAATCTCCATTCAGTCAACCGCCGCGCTTTAGAAGCATTAATTCACTGCGGTGCTTTTGACAAAATCGATCCGAACCGCAAGCAATTAGTAAACGACCTTGAAGGGGTGATGAAATGGGCCGGAGACCGCAAGAAAGATAGAGAAAGCGGTCAAGGTAATCTGTTTGACTTGTTAGGTGGGAATAGTTTCGGAAAGTCTGCAAGTACCTATGACTCTGCCCCCAAATCAAAAACTGTCAATGATTATGACAAACAGGAAAAATTGCGTTTAGAAAAAGAGTTGCTTGGCTTTTATGTATCAGAACATCCCCTAAAGTTTCTCCTGCAAGTAAACCCCGATCCAGATGTGGTGACTCTCGAACAGTTAGCAGATAAAAAGGGTAAAGTATCAGTTATTGTCATGCTCAGCGCTATCAAAATGGTAGTGACCAAAAAAGGCGATTCGATGGCAATTTTGCAATTAGAAGATTTGACAGCTCAAATAAAAGCTGTGGTGTTCCCCAAGGCTTACGAACAAGTGAAACCTTACATCGTAGAGAATGCGATCTTACTGATTAGTGGAAAAATTGAGAAAGATGGGGAGGAAATTCAGATAATTGTAGACACTGCTAAGCCGGTGGAAACAGTACAGGTTGCAGAGGAAATTGAGACAGTGGAACCGGAAATAAATAACCATTGGCCAGCCGAACCACTCAACGTTGTACGATCGACAAAACCTGTGGAAGTTTTAGAAATGGTGATTGTCAAGCTGACACCGCAGCAAGTACAAGACGGGAAAAAACTCAATTCCCTCAAAGCTATTTTACAAGAACTTTCCAATCGTGGAGAAGGTGCTAGCGTTTCTGTGGGTGGAATTGTTGTCGGTGAATATTCCTGTCAGCCGCTTCGCATTAACCCTCAATTGTGGGTGCAAGATGGCGAGGGAACTGTTAGCCGTCTAAAGTCGGCTGGATTTGATGCTTGGGTTTTTCCTCTAGACAATCGCGGTGATGCTGCGGTGTTTCGAGAAATGCGATCGCAACTTAATGTACATTCTTGGGCCAGTCGCTTACTTGACACTAACACCGATCGCCTTCACCAGTATCTCAATTATCTCGCCCAATTAAACCGACGCTAGTCAAATGAAAGTTTCGCATTAATCCCGACTACCCTCTCAAGTTTATTCTTGTGAGGATTCTTTGGCTTTAATCACCGCTTCTCTAAAGCCTAAAACTAATAAAATATTGGCGATTGTTAAGAAGAGTTCCGCCGAACCGTGTAGCCAATCGACATTTGCTAGCGACTCGTTGTAAGCAACTTTTGCGTAAATTGCGGCGGGAATCGTCACTCCTACAAAAACGAGAGTCCCGTAAAACCCCATCAGAGCTAAACGGGGTGTTTTTCCCGATCGAGTCAAAAACCAGAGAAATCCCAAGTAGGGAAATAGAGATAGAACAAATAAAGTTTCTTTGGAAATCATGAGTAATTGGTGAGCGACCAGATACTATGATAAATTAAAAAATCAAATATTAGTGTGAATAATTTTTAAGTTTTTATTTTCATAGTATTTTTGCAACTGGCACACGACCATCGACTGGTAGAGAGCATCTCAATGAAAGCAGGCAAGCTAGAAATTGGAGTTTTGAGGCAGGAGTTTTGAGGCTCTCTTGCTGCGGGGAAAGAGTCAGAAGGAAGAAGCCAGAAGAAGTATTTTTACAAATATGAGATGCTCCCGACTTGTAGGGCGATCTACTACTTTGATTATGAAAGGATTATCAAGGTTTTCGGATAGTAGATCGCCTTACTAATTGTGACACGCTTGCCTTAGTTCTGTTTGAATTTTTAATATTTAATTCTACAGATCCACCCGTTTCTATTTAACTGCTATAGAGTCACCCAAGACCATAGCTCTTAACCCAAACCGCAGCAGGTTGGCAGTATTCAAAACCCCTCACCCACGCGGAGACAAAACCCGTAACTTTCCCCTAACACCGTTTTTAGCATAACACATTTTTCACCGTGCCAGTCTGTTAATTGTCTCTCACTCCAAAGCTACACAGCAATTAGAAATAGAGACGGTTCCAAAATTTTATGTCTGCTAGGCATCAAGCAAGCATCGTTCAAAACCTCTAAATCGAAGCCGCCTTTTCTATCTGCTGCCAGAATTTCCTTCAGCTTAGCCTGAAAATCAAAACACGGGCCACAATCCCAAACTTTGAGTTCCAACCGTCCATTAAACACCGTAATTTCCAGTTGAATAGGAGTTTCTACTGGCAGATTTTTGTGAGCGTGGCGAACTGCATTAGTGAAACCTTCAGCCAACGCCAACTGAAACCTCCACCAAACTTCATTGGGGAGCGATAAATCTTTCAACTGCTCAAACCACAACAAAACTTGAGTTAAAGCATTGACATCTGTGTTGACTTGCAGGCTAATGTGTTGAACACAAGTTTCATGCAGCTCTTGTTGCTGCTGTGTTTCAGTCTGCCAATCCCAGGTGTTTAATAAATTCATTAACTCATCTAAAACGCTAGCTTTTTTTATATTTTGGGATCGATTGCGACCTTCTACTTCGTAAGTTTTGCTCAGCGACAAACAGTTTCGATTGTCGAGAGTCCGAGTGTAACTGATCTCGTCTGCAATCTGCCACATGAGTTTGATCCCCCTGCCACCTTCTGCAAGTTGATCTATGCTGTTCGACATCTATTTTCCTCGTCTGAAAGTATTAGCTGTACCCTATTTTCCCACCCGCCGAGACATTTGGTATTTTTTTTATACTTGCTGGCTCGGTATTATTTCGGGGATCACACAAAAATGCTATCTTCTTTATAGAAGGTAGCGCATCAGCAATATGTCTTAAGAGTCTAAGCCAATTGGCTTATTTACCGATCGCCTGTACGGAGAACGATCGCCCTCGGCAGCAAAATCCAACTGCATCGATTACAAATACTTATCCGTTGTCGGAGTCAGCCACTTGCCACAGCCGTCGCCAGCTCCAGAATCCCTGGTATTCAGGGACTCTGGCCCTTCGCTGTTCGCTGCAAGGGAGCCTTGATGTGTGGGCTTTCATCCCCAACGCGTAAGTAATATCCGTGAGCGCGATCGAACCTTACACTGTCGAGTCGCGTCCATCCACTAGACTAGGACTTACGCAAAAACCCAGTTTCTGCTTAGAATATTGGGTTTGACAGCGAGGAATTAACGAGGAAACCGGGTTTTTGGTCCCCCGCACGTAAGTCCAGCAGACAAATCCGTGATGAAAGGCAGTTACAGAACTTACCCAGACTATGACCAAAATCAAACTCAAAATTCTGACTGCAGCGATAATGCTACTCCCATTTTGCGCCGCACTTCCCTTACAAGCTCAAAATCTGTCTCTAGTCAAGCGGTTGCTAGAAACCAGAGGATGTCCCGGATGCGACTTATTTGGCGCTTCCTTGAGCCGTGCAGATTTGTTTGGGGCTTCCTTGAGCCGCGCCACTCTCAGCAGGGCCGACTTAGTTGATGCCGACTTGACTGCGGCTGACTTAATGGAAGCTAACTTAAACAACGCCAACATGAGAAACGCCTTTTTGGCTGACGCCGACCTCAGCAAAGCCGACATGAGCAGGGCAGACATCAGGGGAGCTAACTTAGAAAATGCTAACCTCAGCGAGAGTTTTCTGCGAGACGCATCCCTCCAGTTTGCTAACTTAAAATGCAGTAATTTGAGCGCCGCTAAACTAAGTAGAACCGACCTGAGAAATGCCGATTTAAGCGGTGCAAATCTCACCGGTGCAGACCTCAAAGAAGCCGATTTGAGCGGTGCAAATCTCAGCGGTGCAGACCTTAGATCTGCCGACTTGAGGGATGCGAGATTAAACAAAGCTAATCTCACAGATGCGAATCTCTGCGGAGCCCGGATGCCGAACAGAAAAACATCTCGGCGAGGCTGCGAAGTTAAGAAAGAACCAGCGATCAGCACGAACAATTACTGTAATTACTGCTATGCTTTGAATGACTGGTGGCTGAATGTATTAAGGTTCTACTAAGCAGTATCATCCCCATCACTACTATGTTTAATATGTACTGTTAGAAGTGCGAGTAGGCGGTACAGATATCAAACTCAACCTGTTACCGCCAAGAGCTTTTATCTACTTTGAAGAACCTAAAAACTGGCTCAGTATTTGCAGATATTCTGTGCCCCCGATCTGTGCCACATTATTGTGACCTCCATCAGGAACTATGTACAACTGTTTGGGTTCAGGTGCTGCATCAAACATTTTTTTGCTCATTTCCACTGGAACTACATTGTCAGCAGTCCCGTGAATAAAGAGCACGGGCATTTGCAGGCGATCGACTTTTGAAAGAGAATCAAACCGCTGTGTCAGCAAAAAATCGATCGGAAACATCCAAAACAAGCCTTTTTGGAACTCCACCATCGCCCGCGTCGAAGTAAAAGAGCCTTCTACAATTAACCCGGCCGCCTCCGGGTGACGCACGGCTAGATCGATCGCGATCGCGCCTCCCAAAGAATGACCGTAGATATAAATTTGATTCGGGTTAATCCCCCGCTGTTTCACCAAATAATCCCAAGCAAGTTGAGCATCCTCATAAACCTGAGATTCACTCGGAAAATCGCCCTGGCTTTTTCCATAACCACGATAATCCATCACAAATACCGACAAACCTAATCGATGAAATCGATGAGCGTGTTCGACATTTGCTCCCACATTTGAAGCATTGCCGTGCAGGTACAAAACTACCCCCCCTAACCCCCCCTTAACAAGGGGGGGAACCGGAGCGACGGCTCGTCTCTCACTTTGCCGGGACGTTCCGACTCCTCTAGCTCCCCCCCTTGGCAAGGGGGGGCTGGGGGGGGTATCCGAGTCTCCGGTGTTAACAGAGGGAACAGCCTCCCCCTTTCTTGCTCCACCCCTTGCTAAGGGGGGGCTGGGGGGATTTTCCGAGGCAGGAATCCACCACCCGTGCACGCTTTCCACCGCGCCTGTTTTAGTTGGAATTGGCAGCCAGACATCTTGATATTTCAACTGAAAATCATCTGGCGTAGTTTCGATCGCCCGCGCCGGAAAAAAGATAAACTTACCTTGCGCTACAAATAGGAATACACAAGCAGCAGAATAAGCAACGGCCAAAACTATCCCAAAAGCTATTAGCGATTTAGACAAAAGGAATACTAGCAACTTGTTCATAGATAGAGCACGCGGGAAATTAGAGATCGCTCAAAAGCTAATGGCAAATGATTAATTCAGACAATTAGCCAAGATCGATTACTAACTTCCGCCGCAGCATTCCGCCGATTTTCAAAAATTAATGCAATTCCGGGTGGTGTAAGTGCCAATTCGTAGACTGTTCGTAAGCATGAGCCACCTGAAACAACCGAGATTCTTGCAAAACATTACCAATCAGTTGTATACCCACGGGCAGTCCTTTATCATCAAATCCGCAGGGCAAACTCAAAGCTGGCAAACCAGCAAGATTCACGGGAATAGTCATCAAATCTGACAAATACATACTCAGGGGGTCATTGAATTTTTCGCCTGCCTTAAATGCGGTAGTAGGAGCAGTGGGACAGACTAAAACATCAACTTGAGAAAAAGCTTTTTCAAAGTCTTCTTTAATCAAAGTCCGAACTTTTTGAGCTTTTAGATAATAGGCATCGTAATATCCAGCCGACAATACGTAAGTGCCGATCGCAATCCGGCGTTTAACTTCCGCACCGAACCCTTGAGAGCGGGTTTTGGCATACATATCCAAAAGATTATCGGGATCGGGAGCTCGGAAACCATACTTAACTCCATCATATCGCGCCAAATTTGCCGAAGCTTCCGAGGGAGCAATGATGTAGTAAGTGGGCAAACCGTAGCGGAACCGGGGACAAGAAATGACTTGAATTTCTGCGCCCAATTGTTGAAATTGCTCGATCGCCTTAGTAACCGCTTCTTTAACCCCCGAGTCCAGCCCTACACCAAAAGTTTCTTTAATTACACCAATTCTCATCTGACCCTTCGGTCGCAAACTGGGTCTTAAAGCTTGAGCGTAGTCAGGAATTGGGACATTAAGACTCGTGGAATCTCTCGGATCATAACCGGCGATCGCCCCCAACAAAATCGCCGTATCCTCAACAGTCCGGCCAAAGGGCCCGATTTGATCGAGAGAAGAAGCATAGGCCACCAAACCGTAGCGAGAAACCAACCCATAAGTCGGTTTCAGCCCTACCAACCCGCAAAAAGCAGCAGGTTGGCGGATTGAGCCCCCAGTATCAGAACCCAAACTCACGACGCATTCTCCCGCGGCTACCGCTGCGGCAGAACCGCCAGAAGACCCTCCGGGTACGCGCTCCAAGTCCCAAGGATTCGCGGTAACTTGATAGGCAGAAGTTTCTGTCGAGCTCCCCATTGCAAACTCGTCCATATTCGCCTTACCCACAATCACCGCACCGGCTGCTTGGAGTTTGGAGACGACGGTGGCATCGTAGGGAGGAACAAAATTCTCCAAAATCCGAGAGGCGCAGGTTGTGGGAACGCCCTCGGTACACATATTATCTTTAACGGCGATCGGGATGCCGGCCAACAGGCCAAGTTGCTCTCCGGCTGCGATTTGGGCATCCACTTTATGGGCCTGCGCCAATGCGCTGTCTGCCGTCACGCACAGAAAGCTTTTCAACTTCGGCTCTAGCTGGGTAATTCGGTCTAATGCTTCTTGAGTAATTTCCACAGCAGAGCGTTCTTTATTGACCAGTTGTCGGTGCAACTCGCGGATGGATGGCATGCTCGTACCTTTATCATTTCTACTTTGAGACAATACAGTTAATATAACTGGCAATTGTACCTGCTTACAGCCCGAAGGCAAAGTCGGCTATTTTTGTGGCGAAAGTTCGAGCCTCGAAGAGGGCTCCGCTAACGCGCGATCGGTCATTTTATCTACAATAGATTAAATTCCCAAAATCCCACCAGACACAAAATAGCGATCGAGTTTTTTACCTAATCTTTTAACAAACCAAGAATGCAACTGTATCAAAACTTATGCAACAAGTGGTTGGACGCGCGAATTATATGAGTAAGAGGTAAGGTGTGCAATGCGGCCCCTACATAATTAGGTTCTGCCTCTAAGAATGTGTATGCAAGCTCACAATCATTAGGAAATCAGTCATTCCCAATTCTGTAATCTCAATTCTAAAATATTAGAACCCAGCTTATCTTCGACGCAAGCCAGGATTTATGGGAGAAAAAGATGGCATAAAAAATAAACTAATTCCTGGTTATAACTGCTTTATTTCGGGGAATATTCAGACTACTATAGTTGTCATAAAATACATACCTGTTAGAATTCATTGGTTTTAAAAAGGCTAATTACCAGCATTTAAAGGAAATTATTTCTGAGATGAATCGTATCCTAAAAGTCCAGAAATAAATGAACTGGAAATAGAAAATTATGATAATAAAAAATTAGATTATGGCGGTCTATACCCTAAGAATTAGGGTCAGATTATGAAGATCACTTTTTTAGTCAAAAATGACTGAAAGTTATCAGTCATCCAAGTGAATTAATGGGGGCTGCGCGATCGCAGGAAATAGCGATCGACCTTTTCCGATCCACGCCCCTTGTGCCAGAGGTCAACAAGCCTGTCAGAAATCTGGGGTTCACAAAAAAGCTCGAAACGCTCACCGCCACGCCGAGGTCTTTTGTTGCGCGCACCTGCAAAAAAACAGCAGTCCTTCCTCAAATGTGACTAGCTGCCTGCATCTGCGGTAAAAAAAGCTACTTATTTGCCCGAACGATCCCCAGGAAAATAATTTCATCCGGAATTATCCCCAAAACCCAAGATATATGCTAAGAAGTTCCCGATGCCCCGTTGGAGGAATGCCACCTAAAGCTCACTTAGAATCCCACCTGACGGCAGAGGAACTTAAAATTCGCTACCGGCAGGCACAAAACACCACAGAGTCGCGCCGCTGGCACTTGCTGCTCTTAGTTTCCCGAAATTGGACTATCAAACAAGCAGCCCAAGTCGTAGGCCTCAACTACGACTACGCCAAAGAAATTGTCCAGCGCTACAACCGAGAAGGGCCTAACTCTGTGAGAAACCGCAGCGGAGACCGCCAGCCCCCTCCTGCGAAATCCTTGCTGAATCCTGAACAGCAAGAAGAACTGCGACAAGCGCTGCAAGGATCTGCCCCCGACGGCGGAGACTGGACAGGCCCCAAAGTCGCTCGCTGGATTGCCGAAAAAATCGGTAGCGATCATGTCTGGCCCCAACGCGGCTGGGATTACCTCAAGCGGTTGGGTGCTGACTGGCGACGGCGGCGCAGAAAGTAGATAGTTCGCAATATTTAGAGGGGGTTGATTGCCTTCGTGCGATCGCTCCCTTTATTTTGGTTATTTTGCCACATTGGCGCGATCGAACTATTTTAGATTTTAGATTTTAGATTTTAGATTTTAGATTTTAGATTTGTTCTCCTATCTAAAATCTTAAACCGTTTGACTGATGTAACAATAGCTGCTTATATAGAATTTGGTTGTGTTGAGGATGTTAAATATGCGAGGGATCAGGCGTTTTTTGTCGATCGCCAACAAGATGGCGGCAGTAGTAGCCGGCATTGGACTGGTTCAGATGTTAACCATCGCAAGTTCATTCTCTCAATCATCTAACCCGCGTTCCCTAGACGAACTCTACAAAATTCGCGATCGGCTGATCACCGAATTAGAACAACCCTCATCTCCCTCCCCAGAACCAAGCATCCTTTCCGGCTTAGTTCCCTTCGCAGCTAATCCTCAAGAACAACTGCTACAGCAGTTGCAAGCGGTGGAAGCTCAAATATTAGTAGAACAGAGGGCTAACGACAACTTACAGCAAGCAGTGCGTTTAGCCAACAGAGCGGTAGAAAGTAAACAGCAGCCAAATAAGTCGATCGAATCTTCGCAGCAAACTCAATTTTTCTGGCATCAAGCCCTCAACAACTTGCAGGAAGTTCCTCAAAATTCATTTTTAGCTTCCCTCACCGCCTCAAAAACTCAAGAATACCGGGAAAATTTAACAGCAGCAACCTTTCAAGTGCAGCAAGCAAAATCTGATTTCTTGGGTGTGCTTGCCCGGGAAAGCGGTTTGTCGGCTCAAGCTTCGATCGGCATTTGCAACCTTTCTAGAGAATGCGTAAACCTGCGGGGCGATGTACCTCCTGTCAGTCCAGCCAGCTTAATTAAATTGCCGATTGCTGTCGCCCTGATGCAAAAAGTCGAAAAAGAAAAAATTAGTCTGAACCAGGAAGTATTAGTCACTCGCGGTAATTTCACCGAAGACGCATCGGCAAAGATTAGGTCCAATCGCAATTACCCGCTACAGCTACTGTTAGAAGAAATGATCTATCGCAGCAGCAATATCGCCACCAATCAACTAATCGATTATTTGGGTTCGGATTACATCAATCAATATTTAGATAATAGTGGCTACGAAGTCACCCGCGTCAACTTCAAATTAATGGGGGAAAGAATTATGCCCTCCAACCCCGGTTCTGGTCGCAACCGCCTGACTGCTAACGAACTCACCGAAATGATGGTGCAAATTTACAACGGCGAAACACCCGGTGCTAAACTGTTAATAGAAACTCTCAACCGCCAGTACGATCACGCTCTGGGATTTGCCGCCTTGGAAGGAACTAAAGCTCAGTGGTTGGGGGAAAAAACTGGTCAAAATTCCTGGGTGCTCGGCACAACTTTAGCGATGAGCATTGACGACGAGGCCTATGTGATTACTGTGATTGACAGCCGCAGCGGCGAGCTACAAATGCGCCAGTCTATTTCTAAAATTGCAGATTACATGGTCCGAAACCCCAGCTTTTAATCGCTGGAATATACAATTTATAGCGGGGGAAAACGCACCGCCCAAACAGTTAAAAAATGCCGCATCAAAAACTCAGTGTTTCCGTCAAAGGCAAAGGATTTCCTATTCTCTGCTTGCACGGCCATCCAGGTTCCGGCGATTGTATGTCGGTATTCACAGAACACCTCTCAAAACGCTTCCAGACGATCGCCCCAGACTTGCGCGGCTACGGCAACAGCCGCACCTCAACTTTCTTTGAAATGACCGATCATCTGGTCGATTTAGAAGCACTATTAGACAGATTAGGAGTCGATCGGTGTTTGGTGATCGGATGGTCTTTGGGAGGGATTTTAGCCCTGGAATTAGCCATGAAATATCCCCAGCGAGTCACAGGTTTGATTCTCCTTGCATCCGCAGCCAAACCGCGAGGAAGTCATCCTCCCATTTCTTGGCAAGATAACCTTTACACCGGTTTAGCCGGAATTATCAATTGGGTGATACCGGGTTGGCAGTGGAATATTGATACTTTTGCGAGGCGATCGCTCTTTCGCTACTTGATACAGCAGCATAACGCCACCCCTTACCGCTACTTAGCACAGGCAGGTACCCCCGCCTACCTCAAGACTTCCAACACGGCCACCAAGGCGTTAAATACCGCTCTGAGGGCTGGATACGATCGACTGCTGCACCTGGGCGACATTCAATGTCCCAGCTTGGTGTTGGCCGGAGAGGGCGATCGGCACATCACCTCAGCATCCAGTTTAGAAACCGCCCGCCACCTCCACGATTGTCAGTGGCAGTGCTATCCCAATACAGCCCACTTGTTCCCCTGGGAAATTCCCGATCGGGTAATCGCAGACATCGATCGCTGGATAGAGAGTCACCCCGAAGCAGTGGGCAATTGCGAGTGTTGAGTTTGGAGTTTGTCAGAAGCAATTAATCACCCAACACTCAACAGTGTTGAAGTTATAACTCACAACTCAAAACCGCACAGCGTTGCTAGGGAAGCGTAGGCCTCTCAAAACTCAAAACTCCCCTGTTTCTACTGACCGCTCAAAACCGGCCACAGCCCTCCATCACCAAACTTTCCCAAATCTTCTGCAACAGTCAAAGTAATTGGTTTGCAGCGGTAAATCGAAACACTAACACCTTCTGCCCCTTCATTTTCTATGTCTTCTACATATCCTGCTTTTGCAGCTTCCGCCTCTCCATTGGTTAAGAACGGGCCAAAATAGTAAATGCACCGCGGCGCTGAAGTTTTAACTTCAACCCACCAAGCCAATCCGAAAAAATTGAGCAAGCTAATCAAGAATTCTTTCATGTGCTTTTCTAATGTATTTGACGGTGTTTTCAGGGTGCTGCGAACACGCCTAGGCTTTTGTTATTTACACGTGGCTGACTGCTGCCAAGAACCGATCCAAAACTATTTAAAGCTGATATTTAAATAGATGGGTGTCGAATTCCTGTTTGAACCTAGGGGCAAGGCCCCTTCTATTTTCGCCTGAACAAGTAACGACAGTCGATCGGCTATCCTTACTTGTTCCCGGTGTGGTGCCACTCCATTCTGGGCGACATTCACAATAAGCTACTCTGTTGTGCTCTTTTTTTCAACCACCTTTACGATCCGTGTACGTGAAACTTTTTGGGCCCGCGCTGGCGGTAAATTTCGTATAAAGCCATCCCCGTTGCTACGGAGACATTCAGGCTAGGAGTATGGCCCCTTAAAGGAATTGAAACTAATCCGTCACATCCGCGCTGTATCAAAAGGCTCAAACCGTCAGCTTCACCACCAACCACTAAAACAGTGGGCCCGGAGAACTTGACTGTCTCTACCGATTGACCGACACCTGCTGCAGTGCCATAAATCCAGAATCCAGCCTCTTTGAGTTCTTCCAGCGCCCGGTTAAGATTGACAACCCTCGCCACGGGCAGGCTTTCCAATGCCCCTGCTGCCACTTTTCTCACTGCCGAGGTAATCCCAACAG
The DNA here is from genome assembly GCF_036701635.1 of Microcoleus sp. N9_B4. Lineage (NCBI taxonomy): Bacteria > Bacillati > Cyanobacteriota > Cyanophyceae > Oscillatoriales > Microcoleaceae > Microcoleus > Microcoleus sp. N9_B4. The sequence continues at coordinate 104,313 of NZ_JAUBRC010000011.1, read as the reverse complement.
CCCGTCGCTGCGGAATCACCATGCCCTGAGATCCCAATGCTTCTGCGGTGCGAATAATCGCCCCCAGATTGTGCGGGTCGTTGAGTCCTTCTGCTACCACAATTACTGGATCTTCGCAAGCCGACTTAGCCTTGGCGATCAGTTCGCTCAAATCCAGGTATTCGTAGGCTGATACTTGAGCGGCTACGCCTTGGTGGTTTGCTTTGCGCGTGATGTAGTCGAGGCGCAAATCGTCAACTTCGTCAATGATGCTGCCGTTGGCTTTGGCTTCGGTTAGCAAGCTGTGAAAGCGGGGATCGTAGCGCAGGTGGGGAACAACCCAGATCCGGTTGAGGACTTGGTTTGTTTCTAAAGCTGCTTGCACCGCATGGCGGCCGTAAATCATGTCGTCTGTGTCTGCGTCTGGTTGCACGACTGTATTTGAGGCACTGTCCACAGGGCGAGTGTCTCTGTCCTTGTCTCTGTCTCTGAAATGGTTGCCCCGGAACTCCTGCGGGCTATTGTCTTTGTCTCTGTCTTTGTAATAATTGCCCCTGGATTCCTGCGGGCTGCTGTCTCTGTTTCTGTCTCGGAAATTGTTGCGGGCCGGCTGCGGGCTGCTGTCTCTGTCTCTGTCTCGGAAATTGTTGCGGGCCGGCTGCGGGCTGCTATCTCTGTCTCTGTCTTGGTAATAATTGCCCCTGGATTCCTGGGGGCTGCTGTCTCTGTCTTTGAAATGATTATTTCTGCGAATTTCCGGTTGGCCGTCGGCATCGACTCTCCGTTTGAAAATTGCTCTCACGGGCATTTCTCGCGATTGCGGGGCGAAGGTTGATCGCTTTTGAGGCGCGTCTACTCCGCGAGTGTCGGGACGGGGCTTGCGTTCAAAGCGGGGAGATGATGGTTGTGAGTCCTGACGGCGGCCTTCGCTTTTGAATGGCTTGCTGTCGGAATTCGATCGCGAAAAGTTTGGTTTGGTAAATTTTCTCATTGGTTTCTTGTGGTCAAAACGTTTGGGCTGAAGGCTAGTCGATTGTAGAAGATTGGAGATGTGAGATTATTGATTGAGGGAGCAATCTTTGGGCTTTGAGATTTGAGATATTCTAGGGAGGGAGCAAGGATTTTGCTGTGTTCAAATTGCTAGTTAATAACTGATAAATCCTATTTGCCCGATCGAGATTTTTGCGGTTTTATGTTAGCCGTGCCAGGATGGTTAATTAATCCCTCCCCATTCCCAACTCTTAACTGCTAAATCCTTTAAGTCTCAAGATCTAAAAGTGCCAGAAGTTCGGTCAATCTTTCGGGATCGGTGAGATACAAATATCCGACCAAGGTTTCTAAGCTGCTGGCTTGTTGGTATATCTCTGGATCTGCTCGCTTAGAACGGCCCGCTGCAGCATTGCGGCCGCGCTTGACAATTGCTAATTCTGTACTGTTCAAGTAAGGAGAGAGCGATCGCAAATGACGCGCTTGAGTTTCGGCTCGTACTTGCCCCACCACTAATTCGTGATAAGCTTGCAATCTTCTGGGTGGCACTAAGTAGGAACTCCGAACGTAGAGTTCGTATACTGCATCTCCCAAATATGCCCAGGCTGCGGGCGAAATTCTTTCTATTTCTGCTGGTGTAGCCCTCGCAGGATGCACTCGATTTAAACTGATATCCGTCAGACTCAGTTTGAGCCCGTCATCTGCGATCGGCGACATACTTTTTTAAATAAAACTTCCGCACAGCTTGGTTTTTCTAGTCACTTACTTACTTATTTAGTCTTTCGTCACTTCCGCAATTATAGCTTTTACAGGACTGTTCGCTCTCAGAGCACGAAGCGAGATATATAGGCAAAGCTTGGCGCGACGATCGCACTCCTAAAAAAGGCTTTTTACCAAATCGGGATGCTCTAATTTTTATACCATTTTTCCGCGTGTTTGCCACACATATTTTACTGCCCCTCCACCGAAACTCTAAGCATCGGGGAAATAGCCGCTGGCGCGTGTCGCAGCTTCTGGGACAATCGGTATTATTTTAGCCGCAAAAAAATAAAAATTTGCTATCCAGCGTTGAGAACCGGATAGCTAATTTAATCCACTTTGGCGTCAAGCATCCTTGACGTTTTTTACCGCCTCATCAACCGAAGGCTGCAAAGACAAAAATTTCTCTAAGCGAACCAGTTTAACAGTCTGAGTTACGCGGGGATTTGAGACAATTTGCAATGTCCCTTCCAAGGTTTGGGCTTTTTTGACAAGTTGCACAAGTGCGCCCAAGCCTGAACTATCCACAAAGTCTATCTGAGACAAGTCCAAAATTACGTGTTTTGGGCCCTCGTCAATACATTTGCTTATTACCTTCCGAAAAGTGGCCTCAGAAAAAGCGTCCAGCAGGCCCGTCAGGCGAAATAACTGACAGTTATTCCTGACTTCGCGAGTGCCTCTGAGGCTAACGGTCAGGGTCAATGACTCAGAAATGACACCCTCCTAGCTAGATATGGCTTAAAGTCGAGGCTTCATTATAGGAGTTTTTTGGTCTTTTGTCTACAGTTTTTTAGTTATTAGTCATGAGTCATTAGTCATTAGTCAGAAGCGATCGACACAAACAGCCTCTGATGACTACTGACTAATGACTGCTGACTGCTGACTACTTGCTGCTGGCTACTTTCTGATTGTCTCGCATTGACTGCACGAATCGATCGAATAAATAATCGGCGTCGTGCGGGCCCGGACTGGCTTCTGGGTGGTACTGCACTGAGAACAGTGGCAGAGTTTTATGCTTCAATCCGGCTACGGTGCGATCGTTCAAATTGAGATGAGTAATCTCTACTTCGGGGGCTAGGGAATCGGGGTCGATCGCAAAACCATGATTTTGGCTAGTAATTTCTATTTGCTCAGTTAAACCCGCTGGATGATTCAATCCCCGATGGCCGAACTTAAGTTTAAAAGTTTCTGCACCCAAGGAAAGTCCCAAAATTTGGTGTCCCATGCAGATGCCGAATACGGGTTTGTCCGACTTTAACAAAGCTTTCGCAGTCGCGATCCCTTCCGTTACCGCCGCCGGATCTCCGGGGCCGTTGGACAGAAAAATGCCGTCCGGGTTGTATTTGAGGATTTCCTCCGGCGACGTGTCAGCGGGGACAACGATGACCCGACACCCGTAACTCGCCAGACGCCGCAGGATGTTGCGCTTGATCCCAAAGTCTAGCGCTACCACAGTCCACATTTGGCCGTTAGCAGGTTTGACTGTAGGACTGAACTCCCAAACCGAGTCCGTGGCTTCAGACCACTCGTAAACCTCGCGAGTGGTGACTTCTTGGACTAGATTCAGCCCGTCCATGCTGGGGGCGTCTTGCACTAGCTCCAAAAGCTCTGCCTGGTCGAGAATCGTGGTCGAAATGCCACCGTTGATCGCTCCCACCGTGCGAATTTTGCGAGTGAGGGCGCGGGTGTCGATCCCGTAAATTCCGGGGATATCGTACTGTTTCAGGTAGTCTTGCAGAGATTGCGAGCAGCGCCAGTTGCTGGGGCGGCTGCATACGTTCCGGGCGATCGCACCTCGAATTTGCGGGCCCGAGGATTCTTCGTCTTCAAGATTTACCCCGGTATTGCCCAATTCTGGATAAGTAAAAGTTACAATTTGACCGCAATAGCTGGGATCAGTCAATACTTCTTGGTAGCCCGTCATTCCCGTATTAAATACTACCTCGCCAACGACGGTGGCGTCAGCGCCAAACGACCAGCCGCGGTAAGCAGTACCGTCAGCCAGGACTAGGAGAGCGGGTTGTGCAGTTGAAAGTGACATGGCATCCTTAATTACTTTCGTTTGGTTTAATTCTTACCACTGCCAGGGATTTGATGCTAGCCGGCAATATACAGATATTATTTGAATTTGTGCAATGGTTCGGAAAAGCAAGGCACTTATGCCCGAAGCCCGATGCCGGAGGCACTTATGCCACAGGTAATCAAAAAGCAGCAATAAGTGCAAATTCTTCATCTCCCCCTGGGCCATAAATTTATTTGCCAGCAGCTTAGGAGGGCCCAAAGTCTAAATCTATACCAAAAGGCAGTTGTCGCTGTTACGATCGAGCTACAGCGTTTAACGAAACTATGGCTAGTAAATCTCCCTTGCCTTTACTCTCAAACTTATACAAGCCTCTACAGAACTCTCAAAAACTGTGCAAACCGTTACTGGTTGTAACAACAGTTATTTCTGTGAGCAGTTCAATTTTAGTAGGGACTGTTGCCAACTCCTCGCGAGCAGTGGCTCAAGAAAGTGAGGGATGCTTCATGCGGAGCTCGTCAGGCCGAACCCTCAACCTCAGCCAATCAGTCTGCGGTTTTCTCCCCGAAGCATTGAATCCCGCTACTTCGCCCTCCGCCAAGTCTGGAGTATTTCAGGCAAAAATTAAACGCCGAGAGGCTAATATCCCGGTCATAGAAGTCACATTTAACGGCAAACAAAAGTTCGAGATGATGGTAGATTCTGGAGCTAGTGGCACAGTAATTACACCAGCAATGGCTAAAGCCTTGGGCGTTGTTCTCCAGGGAACAGTGCAAGCACAAACTCCCAACGGAGTAGCTACTTTTCCCCTCGGTCGTTTGACTTCTATGGAAGCAGGTGGTCTGGCGGTTAACAATGTAGTTGTTGCCATCTCGCCGTCGCTAGATATCGGACTATTGGGTCACGACTTTTTTGGTAATAAAGATGTGACTATTAAGCAAGATGTGATTGAATTTCGATCGCGATCTTAAACAGAGGGAAGAAGGAAGAAGGAAGAAGGAAGAAGGAAGAAGGATTTTTTTGAATAACCAACAAGAAGAGAAAAGAGAAAAAAGTTTCCCAACTTGAAAAAGTATGAATGCAGAAAGAAGGCTGAGTTGTAGACGGTTTGAGCGGGAAGATTTTGGCATTCTAAATTTTTCTTTCCTTGTTCCTTCTTCCCTCTTTCCTTCTTCCCTCTTCCCTCTTCCTTGTTCCTTCTTCCTTCTTCCCTCTTCCTTCTTCTTTCATTTCAAAAACTCAATCAACTGCTGCAACTTCAACCAAGATTCACCGCTCAATAAAATCTCCTTAGCCAGAGAAACTCCTGCTGCGTGGGAACCCATAGGAATTGCACCTCCCACCTGAAAAGCCAAAGACGCATTCAAAGCTACAACATCCATTTGTGCTGGGGTACCTTTGCCTTGCAAAACGTTCCGCAAAATCTCGGCGTTTTCCTCAACATTTCCGCCTTTTAACGAGCCGATCGCACTTGGTGTCAATCCTACCTTTTCCGGGTCTAAAGTAGTGAGTTCCACTTTGCCATCCGACAAAACCGCCAAATCAGTCACATCACCCAACCCCGCCTCGTCCAATTTTTCTCTGCCGTGAACGACTACAGCTAACTCAGTCCCCAACTCGCCCAAAGCTTGAGCAATAGTTGATACCAGACTAGGATCGAACACCCCGATTATCTGCCCTGTAGGGCGCATGGGATTCACAAGGGGCCCTAAAAGGTTAAAAATAGTCCGCACCTTCAAAGTTCGCCGGAGCGGCGCTACAGCCTTAAGTGCGGGATGCCACCCAGGCGCAAATAAAAAGGTGATGCCCACAGAGTCTACCGCAGCTTTTACCTTCGCGGAATCGGCGTTGAGGTTGACTCCGAGTGCTTCCAACACGTCAGCAGAACCCACTTTGCTCGATGCGGAGCGATTTCCGTGTTTCGCGACTCGAACTTTGCCGGCGGCGGCCACAAAAGCTACAGCAGTGGAAATGTTAAACGTGGAAGCGCCGTCGCCGCCTGTGCCGCAAGTATCAATTAATTTGAGATTGGAGATTGAGGATTTGGGATTGAAAATGCTCTCCGACTCGCCTGCAAGGGACTGAGAATGCAATACCTGAGCCATTCCTGCCAATTCTTGAGCAGAGATGCCTTTGGCTTGGATAGCCGCTAAAATGGCTCCTGAGAGGACGGGGGGAATAGCTTCTGCTAGCCATCCCTGCATCAAGTCGGCTGCTTGGGTGCGTGAGAGAGATTGTCTGTCTAATAGTTGTTGCAGGAGGGCTGGCCACACAGGAGAATCCGCCGTCTGGGTTGAAGCAGGGGATAACTCTGGCGTTGCTAGTAGAGGAGAATCTGTCATTAATATTAGTTTCTAGTCAAATTTAGCTCGATCGAGCTTTGTGGCCAAACTGAGAATCGATCGGGATTTTACCAGACTTGCCGACCACATTTTGCGCGATCGGGCCCAGATTTTTGCCTAAATGCCAGCACCGCTACAGCATTTTTCCGCCCGCAGTAGCAGAATATGAATTTTTTGATACAACAATTACCCTATTGTTGTGCCAACTTTACATAGAAACCCCCGATCGTACAACTGCTAGCACTCTGCTGTATTATCTATCAGCAATAATACTTAACACTAACTCAGAGCAGCCAAATACCGATAAAAGTTTCCGACAGGAGTTGTGGAGACCAAAAAATTTTAGACATTAGGGAGCCCCAGATTCATCTGTGGAGTCAATTCTTTAATCTAAAATCTCAAATCTCCAATCGACTGACAGCAAGGACAGCGAGCGTTTAGCTCATGCAGGCGGGTTTGTGGCATTGGGTAAGAGTCGATCGTACTCTCACCCAAATCCTAAAAATAGGTTCTTGCGGTTGTAGAATTGGCTGCCTTTTATTGTAAAAACATCCTTGCTACTAACTTATTTCAGGGTATTCAACTGCTAATATATTCAGGGAGATTTCAAGGAGCGGGTTTTGCTAGAACACCTGCACCGCAAGCCGATCGATGTGCCAATGCGATCGTGACAGCCAGTCAAGCATCAAATAAATACCGGATTAGCTAAACTTTCCGCAACAATCACTAATAACTAACAGTCCAGTAGGACAGAGGAATAAACACACTCGTCTCCGGCTGTGACACAACATCTTTTAGCCTAAATAACGGCTCAAATTTAACAGGCGGTAGACCAAAAATATTCAACTCACACACAAGAGCAGGGTATTCACAAGTGGGAAATCAAAAATTAGGAAATAAAGCGATAGAATGCCTGAATGTCGCGGAGGCACTGCACCAAATGGAAGCAAAATATTATAGTATGTTTGAAAATGCTGTGTCGGGTATTTTTCAAACAACCCAATCCGGTCGCTACATCAGCGCTAACCCAGCTTTGGCTCGCATCTACGGATATAATTCCGCCGAAGAATTAATGGGCTGTCTGACTGATATCAGCGATCAGCTTTACGTCAATCCCAATCGGCGCGATCAATTTGTTTCTGCCTTGCAAGAACAGGGCGTCGTGTCGGATTTTGAGTCGCAGATTTATCGCCGAGACGGAACAATAATTTGGATCGCTGAAAATGCGCGGGCTGTCTGCGATGAAGCAGGGAAATTGCTCTACTACGAGGGTTTTGTAGAAGATATCACCCAGCGTAAGCAAGCAGAATCGGGACTTCGAGAAAGCGAAGAACGCCTGCGCTTAATAATTGAAGGCGTTAAGGATTACGCTATATTCATGTTAGATCCTGATGGGTATGTAGCTAGCTGGAATTCTGGTGCAGAACGCATTTTTGGATACAGATCTCATGAAATAGTCGGCAATAATTCGGAGTGTTTTTTCACTAAAGAAGATCTTGAAATCGGCAAGCAAAAAGAAAAATTAATCCTGGCGGTGGCAGAAGGTCGATACGAAAATGAAGGCTGGCGGCTTCGTAAAGACGGATCGCGATTTTGGGCGAATATTATTGTTACTCCTTTGCGTGATGAAAGGGGAAAGTTGCAGGGCTTTTCTCAAGTAATGCAGGATATTACTGACCAAAAGCGGGCGGCTGAGGAAAAAATGCAGTTGATTGCTTCTTTGCAGGCGTCGGAAAAAAAGTTTCGCACTTTGTACGAATCGACGACTGATGCGGTAATGCTGCTAGACGAAGAGGGGTTTTTGGATTGCAATCCGGCTACTTTAAAGTTATTTGGATGCAGCACTGAATCCGAGTTTTGCGGCAAGCATCCTTCGGAGTTCAGCCCGCCGTTGCAACCGGACGGACAAGATTCTAGGAGTCTTTCTCAAGAGCGAATTAATACGGCTTTGCGATCGGGAAATTGCCGTTTTGACTGGCGGCACTGCCGTTTGGATGGTTCTGAGTTTCCGGCGGAAGTGCTGCTAACTTCTATGGATATCGGCGGCAAAATAGGGCTGCAAGGCGTGGTGCGCGATATCACTTACCGCGTGCAGGCTGAGGAAGCCCTGAAGCAGGCTAATGAGGTATTGGAATGCCGGGTTAAAGAGCGGACAAGTCAGTTGGAAGAGGCTATTAAAAAATTGAGTTTATCGGAAGAAAAGTTTTCTAAGGCTTTTCGATCAAGCCCAGATCCGATGATTATTACTACTTTTGCTGAGGGTCGTTTTATTGAAGTTAATGATAGTTTCTTGTCGATGACTGGTTACGATTTAGAAGAAACGACCTGGAATACAGTACCGGGGTTAAATATTTGGGTAAGGCCTGAAGACAGACTTAATTTTAGACAAAGTTTGTACGAACAAGGTGTTGTTCGCAATCAGGAATGCGAGTTTCGGATGAAGTCGGGATCGGTGGTGGTATGTTTGCTGTCAGCAGAGTTGATTAATTTGGACGGCGAACTCTGTATGCTGGCGGTGATGACGGATATTACCGATCGCAAACACGCCGAAGAAGCCCTACGGGAAAGTCAGCGGGCCTTGGCGACGCTGATGAGCAATTTGCCGGGAATGGCCTACCGTTTTCGCAACGATGCCGATCGCAGTATGGAGTTTGTCAGCGAAGGTTGCTATCAGTTAGCCGGCTATTCTCCTGAAGAATTTATCGGCACTCGGCAAGTTTCTATATCGGAATTGACTCACCCGGACGATCGCGATAATTTGTGGAATGCCGTGCAAGTTGCTTTGCAAGAAAATCGACCCTATCAGCTAAATTACCGAATTACTTCTAAAAATGGCGAATTAAAATGGGTTTGGGAGCAAGGTTTGGGAGTGTTTTCAGACTCGGGAGAATTGATAGCTTTGGAAGGGTTAATTACTGATATTTCCGAGCAGAAACGCAGTGAAGAAGCTTTACTGCGATCGCAAACAGAGTTAACCCAACAAAAACTTCAACTCGAAAATACTTTGCACGAATTGCAGCAAACTCAAGCTCAATTGATTCACACTGAGAAAATGTCTACTCTCGGTCAAATGGTAGCCGGTGTCGCTCACGAAATTAACAATCCTGTTAGCAGCGTTTGTGGCAATCTCGTCCACGTCGGCCACTACACGGAAGATTTGCTGAATTTGCTCGATATGTACCAGAAGCACTGCCCGCAGCCGCCGGCAGCAATTCAAAATAAAATTAAGGATATCGAATTAGAGTTTCTGCTAGAAGATTTGCCGAAAGCAATGTCTTCGATGCAGGTTGGGGCCGATCGCATTCGGGAAATCGTGCGATCGCTCAGAAATTTCTCCCGCAAAGATGATTCTCAAATGAGCAAAGTTAACCTGCACGAAGGGATTGAAGGAACGCTGCTGATCCTGCAAAGCCGCCTGAAAGCCAGAGGCAACTATCCCGAAATTGCGGTAATTAAGGACTATGGAAATTTGCCTTTGGTTGAGTGTTATGCTGGGAAAATCAATCAGGTATTTATGAATTTGATCGGAAATGCGATCGACGCGATCGAGGAATACAACGAAGGGCGTTCAGTTGCCGAAGTCAAAGCTAACCGCAGCAAGATTAAAATTAGGACAGAAGTCCAAAATTCCAATGCTGTAATTAGGATTTCTGACAACGGCCCGGGTATGCCAGAAGAAGTTTCCCAGCAGTTATTCGAGGCTTTTTTTACCACCAAACCCGCCGACAAAGGCACCGGTTTAGGCCTGTCAATTTCCTACAAAGTTCTCCAAGAACACGGTGGCAAACTGAGCTGCGTGTCTGCACTAGGCCACGGAGCCGAGTTTATCATAGAATTGCCGATCGAACAATCGATCGAACAACCGTAAAGTGCGATCGGGGCGATCGCATCGAGATAACGAGTCGAGGTTTGTAGTGAGGACTAAAGTCCTCATAAAACTCGATCGGACTAAAGCGGTAAGGTGCCGTGGGTATGGCCCCTACATAGAGAAGTTTTGCTTATGTTCTGTATTGCTGAAACCCTGGCTTTTATCACAATTAGAATTACTGCCCGCACTGACGATTGGTAATGATTGAGAAAGCGACTAATAATACTGGCACTTACTGTTTAAAAATGGTTAACATTGACCTATCTGATGGTTTATACGCCCTTTCTTTCACATTTTGGGATAAAATTCAAGGGCTAGTTGAGAATGGTGCAAGATGTGAGATACAACTGAGATATTGCACCATTCTCGCTTAACAGGCTTTTCGGCCTGTTCTACAAGGAAATTCACTCTTTGTGGAACAGGCCGAAAAGCCTGTTCATAAAAGCTTATTGACATTGGTGCAACATTTCAGATACAACTAACTATTTTTGACAAGGACTAAAAGATTGTCGGTGAAAGACAGATACACCCCAGCGTTCCAAAGCCAATTTATGTTTGGCTGTTCCATATCCCTTGTTATTTGTCAAGTCATATTCAGGATACTTAACAGCCAAACGTACTATTAATTCATCGCGCCAAACCTTCGCCACAATACTAGCAGCGGCAATCTGAATCGATCGCGCATCACCCTTGATCATTGTCTCTTGCTCGATCGCCAAATGGGGAATCCTTTGATTCCCATCAACCAAACACAAATCCGGCGTCACCTTCAACTTCAAAATCGCCCGTTTCATCGCCAATAAAGAAGCCTGCAAAATATTGAGGCGATCGATCTCCCGCACCGAAGCCACACCAATTTGACAGTCAACAGCCACAGCCCGGATTTTCACAGCTAACCGACTCCGGGCTGCGGCACTCAACTGCTTGCTGTCGCGCACCCCGCAACTTGCTAATTCATCGAGAACTTCGTCGGGCAAAATGCAGGCGGCAGCCACTACCGGCCCGAACAAAGCCCCTCGTCCGACTTCATCCACACCCGCAATTACCAGAGCGTTCGAGGGAGAGGGGGAAAGGGGAAGATGGAAAGATGGGAAGAGAGTAAAAATTTCTACTTCTTCCTTCTTCCTTCTTCTTTCTTCCCTCTTCTCTCTTCCCTCTTCCTTCATAACTATTCATCCAAAAGGGCAGATGAGCGGCGGCGGCGGCGGCGGTTGATAGCAGGCTCCTCGGGTTCGCTTGATTCGATCGGCTCCTGAGATTCGATCGGCTCCTGAGATTCGATCGGCTCATGGGATTCGATCGGCTCATGGGATTCGATCGGCTCATAGGATTCGTCCATCACATCGCTGGGTTCCTCAATCCGATCAAAATCATCAGTTTCGTCGATCAAACTCTCGCCATAAATTTGGACATCATCATCATCCTCATCATCATCCTCATCATCATCCTCAGAAAAAACAGGCTCAACTACCGACCTTTCTGGATAATAATCCCGTTCCTCATCCTCAACATTCTGTGGAGGCGTCGTCGCTTCAAACTCAAATTCGAGCTGCTCGAAAGGCGGCTTGTTCGGGGCCGCTCCCGGGAGAGTCACCGAAATGATCGCATTCTTAGGATTTTTCACGCTGCGATCAGTAAGCACCAAAGGAGAAACCCCCATCAGAGCATAAACATCCTGCTCCTCCGCCGTCATTTCCACCGAAATCACCTCCGGAGGCTCCACCATCGGCTTCATCAACTCAGACTTAGCCGGACGCACACGCTCGAAATCCTCGCGCCTGCCAACAGTAGCCATATTCACCAGCCCGAAGCCCTCCGAAGCCGCCCGGATGCCGGGGGGCGCCAGATACTCAGAGCGCGTATCCGCGACGGGCGCGCTCGAAGTATTCGGCAGCCGCAACTTGCTACGTACCGGTTCCTCCTCCGCCGGGAGAGCAAAAGGCTCTTCGCCAATCCGGCGGCGGCGGCGGCGTCTAGTTCCGTTCCCCAAATCCTGATAGCTGGGATGGTTGAGCAAGTCCAAAGACGAGGCGTTGCTGCCGGTCTCAAAATCCAAACTTTCGCTTTGAGGTTCCCAAGCAGCCCGAGCAGGTTCGGGGGGGCGTTCATCTCGCACCGGTGCAGGAGTTGCAGCCGCCACAGGCGTCAAGCTGCGACGTTCCAATCCTTCTGGCAAATTCAACAAAACGCGGTTCGAGGTAGCAACAGTACGATCGCCCGATTCCCGCACCGCTGCGGCGAAGTCTTCTTCCCCGGGGAGTTGCACCAGATGACCCAACCCGTTGCAAGTAGGGCAACTGTGGCCGAACAACTCATAAATATTTTGACCTTGGCGCTTGCGGGTGAGTTCTACCAGTCCCAATTCCGACAGTTGAGCGATTTGTGGCCGAGCTTTGTCAGCTTTGAGAGCTTTATTGAAATGTTCCAGCACCTGCAACTGATCGCGGCGGGATTCCATGTCAATAAAGTCAACAATAATCACCCCGGCAATATTGCGTAACCGCAGTTGTCTAGCAATTTCCGTGGCTGCTTCGCAATTTGTCCAGAGTACCGTTTCCCGAGCCGTCGCCGATCGAGTAAACGAGCCAGAGTTGACATCGATCACAGTCAGCGCCTCAGTCGGCTCGATAATCACATAACCACCCGAAGGCAAATCAACCCTTGGTCTGAGGGCTTCTCGAATCGCAGCGTTAACCCGGAAAAATTCTAAAATCGAGGCGCGCTCTCGGTGGTGGTCGATCAAAACTCCCGCAGGAAGTTTACCGCCGTTCCAGCTCATCAACTGCTGCTTCACCCGCTTAATTCCATTTTGCGAGTCCACCACAATCCGATTCACGTCACCGCTGAACATATCTCGCAGCACCCGCTGGATAAAATCGTCATCCCGGTTGAGCAGTGCCGGCGCCCGCGAAGTACCGCCTTCGAGTTGAACGGCTTCCCACTGTTTTTGGAGGACTTCCAAATCTTCCATGATCGCTTCTTCGGTCATCCCTTCAGCTTCAGTGCGTACCAGCAGCCCCATCCCGGCCGGTTTCACCAAAATAGCCAGGGCTCTGAGGCGGTTGCGCTCGGCTTCCGACTTGATCCGCCGCGAGAGATTGACTCCCCTGCCGTAGGGCATCAGTACCAAATAGCGGCCCGGCAGGGTAATGTTGCCTGTCAGCCGGGGGCCTTTGCTGCCCGTCGGTTCTTTCATTACCTGTACCACCACTTTCTGCTGGGGGGTCAGGAGTTCTGTAATTGCTCCTGCCGAGCGTTTAAGGCGCAGCGGGCCGAGGTCTGTGACGTGCATAAACCCGTTACGTTCTGGATCGCCAATATTGACAAATGCCGCATCTATCCCAGGGAGTACATTTTCAACAATTCCCAAGTAAATGTCACTGACTTGATGGCTGCCTGTGGCTACCACAAGTTCTTGGATTTGATCTTCTGAAAAGACGGCAGCAATGCGATGCTGCTCTGCTATAACTATCTGCTTTGTCATTCAATTTCCTCAAAAAACTGGCAGCAAGTTAGAGACACTTACGCACTCATAGTGCCTCTGACTTAGACTGTAATTAGTAGTAGCTTGAAGAGTTATTAGCTGTGAGTTGGTGCAGGGTGGAAGGAAAGTTAACTGTTGACCGTTCACTGTTAACTGTTAACTGTTAACTGTTGACTGTTCACTGTTAACTGTTAACTGTTACAGATAAAGTAGTTAAACCCGCCCGTACAGAGTTATGAGTTATGCTCAGCAGATAAATCTGAGAGATAGAAATAAGGAGGCTTTTATCGAGTTAGCAATATTGAGATTTGAGTTGACAATTGCGAAATCAATACTCAAAATTCAACACTTACAACTCTTCCTTTGAACGAGCGCGAATAAATTCATTGACACCGTACCAATTTCTTAACACACAACTTAACACTACGAACTGATAACTCCGCTTGCGTGGTGGTTGAGGGCTGGTTTTGAGCGAAAGTAGGTAGGAGTGAAAGCGCCTAGACTTTTGTTGAATTCTTGCGCGATCGCACTCAACATACCCCAGCTTGGCATTCGACTGCAACCTCCGCCCCTGCCAACCCTAAAACCTCGTCAGTCGATTTTAGATTTTAGATTTTAGATTTTAGATTTACTCCACAGATGAATTTGGGAGATTGAAATTTAATCTAAAATCTAAAATTTTGGTTCTCCACGAATTAAGTCGGGGGCTTATTTCCGTTTTTTGACGGGTCAGTCGATTTTAGATTTTAAATTTTAGATTTTAGATTTACTCCACAGATGAATCTGGGACATTGAACTAGAGTCTAAAATCTAAAATTTTTGGTTTTCCACGAATTAAGTCGGGGGCTTATTTCCGTTTTTTGACGAGTCAGTCGATTTTAGATTTTAGATTTTAGATTTTAGGTTTGAGATTTACTCCACAGATGAATCTGGGAGATTGAAATTTAATCTAAAATCTAAAATTTTTGGTTCTTCACGACTTAAGTCGGGGGCTTATCTCCGTTTTTTGACGGGTCAGTGGATTTTAGATTTTAGGTTTTAGATTTTAGATTTACTCCACAGATGAATCTGGGAGCTGGAACTTTAATCTAAAATCTAAAATTTTTGGTTCTCCACGACTTAAGTCGGGGGCTTATCTCCGTTTTTTGACCCGCCAAAAACATCTATTGTTGAATACCCGCTGTGCGGTTTGAACCGTGAGATTTTTGAATAAGCCGACCACCGACAACCAGTCGATCGATCGAAATTAATCGCTAAATTTGGTTCAGACCCCGCTCCTGCGGGTTTGGCGCTAGATTTAGCCCGTGAATGTACAACAAAAAGGCTTGAAGTCTTGAACAGAAGCAATTTGCACCCAGCCCGCGTTGCTGGTTGACGAGGGCGGCGAGCGACTAAAGCGCTCGAGCCGCCGCGGCTTCCATAACAAGCGATTATAGCGTGAAACGACACATCCCGATCGAGAGCCGAAGGTGAAATATTCCACCACGGCTTCCCTATTTTAACCATAACCCAGGATTAGCTGACTACGCTCAACCTGTAGAAGCTGAATTTCCTGCTGGCTGACTTGTTCGAGCATGAACACAATATGTTCTGGCTTGAGCAAGTTGCCGTCGCTGCGACAACTGCCGGTAAAGCGCAAGACGGCTTTACCTTCGGATGTAGCACCACAGGCAGAGGTGCTGCTGTCTGGTTTCTGTTCTACAAGTTCTAGTTTGTGCAGCCGATCGCGCAAATTGACATCCTGCGTCTTTCCCGACTTAGTAGTATGCACCCGCCAAAAAGCCTCGGTTTCGGCGATCGTCTTGACCCAAGCTTCCCAGTTGGCATCAGGAGCCACGGAGACAGGAGCAGAATTTTCATGGTCTAATTCGCCATTTTCTGTCAACGAGTCCCCTACAGCCACAGTAATCACGTACTCCGCTGCTTCTAACAACTGGTTAGCAGAAGGAGCCTTGAGATCGATCGACTCAACCTTGTAAATCGGAATATTTTCCGGCAACTTAGCGGCCAACTTTTCCCGAAAACTCTCAATATCGATCGACTCAGTGAGCTCAAAGTCGGCAATTTCCCCAGTGCTGGTAACGCCCAGAGGCAGAGCATTTGCCAGAGAAATCCGAGGGTTCGGGTGAAACCCGCCCGTAAACGAAATCGGCAAATCTGCTCTGCGGACTACTCGATCGAACAATCGGATCAAATCCAAATGACCAACCAAAGCCATATCGCCCACCTTCCCGAACCAAACCCGCAAACGCTGTTTCCGCTCCGTATTCGGGACAAACTCCCCAGCAAACTCAGGAATTGGCAGCGCATCCACAACCACATTGTGTCCGAAATCAGTGCCACAAACCCCGCAGCGCGAACACCCTTCAAAGGAACAGTCGGGAACCGTCGCTGCTTCCAAAGCCTTTTGCAAGTCAATTTTCAGCCAGTTTTTGTCGATTCCCGTATCTAAGTGATCCCAAGGCAAGGCCTGATCGAGAGAGAGAGGGAGAGAGGGGGAAGGGGAGAGGGGGAGATCCGGAGAATTGGAAAAATCTTCCTTGATTTCTCTTCCTTCTTCCTTCTTCCCTCTTCCTTCTTCCTTCTTCCTTCTTCCTTCTTCCTTCTCAAAAAGATTCCACTCGCCGCTTTCGACTTGGCGGTATTTCCAGGTAAGGCCCGACTCATCTATGGCTTGAGTCCAAGCTTTGTAAGCCTGATCCAAGCTTTCCCACCACGCATCCATACCCGCGCCAAGTTCCCAAGCGCGGCGGACTACAGCAGCCAAACGTCGATCGCCCCGTCCGACAAAATCCTCCATTGCCGAAATCCGCACATCAGTGTAATTCACCTTGACGCCCCGCATCCCGCGAAACTCTTCCTTCAGGAGTTTTTGCTTGCGGGAAAACTCAGCAGTAGAAACCGAGTGCCACTGAAAAGGAGTGTGAGGCTTAGGCGTAAAATTAGAAATTGTCAAGTTAAAATTCAGTCCCCGCCTGCCATCGATCCTGCATTCCCTGTGCAGCCAGCGGACTGTTTCGGCGATGCCGAGAACATCCAAATCTGTTTCTCCCGGCAAACCGATCATAAAATACAGCTTGATTTTATCCCAGCCGCGATCGACCGCAGTTTTGACACCCCGGAGCAATTCTTCGTTGGTCAAACCTTTGTTAACGATGTCGCGCATCCGCTGAGTACCAGCTTCCGGTGCAAAAGTCAAACCGCCTTGTCGCGTACCGCCGAGAATGTCGGCAATATTATCGTCAAATCTGTCAACCCGCTGGCTGGGTAGAGACAGAGAAATATTTTTATCTTTCAGGCGATTTTTGATTTCCATCCCGACTGCTGGGAGTGCCAGATAGTCGGAACAACTCAGGGAAAGCAGGGAAAACTCGCTGTGCCCGGTGGCTTGCATCCCCTGTTCGATCGCCTCTACGACTTGCTGCGGTTCGACATCGCGCGCTGGGCGAGTCAGCATTCCCGGCTGACAGAAGCGACAGCCGCGGGTGCATCCCCGGCGGATTTCTACTGTCAGTCTGTCGTGTACTGTCTGGACGTAGGGAACCAGGCCGATCGAATAAGCTGGTATGGGAGTTGCCACGCGGCGCAGAATTCGTTGTGGAACTTGCGGGCGGTTGGGATGAACCGAACCGTCGGCCGCCATATCGTAGAATTGCGGGACGTAGACGCCTGGAATTTGCGCTAAATCCAGCAGCAATGCTTCTCGGCTCAAATTATTTGTTTTGCCTTCTGCCAAAATCAAGCCAATTTCTGGCAGCAATTCTTCTCCATCTCCCAAAGCGATGAAGTCAAAAAAGTCAGCGTAGGGTTCGGGGTTAGAAGTTGCCGTTTGCCCGCCAGCAAAAATCAGCGGCATTTGACCGTTTTGGTCATTTGTCGCTCTTTCTTTCCAAGTTAGGGGAATGCCGGCTAAATCCAGCATTTCCAGAATGTTTGTGGCTCCGAGTTCGTAGCTGAGGCTGAAGCCTAGAA
This sequence comes from Microcoleus sp. N9_B4, assembly GCF_036701635.1. Classification (NCBI taxonomy): domain Bacteria; kingdom Bacillati; phylum Cyanobacteriota; class Cyanophyceae; order Oscillatoriales; family Microcoleaceae; genus Microcoleus; species Microcoleus sp. N9_B4. The sequence goes on along the minus strand of NZ_JAUBRC010000011.1, from coordinate 86,902 downwards.
TATCAAATTCTGTGAGCGATCGCCTGGATTCTACCGCAAACAGGGGAGTTTTGGTCGATCGCAGTTTTGCTGCCAAGTCTGGTGCGGGCAAATAAGCTCGATCGCACAACTGCCTCGGCAAAGCATTCAAAATGTTGTAAAGGATGATGTGCCCCAGATTGGAAGCACCAACTTCATACACTTCTGGGTAAGTAAGAACCCAGCGCACAGAAGCCCCGTCCCAAGGCTTGTGCGTAGATCCCAATTCGTTTCCCAGATAACGAGCAGGCTGATTAATGTCTGCTGTAAGTAATTCTTCGACTTTTACTGCCACGGCTCGACTCGCTAAATATTTGCGACTCTTAAGCAGCCTACCTTAAAATCTGCCAACACGCCAACGACAGTCGTCTGTCTTTTCGGGCATTTAACCGAATTTGCTGTGTTTTGTTGCCTGTTCTCGTCGCCCAGGAGGCTCTATCAGTGTTGTTTTACGCAGGAGTTTTCGGCTTCAAAGCTATCGACATTTTCAACTATCTCAAAAACTCGATCGAGTTGACTGAGTTCCAGAATCATCCTAATCCCGGGGGATACCGAGCAAATACTAAACCTGCGCCCCATTCTTTTCGCCTGCTTGAGGCCCGAAACCAATGCCATCAAACCGGCACTGTCAATAAATGTTACTGCGCCCAAATCTACGAGTACCGCTACAACCCCGGGGGCTGCAATTGCTGTGATGAGTTCCCGTCCGAATTCTCCGGAAGTGGCTGCATTCAGGTGGTCTAGGGGTCGAATCACCGTAATTGGTTTATGGGCAAGAAGTGTCTGCATATGTCAAACCTATGATTGCTACGTATTTTCAACTACTGCGCTGGACGGATGTAAGCCTAAACCTACTTGATTACTCTGAGACTAACTTGCTCTGAGGGAAATCGACCACTTGTTTTCAGTGATTTTACTGAATCTTTATTTATTGACTCTTTTTTATGAAATTTTGTGCAAGATTTGCGGAGGAAACGTAAGCTACTATACTAATTTTTTATCTAGGCTAGCAAGTTGAGTCTTGAGAATTCTAAAAAATGCGATCGACTGTCCCCTGGCTGTTAGATAAAATTGAATAATGTAATTGAAATCACTTGTTAGTTCTGATTTAGATCACGCGCGCGATCGACTGTTCAGATAATAATTAAATTGTACGGAGTTCTCCGAGCTACTATGCAAGCAACCTATGCTATTCGTCATCTTGTAGAAAAAGCCCTCTACATTAAGCAGTTAACGCCTGACATTGAAAACGAAATCAACTACGAGCTCACCCGTTTGGGCTACATCTCGGATATCGATTATGAGGCTTTAGAGTTATTAATGGATGAAATGGATGCCGGTCGGGTGCAACTGGTATCTAGTCGATAGTTGAAGCCAGGGCCCAGAAAAATCCAAGATCGACACAAAATCCTTGTAGGGCGGGAAATAGAGGAGTGCGAGAAGCATTGACCCCGACACGGCATTTTTCAATTGAAGCACGTATTTGCTGAACTTGATATTTGAGGAGATACAGTTAATGACGATCGTCCGTGCAACTCATACAATTTTAGATTTTAGATTTTAGATTTTAGATTTTAGATTTTAGATTTTAGAAGTCGGACTACTGATGATTATCAGGGTTTGGAACTTGTCTACAGTTGCATTTCTTTGAGAAACTGCTATCTGTATCAAAAATTACCAAATTTGAGGCAAATTAAATTTATAACTGTTGGGGCTTGACAAGTTAGCTAGAGTTGTGATTTCTACTAAGAAAAACGTTGTTCTGCCGAATTTTCCGATCGCTCGAATGCAAGAAAATTGATGTGTAGTTACGACATCCGTCATGGCGGAGTCAATCTAAAATCTAAAATCTAAAATCGTTCGATCGCGCCGCCAAACTTGCCACCACCGCCACCAACTCAGCAGGCTCGATCGGTTTGGGTACGTAAATTTGAAAACCTTGCTGCAGCGCCCGTATCCGTTCCTCTACCCTACCAACCGCCGTGAACGCCAAGGCCGGAATTTCCCTGTCCACCATCCGCGATCGCACTTGCCGCAGCAGAGCCTCTCCATCAGGGGCCTGCATCTCGATATCGATCGCCAACACATCCGGATTCAGCCTTTCAATCGCCTCCAGGGCAGCCATTCCAGAGCTAGCAGTCTCCACCTGAGCTCCGCAATCTTCGAGCACTGTACAGGCAAAATCCAGGGAATCGGCGTCGAGAGCGATCACCAACACCCGCACTCCAGAAAGATTGCTGCTGACAAAAGACTCCTTTACAGGAGCTCGCGCCTTGCTTTGAGGAATCGCCCACTCCCCGAGTCCAGTAACAGACAATCCGCCGTCGCAATGATGCTGTTGAATTGGCAATTTCACCAAAAACCTCGAGCCTTTTCCCTTCCCGGCAGATTCGGCTTGCACCGTCCCCCCGTGCATTTCCACAAAATGCCGTACTAGGGCCAAACCCAAACCCAATCCGTTGTACGATCGCCTTATAGAGCTGTCAGCTTGGCTAAACCGCTCGAAAACGTGCGGCAAAAACTCTTCTGAAATCCCTTGTCCAGTGTCGCTAACCTCAATTTCGACACTAGCGGGCGACAAATTTTTACAGCAAGCGGATTCCTCACGGGCAAAAGTCCTCTCCATCTTCCGCACCTCCACCCTCACCTGCCCGCCATCGGGAGTAAACTTAATCGCATTCGACAGCAAATTCCACGCCACCTGCTGCAAGCGGCCGGCATCGCCAAAAATCCGCCCCACAGTTGGATCGAAATCCGTCACCATTTCAATATTTTTGGCGGCAATCGCGGGCGCGAGAGTATCGATCGCAGCCTCAACAGTCGAAATCACATCCACCCACCGCAAATTCAGCGACAGTTTCCCGGTAATAATCTGCGACACGTCCAGCAAATCCTCGATCAGAGTTGCCAGCGATCGTGTATTGCGGTCGATCGTTTCCAGAGCCCGAACAGTCGTTTTTTCGTCAAACTTGCGGTTTCGCAGCAGTTGCGCCCATCCCAGCATCGCATTCAGCGGCGTCCGCAATTCGTGGGACAAAGTTCCCAGAAACTCGTCTTTAATCCGGTTCGCCCGCGCCAATTCCTGGGCTCGATCGTGTAGTTCTCTTTCCAACTGCTTGCCCACCGTCAAATCGAGAATAAAAGCCACAGATTCTTGTCGCTTTTGTGCCAGCAAAACATATCCGATCAACACCGGAATCCGGCTGCCGTCTCTCCTCCAGAATTCCTTTTCGTAGGGAGTGCAAGCCCCCGTTGCTTGTGCCTCTGCCATCCCCTTCTTGTCGAGAGACTGGTACTCCGGCGGCGTGATGTCAATCGAGTTTAATTCCCCGCGCTGCAACTGTTCCCGCGTGTAACCAACTATCCGCAAAAATTCATCGTTAGCCTCGATGATACCGCCGTTCACATCCCCGAAGATAATTCCCATCAAGTTAGCTTCGGCTAACATTCTCAGCTTTTCTTCGCTAGCTTGGAGTGCAGCTTCTGTTTGCTTGCTATCGGTAACGTCTTGAATGTAAGCCGACAAACCAGAATCGGAAGGATAAAAACGCACCTTCAACCACTTATTCCATAACGGCACAAATTCTTCATACTCGATTGTTACCTTTTCTGCTAATGCTTTGGTAGCCATTTTGTAACACTGTAAATCGACCGCCCAGGGAAATATCTCCCAAACCTTTTTACCGATCAGTTCAGCTTGTGACTTGCCTAAAAGCTCTTGAGCTTTTAGGTTGACATAGGTATAGTTCCAATTTAAATCTACTGCGATAAAAGCATCGGTAATGCTTTCGAGAATGTTAGTAATTTGATCGTTTGCCGATTGCAGCGCTTTAGCAGTTTCTTCTGCTTGCAACCTCGCTGCTTGTTCGCGGGACAAAGCGGCAGCGCGTTCTTGTTCTGCCTGTTTTCGATCGCTAATATCGATGTAAGAACCGATGTAACCTGCAAAAGTGCGATCGGGCCTGTACCGGGGTACGCCTGTACCCAAAACCCAGCGGTATTCCCCGTCATAGCGTCTCAGGCGGCATTCCAGCCGATACTCGTTGCCAGCTTTGAAGGCTTTTTGGTAAATATCCAGACATTCTGGCAAGTCATCTGGGTGCAAGTTTTCCATCCAACCCGTGCCAATTTCTTGCGCCAAAGTTCTACCGGTAAACTCCAGCCAAACTTTGTTAAAGTAATCGCCAAGTTGGTCAGTGTTCGACATCCAAATCATTACCGGCGCGGTATCCGCCATAATCCGAAATCGAGCTTCGCTTTCCTGCTGCTGTGCTTCGGCTTGCTTGCGCTCGTTCCGTTCTTGAACTTCCCGCAGGGCCCGCTCAATCGACGGCACTAGGCGTATCAAACGGCGTTTGAGAACATAATCAGTAGCGCCGCTTTTCAAAGTTTCGATCGCCACTTCTTCGCCCAAAGTAGCCGAAACAAAAATAAACGGCACTCCCGGACAAGTAGTGTGGGCGATTTCCAATGCAGCTATCCCGTTAAAACAAGGCAGCATATAATCTGCCAAAATAATGTCAAAACGTTGTTTTTCCAGTGCCGTGGCAAAGTCTTCTCGAGTTTCCACACACACCAGAGAAAATTGGAGCCCGCCATCCATTAGATATGCCTCAATCAGTTCGGCATCTAGGGGACTGTCTTCTACTAAGAGGATACTGAGCGTTTTCACAAAAATTCCTTTTACTTAAATATTAATGATCCGACACAAAATTTGATCGAGCTGCGGCGGGTTAAGTTAAGCCCAAAAAAGTCTTGCGTTTTGAATCGCCTAAAAAAATGTAAAAATTAATTGGTTTCCTGAGTTGAGCATTCACATCTCAATTCTAACTTCTCATCAAGTCTATTACTGCTTGCTGCGAGGTGAATCCCCCCTCTGACTTGATTGGCTAGTACGCTTGTTTTTCCTTCACTTTCGTCTGCTTCCAAGGAATAGGCACGGCTGGAATCTTGCTTCTGTTTAGCAGTTTAGCTATACCCTGTCGAACAAATAGTTTCGCGCTTCTGGCTAGAAACAACTAGCTATATAGTAATTTATCTCGCTTCTACTAAATACTGCTACCTCGTTTGGCAGATTATTATTTTTGTAGTGATGCCCGAGTTAATTCTATATTGCTTTGCCGCTCCTATCAAACTCGAATTCGCTTGAATTCTGCCCTTATTTCGTGAATATCGATTAATCCTGTCAAAAAAAGTCAAAGTTGCTGGTCTGTCTGCTTTACTTTTTGCCGGAGTTGCCTACCATGCAACAGTTGCAACCGAGATCACAGTTGGCTTTTCGAGCGCTGTCCACCATCCAAAATTACCCTCATATACTAATAACACTGGTTACGCTGCATCTATCTTTAGATAGACTTTTGCCCTGACACTGCACTCAACCTGCATAGGTTGCCCTGAATTCGGTAGAACGAAGTGCCACCCAGCCGAAAATCTGAGAAAGCTCGATCGACCAATTAATTTCGGATACAAATCACAGAAAATTTTATTTGGACTCGCTACACTTCGACTCCCAGGCAGCCTCTGACCGATCGGCTTATTGATTTATCCCGCGCCAAATTGTCTTAAAATATACAATACGGTGAGCTGCTGCACAGCCCGCATATATTAAAACTAAGCGCCAACTTGCAATAATTCTTTAAAATAAAGGTACAGCACCGGCGATCCCTAACTCTTCCCCCTCAGAAAGGGTAGGGTTTAGCAGAATTGAAGACGATCGTCTATGGTGACTTCCAGTAAAGCCCGTGCAGTTGCTTTAGTCTCAGGTTTATTCAGGTTATTGGCAACCAGTTACGAGGAGATTTGACCCGCCGTGCTCCAACGCATCAAACAAGACTTAAAAAACGACCTGATCGCAGGACTATTGGTAGTGATACCCTTAGCTACCACCATCTGGCTGACAATTACCGTCGCCAGTTGGGTGATCAATTTTCTGACCAAAATTCCCAAGCAGATCAACCCTTTTGACGGACTCCACCCGATTTTGGTGAATCTGCTAAATCTTTTAGTAGGGCTGGCTGTACCCCTGCTGAGCATTTTAGTCATCGGCTTAATGGCCCGGAACATTTTCGGCAAGTGGCTGCTAGACTTTGGCGAACGGCTGTTGCAGGCAATTCCCCTAGCCGGTTCGGTTTACAAAACCCTCAAACAACTGCTGGGAACCCTCCTCAAATCAAATGACAAATTTCGCCGCGTGGTGTTAGTGGAATATCCCCGGCGGGGAATCTGGACTTTAGCATTTGTGACCGGTACGATCGAGAGTAACGATATCCCGCCTCACCTTTCCGGTGAAACCCCGATCGGCATTTTCATCCCCACCACTCCCAACCCCACCACCGGATGGTACGCTATAGTCCCGGAGGCAGATTTAGTCAATTTGTCAATGTCGATCGAAGATGCCTTTAAAGTCATCATCTCTGGCGGCATCGTCAACCCCAACAACTCAATTGCAGCAACCCCCGAAAACATCAAGGGCAAAACACTCGAACCCTTGGTATCCGAATCAAGATACCAGCCTGTCCCAGTCGAAGAAGAGTGAACCAAGACATCTTTAGTCGCCCGTAAGACCGTGTAAACTTTCCCCATAGCAGATAATATTTCGACAAAACCAGCCCAAACCGAGAAAGCCTATACTCAGAAACCCGGTTTCTAGCATAAATCTTAGGTTTGACAGCCAAGTATCTGTAAACTACCCGCCACTGGCGAGTCAGGCGGCTGGTCTTGTACCGCTTTTAGTCGAGTTTTCTGCTAAAGTTCAAGTCCGCACGCGATCGAAAAACTTCCTAAATTCTCAATTCCTATCTAAAAATTATGAAAAAAGCCCGCGAAACAGCACGCGAACTCGCACTCCTCGGCATCAGCCAACTGCCGACGAATCCAGAACTCTTAGAAGCGAAGAAACTGCAAGATGTTCTCCTCGCCGCCATCCGTACCCTGACCACAGAAGTTCAAGAAGCCCTAGAAGCAGCAGCATCCGAAGTGCAGCGGAGTAGCGACAAACTGCTTGCCAGCGAAATCCGCGCCTCCGATATACAAAGTGCTAGAACAATGGTGCGGGAAGCAGTCGAACTCACCCAAACCGCAATCAACCGTCTCGGTTCAGCAATGGAGTTTCCAGAACTGATCCAGCTAGCCAACCAGCAAGATGTCCGCACCTATGCTTTGCAAATCCTGACGAAAGTCAGCGCCAACCGTGTTCAAATTGATGAATTGCTCTCGGAAGCGCTTGTAGACTGGCAAATAGAACGGTTGGCCCGGATCGATCGAGATATCATGAGAATCGCGATCGCCGAAATGCTATATCTCGGCTTACCCGAACAAGTCAGCGTCAACGAAGCCGTCCAACTGGCAAAACGCTACAGCGGCGACGAAGGACATCGCTTCATCAACGGAGTCCTCCGCCGAGTAGTCGATAAAATCAACGCAGAAGTTGTTAGTCCGTAGTCCTTAGTCAGTAGTCCTTAGTCAGCAGTCATTGGTCATTAGTGATTGGCAATCCGCAATCGGCTCTACACTAGGGACTGAGGACTAATGACTAATAACTATTCTCTATTCCCCATCAACTATGGTATTTAATTGGTTTCGTCGCCAGTACAGCGAAAGCAAATCTTCAGAAACAGAGGCAACCCCCGAACAGCCGCAAGATGAGTCGGCAAAATCCGCACCGGTTGAGCCTCAAACTGATGCAGCAGAGCAAGGTTCTCCTGCTGTAGCCGAAGATTATCTCAATTGGGCAAAAGCTGCTTACAAAAATATTCAAAAACAGCAAAAACCCGAAACAGAAGTTTCTGAGACAGCAGCGCCCGATGTTCCAGCAGCCGAAGCAGAAATCGCGGCAGTTGCAGAAGTTGCAGAACCGGCGAGTATTGAAGCAACGGAGGCGATCGAACTTGAACCAGCATCCACAGCACCAACTGTTGCAGAAGTTCCAGAAGTTGCAGCACCAGCAACAGTTGAAGCAACCGAGGCGATCGAACTCGATGCAGCCAACCCAGCAGAAATTGCAGAAACTCTGCAACCCACAGCCGGGGCAATCGACATTGCACCTATTGCTCAACAATTAGAAGTTACAGCAGAAAATATAGAAATTGCCGAACCTGCAACAGAGGTTGTAGAAACCGAATCACTCGCATCCGACGGCGAAGCAGCCGAAGCCCTGCCGTTTTGGGCCAGAGCTCAGGCCGATCGCATGGAGCGCATCGAACGCCTCAAAGAAACCGCCCTTGAAGAACCAGAGGTAATTGCAGCCGCCGCCGAGAGAGCGGCAATTATCGAAGAAATTCCCGGTTTCGCCTTTGACGAAGGCTTCCTGTGGTCCTCAGAAATCTTAGCCAGTCAAGGCCGCCGCCCAGACCAAGTATCAGTCGAAGAAATCACTTGGCTGCAAAAACTGCGGAAAGGCTTAGAAAGAACGCGCCGCAGCTTAATTAATCGACTAAAGGCGATCGTCGGTCAAGGCCCGCTCAATCAAGACGCAGTAGCCGAAATTGAGACTTTGCTCCTGCAAGCCGATGTCGGAGTCGCAGCCACCGACATCATTATCACGCGCCTCCAAGAAAGACTCACACAAGAAGTGCTGCCACCAGAACAGGCTCTAGCCTACCTGAAAACCATCCTGCGGGACATTCTTGACGCTCCTTGTGCCGAAACCGCCGCCGGCAATCCCGCCTACAGCCTGACATTTGCCCCGGAAAAAGACACTTTTAACATCTGGTTAATCGTAGGAGTCAACGGTGCGGGCAAAACTACGACGATCGGCAAACTTGCCCATATTGCTCAAAAATCCGGCTACAAAACCCTAATTGCCGCCGCCGACACTTTCCGCGCCGCCGCCGTCGAACAAGTGAAAGTTTGGGGTTCCCGCAGTGGGGTCGAAATTATTGCCAACCCAGGGAAAAATACCGATCCGGCTGCTGTCGTGTTTGATGCGATCGCCGCCGCCAGCGCCCGAGGCACAGAACTCCTGATCGTAGACACCGCAGGCCGCCTGCAAAACAAAAAAAATCTGATGGACGAATTAAGTAAAATCCGTCGCATTGTAGATAAAAAAGCCCCAGGCGCTACCGTAGAATCTCTACTGGTCTTGGATGCCACACTGGGTCAAAATGGTTTGCGACAGGCAGAAGTGTTCGCAGAATCGGCAAAATTAAGCGGAGTAGTATTGACAAAACTCGACGGTTCTGCTAAAGGTGGTGTTGCCCTAGCAGTAGTGCAGCAACTTGGTCTGCCAATCCGCTTTATTGGAGTGGGGGAAAGCATCGAAGACTTGCGTCCGTTTTCTAGTTACGAATTTGTGGAAGCCCTACTCGATTTTAGATTTTAGATTTTAGATTTTAGATCGATCGGGTATCTGTGGTCGTCCCGATTTTTGGAGGCGGATACAGAGGTTCAAAATCTCAAATCCTTAACCTCAAACTACCATCGCAGGACTTGCGCCACCACGGGCGGCGAGTGAAAACTAAATACCTAGAAACAATACCTTCCCCCTGTTCTTGCTGGGTTGGGTTTAAAGCGCCAGTAGTGTGTCAAATTAAGCTCAAATTTAGTATCAGTCTGCTGTCTGATTGCACAGTCTTCCCAATACCCCTGACCCTCCCCTTAAGAAGGGCGACAGCAAATGGTTAAAGTCCCCCTTCTTAAGGGAAGTCGCTGCGGTCTTGGGGCCACCCAAGTAAAGCAAGCGACGTGGATTTAGGGGGTATCTAAGGTCAGCTATAAACGAGATTTCTGAAGAATTTTAGACTTAAGTTGATACTAATGTCCTAGTGCCCAACTTACTCGATCAAACCAAACTACTTGCTCGAAAAAAAAACGGGTTTCTGTTCAAGTGGCCCGTAAGTCCTCAATCATTACTCCGTCTAAGATCGAAAATCACAAATTTAAAATGACTGCTGTGCCTTTGCCTCGCCCCTCACCTCAACCTGCTGACCGCCCTTCGGGTCGCAATTCCACCGACGCGACGCCAGTATTTGCCCTCAAAGAACTGGTGGCGCGTTTGCACCGATATCAGCACAACGTTCAAGATATGTTGGGTTCGCTGGGATTTGCCCTGCGAAGTTTTAACAATCTCAACCAATTTTTGGAGTTGGTGCCTTTGGTGGCGACTCGCGTTACGGACGCCGACGGGGGAGCTTTAGTGCTGTTCAAACCCAACGGTCAAGTCAGGTTCCAGCAGTTGCATTGTCAGGAAGGACGGCAGTGCCAAGATATGCGAAAAGCGCTGGAAATAGCCACCAGGCAAGCTACAGCAGGTGCGGGCGCTACTGCTGGATCTTTTTCGGAAACCCCTGGGCAAACTTCTAGTCTAGACTTGCAAGTCGGTCGTTATTTGGGCCCGGATGTTCATTTGTTTGGGGCGCCAATTTTAGTCAACAATTTGGAACGCGGGCGGCTTTATGTTTTTAGCAGTGATCCGCAATATCTCTGGACTCCCAGCAGACAGAAATTAGTTCGGTTGGTGGCGGATCAAACCGCCGTGGCTATTTGCAAAGACGAACTTACTGTTAAGTTGGCGGAAAAAGACCGCTTAGACAGAGAGTTAGAAATCGGGGCGGAAATTCAATTGCGGCTGCAACCCCGTAGTTGTCCGAAAATTCCCGGCCTTGACGTGGCCGCCCGCTGCCAAACTGCTAGCAGAGTCGGCGGAGATTATTATGATTTTATTCCCGCTGACTATGACCCGATCGGCAAGGAAAATGAGGGGGAACACCCCCCATCCCTGATTAAGAATCTCAAGTCAAAAATCGACAAGGGCCGCTGGAGCATTGTGATCGGCGACGTGATGGGCAAAGGAGTACCGGCTGGCCTGTTGATGACGATGACACGGGGTATGCTGCGGGCGGAGGTTTTGAACCGCCACTCGCCGTCGAGAATTTTGCAACATTTAAACCGGGTTATGCACGCGGATTTGGAAAATTCCCACCGTTTTGTGACTCTGTTTTATTCGGAGTATGATCCGAAAACTCGCGTTTTATCTTACAGCAATGCTGCTCACCACCCACCTTTGCTGTGGCAAGCTGCAACTAATTCGATTCTTCAGCTTGATACTTTGGAGGGGATGTTAATTGGCCTGGATGCTGATTCGCATTACCAAGAAGCTCAAGTGCAATTGCAGCCAGGAGATACTATTATTTATTACACAGACGGATTTACTGATGCTGCTAATCAAAGGGGCGATCGGTTTGATGAGGATAACTTGACCTCGGCTTTTCAGTGGGCTTGTCAAAATTATCAGCAGTCTGAAGAAATTTTGGATTATTTGTTCGATCGCGTACACCAGTTTATCGGCATCGGCAATCGTAACGAAGATGACATGACACTGGTTGTACTTAGGGTAACACCTTTAGCAGGAGAAAATCACCATGATAGTTAATTTAATGCCGGAAATTACTGCTGGATTAACCAGTTCCATTACTTGGAACGATGTCGCTCATGTGGTAGTTTTGAAATCTCATTTGAGTTCGACGGTGGTTTTGGCTCAAAGTTACGAAATTTTTACTAATTTCCAGAAAGCTTGGAACCATTTTGTTTCGACTGGTCAAATAGCAGCTTTTTTTATAGGTATTTTTGTTGGCTGGTTCTTGAAAGGGATTTTTCGTTAGAGTTCTTGTCGCATAAGCTATCGGAAAGAAATTTAAGATTGAAAAGGTTTGTCGCTAACCCAAACTTCACTTCTTTGTGATGCAGCAAAAGTTTCACAATTTTGTAGTCCAGACTTCAGTTTTTTCTGGTCAAAAGATGTATAAAAAGTTTGTAGTCAGGAGTTGAGTTTTTTCTTGCCGAATTGGGAATGGAGGACTAAAGTCCTGACTACAAACCGGAGGAAGGACTAAAGTCTTTGCTACAAATCGGTTTTTATAGACTTCTGCAACAGAGATATAATCTAGTTTTAGCTTCAGCAATGACAACACAACAAAAAACTTGGAGTCAAAGATTTGAATCGGCGCTGCACCCGGCGATCGCCCGATTCAATGCTAGTATTGGCTTCGATATTGAATTGATTGAGTATGACTTGACTGGTTCTGTCGCTCACGCTAAAATGCTGGCAAAAACGGGGATTATTTCCGCAGCAGAAGGCGAACAGTTAGTCAATGGTTTGGAACAGATCCGCCGCGAATACCGCCAAGGACTTTTTGTTCCGGGAGTTGATGCAGAAGACGTTCACTTCGCTGTAGAGAAACGGCTGACGGATATTGTGGGTGATGCGGGGAAAAAGTTGCACACGGCCCGATCGCGCAACGATCAAGCCGGCACGGATACTCGCTTGTATTTGCGCGATCGCATCGCCGAAATTCGTGAGCAATTGCGGGAATTTCAAGGGGTTTTGCTCGATCTTGCCGATCGTAATGTGGAAACTTTAATTCCCGGTTACACTCATTTGCAGCGCGCTCAGCCGATCAGTTTGGCTCATTATCTTTTAGCTTATTTTGAAATGACCGATCGCGATTGGGAACGCCTCGGCGATATCTGCAAGCGGGTGAATGTTTCGCCTTTGGGTTGTGGCGCGCTGGCGGGGACGACTTTTCCGATCGACCGACATTATACGGCAGAACTATTGCATTTTGACAAGGTTTATGCTAATAGCTTAGATGGAGTGAGCGATCGAGATTTTGCGATCGAATTTCTCGCTGCAGCCAGCTTGATTATGGTACACCTGAGCCGCTTGTCAGAAGAAATGATTTTGTGGTCTTCTCACGAATTTGGATTTATTACGCTCAAAGATAGCTGCGCTACGGGTTCTAGCATCATGCCCCAGAAAAAAAATCCCGACGTGCCGGAGTTGGTGCGGGGCAAAGCGGGACGGGTGTTCGGTAACTTGCAAGCCTTGTTGGTAGTAGTGAAGGGACTTCCTTTGGCCTACAACAAAGATTTGCAAGAAGATAAAGAGGCTTTGTTTGATACCGTCAAAACGGTACAAGGTTGCTTGGAAGCAATGACCATTTTGCTGCGGGAAGGAATCGCCTTTAATGGCGATCGCCTCGCCGCTGCTGTTACGGAAGACTTTTCTAACGCTACAGACGTAGCCGACTACTTGGCCGCCAAAGGCGTTCCCTTCCGGGAAGCTTACAACCTTGTCGGCAAAGTCGTCAAAACTTGCCTTTCGGGGGGCAAACTCCTCAAAGATTTGACACTTGAGGAGTGGAAAGACTTGCACCCAGCCTTTGAGACAGACATTTACAGCGCGATCGCACCTCAGCAAGTGGTGGCGGCTCGCAATAGTTACGGGGGTACCGGGTTTGAACAAGTGAGAAAATCACTTATCGCTGCGCGCGATCGGATCGCCTAAACATCGTTGAATTATTTGACAAATTCCGGCTGGCTATCTCTCCTTAGAACGATCGTGTTTTTCACTCTGGTTCTAAGTTCGGCAGATAGCCTGACTCAATTAATCTTCAGCAGCAGCCATGTCTTTGTCTCTGCCGCCACCGCTCATGGCGCCCATGCCACCGCCGTTACCGCCGTCAAATCGTCTTCTCTTGTTGGAGAACATATCTTGATTTCTCCGCTTGCGAAACTTGCGAGCGTATGCTTGATTTCGTTGTGCCTTTTCTTTCTTGAGATTGCGGCGCTTAGCCATTCTGACCTCACTAATAAACATTGACAGTCCCCGGGCTTTCACGCACGGGGATTCTTAAGTTGGACACTCTGTGCACTCTTGGTGACTGAGATTCTTGCTTGGGCGAAGTCACTTGCTTGTGACAGGATTTCTCCAGCCAAAATATAGGTGTCTTCTCCCCAAGCGTAAATTCCGGTATGTCCTACCGTACTCGATCAGTTCTCTTTCTGTAGCTAGGTTTTGTTCAAATTTAGCTTTCGTGACGCTGCCACAACAATCGCAAGCGATATGGTTTAGGCTTCTGAGTCCTGTTAAGGAGATCGAGAACTTCCTTCAAGGTACTCCAATCGTTTCCCTCTACGGCGTTTTAAAGTGAGGAACACGTCCAGCCCCACTGATATTATAAAAAGGAATTGGTTCGTCTCGTTGTCCACCCCTCCACGGCTCAAAGCTATGCTTATGAGATTATGAACGGGTGGAATCAGGAGTTTGACGCGCCTTTGATCCCACACTAACCTTTAATCGGTATAGTGTGGGGATTCCTGTCTGCCTAGCTAAACCGCAACACCGTTAGGTGAGACTACGCACTCAACTAATCCAGTTAAGTTTTTACGTTGGCTAGTTATACTCAATTTTAGACCGATGACGATCATAGCACACCCGGTACAAGACCCAGAAAAAAGAACACGGGGATTCAAGTCGCTGGTGGGAATCTGGGTGCGATCGGAACGCCATGTTTTGAATCTTCCAGAATATTTCTATAAACTATTGACAAATACGACAAATGACTATCAATCCCGGTGACGTAGCTCCTGTCTTCAGCCTGCCCGACGCGCAAGGCAATGTCGTCCGCCTTGCAGATTTTCGAGGGCGGCGAGTTGTACTGTATTTTTACCCTAGGGACAATACGCCTGGCTGTACCAAAGAAGCTTGCGGCTTTCGCGACATTTACTTAGACTACCAGTCGCGCAATATAGCAGTTCTCGGCGTCAGTACAGACGGGGCCGGGGCCCACGCCAAGTTTGCAGCTAAATATCAACTGCCTTTTCCGTTGCTGTGCGACTTAAACGCCGAAGTTGCTACCGCCTACGGCTGTTACGGACTCAAAAAATTTATGGGAAAAGAATTTATGGGAATTACTCGATCGACCTTCGCGATCGACCCTGATGGTAGGATTGAAAAGGTTTATCGGAAAGTCAAACCAGAAACTCACGCAGCCGAGATATTAGCAGACTTGCCAGACCTCTCGCCTGAATGAAGAATTAAAAATTAAGACTTTTGAGCTGCCAGCTAAGAAACCTGAAATTACTTTCCCCTAAACAAGCTTTTGAGTTTATGCGTCGATTGTGGCAAATTGTACAAACTGTGCTGGGACTGATTTTTCGACATCCCGTCACTGGTACTGCGGTGATTCCCGTATTGCCTGACGGGCGAATTGTGTTAATTCGCCGCCGCGACAACGGTCGCTGGGCACTGCCGGGAGGGATGGTGGATTGGGGAGAGGATATTCCCACAACTGTGCGGCGGGAATTAGCGGAGGAAACAGGACTCGATTTAGTCAAAATCCGTCGCTTGGTGGGTGTTTATTCGGCTGCCGATCGAGACCCTCGCCTGCACTCGATTTGTATCGTGGTGGCAGCAGAGGTAGAGGGAAAGATGGAAGTTCAGGATACGCTTGAAGTCAGCGAGGTTGAGGCTTTTTTGCCCGCATCGCTGCCGGAGGGCGCACTCAGCCACGATAACGACCAACACTTACAGGACTATTTTCAAGGCCTGACAACTTTGGCGTAAATCGGCGGGGCATCCAATTTTGAGAAAAGTCGGAAATTACCTCGCCGTCAAAAGTTGTCTGTTATGAATGTGGAATTAATTTTCACTGTTTTCCTACTTTTATTCACAAACTCTGAACATTAAATTAATCATCTTTTTATTACTAAATATTTAACCGGATGTACTCACCGCTACGCAATTCTCGGGTCAAACTCTCTGTAGGGCAAATCTTTTGGCACGAAGTCGGTCAAGGCCCGAATTTAGTATTTTTGCACGGTTCTTGGCACGACAGCAGTCAGTGGCTGAGGACGATCGAACATTTGAGCCCCTACTACCACTGCTTCGCACCGGATTTGCTGGGGTTTGGCGACTCGGAACGCCGGAATCTTCATTATTCGATCGACTTGGAAGTAGAATGTCTCGCCCAATACCTCGATACTTTGAAGTTGCGACAGGTTTATTTAATCGCTCACTCTCTGGGTGGCTGGGTGGCCACCAGCTACGCTATCAAATATCCCGATCGAGTTCAGGGTTTGGTGTTATTAGCCCCAGAAGGCGTCAAGGTTGGCAACCGGCGGGCGCGGTGGCAGACGGCTAGCTGGCTCATCGGCCAACCGCCGCTGGCTTTCTGGTGGCTGCGATCGATCTATCCAATTGCTAAGTTGCTGGGTAGCCAAAAAAAGATTGACGGATTGCTAAATTTCAGACAGCAGTTGATGCAGTCCCCTGTTGCCGTGCAGTTGCTGTTCCAGCGGCGGCGGGCTGAAATTACAGCGGAATTAGTTGATGAGAATTTGCCTTTGCTGAAAGCGCCTGTTTTGCTGTTGCACGGTTCTGAAGATACTCCCGCAGCTTCGTCT
Organism: Microcoleus sp. N9_B4; assembly: GCF_036701635.1. Classification (NCBI taxonomy): domain Bacteria; kingdom Bacillati; phylum Cyanobacteriota; class Cyanophyceae; order Oscillatoriales; family Microcoleaceae; genus Microcoleus; species Microcoleus sp. N9_B4. The sequence continues at coordinate 70,702 of NZ_JAUBRC010000011.1, read as the reverse complement.
CTGTGTCAATCCTATGCTGCTCTGGCTCCTAATGCCGAACTACAATTAGTCAGTCCGGGGGAAAGCAATTTGCCACAGGAAGTCCCGGATGTTGTTGCTAACTATATTCGCGAGTTTGCTAAGTGAATTGGGAATTGGTAATTATTGGTAATTATTGGGAATTGGGAATTGGGCATTGGTCATTGACAACAGTTAACAGTCAACAGTCAACAGTCAACACTTAACACTTAACAAGCTAATTCCCCAAAAAATAGCCTCTGGTGCGTCAATTAAGCCTGCCGCTGTATCAGGAAAGGCGGCGGTGAGGTATTTTAAAAGCATAGTGCGATCGCCCCCCGTGACCGCAATTTTGCTATCAGGAAACAAACACCGCCAATCTTCAATAAAATCCCTAACTCCTGCCACCGTCGCATACACAACTCCGCTTTGAATTGCCCCAGCAGTGTCTTTCGCCCAGCGGTGCGGCAGATTTTGTGGTAAACTAATTAAAGGTAATGCAGCAGTTTTTTTACCTAGCGACGATAACTGCAAACCCAAACCTGGTAAGATTGCGCCCCCAACTAAATACCTATTGACATCAGCCCCAGTAAATGTTAAAGCTGTACCAGCATCTATAAGTAAAACTGGCCAACCCAATTGGTTGCCAGCGCCCAGTACAGCCAAAGCTCTGTCAATTCCCAGGGTAGGATAGAGTCCCCCGATCGGCAACTGGTCTAAAGTAATAATTCGGACATCAGGATAACTCTGCCAAATTGCTGTTTGCTGGGTAACTACTGATGCCAAAATTAGAGGCAGCGGCACTAAAGAAAGTGTGTGAGGATTAGAAAAAGCGGGAGTAGCAGGAAGACAAAGGAGATTTTGAGAAGATATTTCCTCGATCGACCTCATTACTATTTGCACCAAATATTCTGCTTTTTCCTCCTCCGAGAGCCGGGAAACAGCATCAGCATTGAGATGCTCTGTATCCCATGTTTTCTCCAGGGTTTTGCCCACAAATAATCCCCAGTGCAGCCGGGAATTGCCGATCGCTAAAGCTATTTTAATCTGGCCTTTACCTGTCAATCCAGAAGTAATGTTGTCGGTGCTTGCTGGCGAACTAAAATTGTCGGCAATTGAGTTTTCCATGTTGATCGATCGCGCGCAAACATTAAACTAAAGATAGATTTTAGATTAATTTTGTTCGCTTAGCCGGGCGGTTAACTCTATTTGACATCTGACCAAGTTCCATGCCGCGCGCCAATTAGTATTGTGGGCGGCAGAGGGCATACTTGCTAAATATAAATATTTGTAAAGCAAATAATTGCTTTGCTCAGGCGGCATCCTTTATAATGTCTTAAGATATTCCAAAAGTCCTGGTAGCTGCGATGGGGCTGTTGGCGGGGTAAGCATAGGTTTAAAAAACCAGACTCAATCAAAATACTGTACAACTCCTGAGTAAATATGTCTTTAAAAATACAAGAACACGAAAACCCCTGGCAAAGAGTAACTTCGCGGTTGCCTGAATCTGAAAGCTGGAGGCAGGAAGAAAGTCTTTCGCTGCCAGAAGTAGACCAACAAAAAGCCCTAATTGTGCAGATGCAGCAGCAAGTTCAGCTATCAAACTTGCTGAACCAAATTAATAACGAAATTCGCAGTACACTTGACATAGAAGAAATTTTGACATCAGCCTGCAGATTGCTGGGGCAAGCATTACAGTGCAGTCGCGTGAGCATTTTAGTCAAAGAATCAAATACAGAAAAAACTTTAGTCACGCGGGGAGAGTACAACGCGGGGGATTATCCGATCCAACTGGGCATGAAAGTACCGATTACTGACAACCCGCATTTGGCTGCCGTCGTATCCCAGCAAGAGTCGCTAGCATTGACGAAGTTTCTGGATTTTCCCGGATTGAACCCACAAACCCGAAAAATTGCCGAAGCTTTGGAGATTAAGTCAATGCTGGCAGTAGCTACTCGCTATCAAGGTGATGTGAATGGGATAATTGGCTTGCATCAGTGCGATCGCGAACGGGAATGGACTGATTGGGAAAGGCAGCTTTTAGAAGGGGTAGCATCGCAATTGGCGATCGCGATCAATCAAGCCAAACTCTATAGCAAAACCAGGCGCCAAGCCGAACGAGAATCGCTGCTACGGCTGATCGGCAACCAAATTCGCAGTACCCTGGATCTGGAAACTATCCTGGAAACAGCGGTGAGGGAAGTCCGCCAAATGTTGCAGTGCGATCGAGTAATTATCTATCAGTTTCAAGACAACTGGCAAGGAAAAGTTGTTGTTGAAAACATGACGGTTCCTTGGCCTTCAATTTTAGGAGATATGGGGGCTGATAAGTGTTTCCGGGGAGATTACGCCGATCTTTACCAGCAAGGGCGAGTCAAAGCAATTAATGATATTTTTAATGCTGGTTTAGAGCCTTGTCACGTCGATTTCTTAGATAGTTTGCAGGTAAAAGCTAATCTGATTGTGCCAATTGTTACATCAAGAACTGAAGAAAATACCCCCGACACAGCCGGAAGCTATAATCCTAAATTTCCCGGTAGGCTGTGGGGTTTGCTGATTGCCCACGAGTGCCGGGATACCCGCAATTGGCAGCGGCAAGAAATGGAGTTGCTATCCCAGATCGCCAACCAAATGGCGATCGCCATTCAGCAAGCAGAACTTTATAGCCAAGTCCAAGATGCTGCGGTAAAATCTCAAGCTCAAACCCAGCAGTTGCAGGCTGCGTTAGAAGAATTGCGATCGGCACAGCAGCAATTGATTCAAAGCGAAAAAATGTCAGGTTTGGGGCAAATGGTAGCGGGAATTGCTCATGAAATTAACAACGCCAACAATTTTATCCACGCTAACTTGTTTCACGCTAAAGAATATTTTAAAGCCTTGAACGAAGCTCTAGAACAGGCCGGAAATGCCTGCCCGGAAGCAGCAGAGGCAATTGTCAGAATCAATGAAGAACTAGAACTCGATTACATTCGAGAAGACTTTGGTAAACTGCTCAATTCAATGCGGGAAGGCAGCGGGAGGATTCGCTCGATCGTGATGACGCTGCGAAATTTTTCTCGTTTAGACCAAGCTGAATTAAAACCAGTAGATTTGAATGAAGGTTTAGAAAGCAGTTTCTTGATGCTGCAAAATAAGCTAAAAACCCATATCAAAATAGACAAGCAATACGGCAGTTTGCCACCCGTCCAATGTCATGCCAGTCAAATCAACCAAGTATTTTATAATTTGATTGACAATGCTTTAGATGCGCTCCAGTCTACGAGCAAACCGGGGGAATTAACTATCCGCAGTTGGCAAAGCGACCCTGACTGGGTAACAATCTCTGTCCGCGACACGGGATCTGGCATTCCTACAGAAATTCAAGACAAGATTTTTGACCCATTTTTTACTACTAAACCTGTGGGGAAAGGCACTGGTTTGGGACTTTCAGTGTGCTATCAGGTAATTGTTCAAGCTCATGGTGGTAAGCTGAGCTGCGTCAGTCAGGTTGGCGAAGGAACTGAGTTTATTGTAGAGTTGCCGCTGACAAATCAGAGGGTAAGTGCATAATTCCTGCTTGAGTCAGATTAATCACCCATGCCCCATGGCCCATCCCCATTTCCCTATGGCCTATGCCCGTGCATTGGTAGAACACATTTGACATCTTTTAGCGATCGTCAATCACGTTACGGATCGGCAATAAACTTGGTTTTTACCGATCGCATTTTTAATGAAATCAGATTTAACTTATGCCCGAACCTCAATTTTCAGGAATTCCCAACTGGCTTATGCTTAGAGATATAAATTTGGGAGTATTTATACTCACTGTTGTCTGTCCTGATTCACTTTTTTCCCCGGAAGCACTGTAGGCTGTCGATTGGGGGTGCGGAGTCTGGGATTTAAGCTCTCCTCTACAGATGTGGAAAACCCACTTTTTAGAGGGGTGAAAAAATTATCGGAAAATCTTCCGGATCAAAGTTATTGATGATGAAAGTAAAGAATAAGCATCTGTATAAGTAGTATGTGCAAGTAATAATTACACTCAACATTTAATCACGCAGGGGCAATAAAGCATTCAACTGCTTATTGGGCAAGCATTGGGGCAGCCTAAGCGTTTTTACTTGATTTACCTGCACGTACTACGTACTTAGGACGAAATTTTTCTGGCAGTGACCGATCGCTATCAAGAAAGCCCAACCTCTGGTTTTCCGTCACTTCTAATCCTTAATTACTCATCATCAAAAGAGAAGCTATGGCTACTTCAATCACTGGTTCTTTGGGTACAACCACTAATTACAGCAATGTCAGTGACCTAATTACACAATGGCCTACTGCCGCCCAGAATCAAGGCATCCAACTGTCTGGGATAGCTTTTGATGGCTTTGAAACGAACTACACTAACCCTACTCCCATCAGCAACCTCACGTTAGCAACGAACGAAACCCCTAAAAGCGGGTTGAGCTACGGCGCTGTCCCTGGTATTGGTGTCATAGGCTCTTATGGTGGTTGGTTTACCGACGCCACTAAAATTCGGGCGGAAATCAACTATGACCCCAACACCAATCAATCTCAAGCGCTGAAGGTGAAATGGGCAGATAACAAAGACATCACTAGCGCCACGATCGGCGTGAGTGCATTGAGCGTCAAAACAGCTCCTGGAGTGGGCGATCAAGGCAATGAAGTTGGTTTGCTGCAAATCTTCAATAATGGGGTTGTGGTACCGGCTACCAATTTTACGATTACTCGCCTCAACGCTCCGATCACTCCCAAACCGCTCTCTGTGTCTTCAAATGGAGTGACTTTTATTGCCGATCGTACCGATGGCAATCTCGAATTCAAGGTAGAATCAAATTCCACTAGCGTCGCTTTTGACGAACTGCGGTTCTCCGCCAAAGCCTACGATAGCCCCACCGCTGCCTACCTCGGCACCTCCTTCAAAAACGATAGTTCCGACTATCTAGTGCGGAGTATTCAATATCAAGGCAATGATGTGACGCCGACGCCGACGCCGACGCCAACGCCAACGCCAACGCCTGCAAGTATCTTCCAGTTCGAGCAAGGAAGTTACACAGTGAATGAAGGCGGCGTGGCTACGATTAACGTTACTCGCACGGGTGGTACGGCGGCTGCATCGATTAACTACGCTACTGTTGACGGTTCGGCTACTTCTAGTGGCACTGCGCCTGACTACACGGTGGCGGCTGGTTCGCTGAACTTTGCGGCTGGGCAAAATAGCGCAAGTTTTACTGTCCCAGCGTTGACTGATGCGATTGCTGAAGGGCCGGAAACGGTGAACTTGGTACTCAGCGGTGGTAATGTGGGCAGCAATCCGGCAATCTTGACGATTAATAATGTTGCGCCGACTCCGACACCGACTCCGACTCCACCAACATCAACAGCAACCCAGTTTGTTTTTAGTGCGGCTACTTTCAGCACTCAGGAATCATCTGGCTTTGCTACGGTGACAGTCAATCGCATCGGCTCTAATACGGGGACTGCAACGATTAGCTACAGTACTCTTGACGGCACCGCCCTATCAACTGGAACTGCGGTTGATTATTCCTCTAGTGCTGGTGTACTCAACTTTGGCCCTGGGGAAACTTCCAAGACGTTCAGCATCTTTGTCAATCCTGATACTGTGCCTGAAATGACTGAGACTGTTAACCTATTTCTCAACAACGGCCCCGTCGGCACTCCGTCAACAGCAAGACTAGACATTATTGACGGTAGCGGCGGTGCATCTGGCAATGTCTTCCAGTATAGTGCGTCTGATTACGGCACGATCGCCACTCAGGGGGGCGGCACAACGGTTACAGTTACCCGCTCAAGCGGCTTAGGTGCAGCATCAATTGATTATATTATTCTGGCGGGTACTCCAGGCAGCGGCCCTGCACCTGTATTTGGTATCGACTACCTGCTTAGCCCGGGCGGCTCCACTGGCGGCACGTTGTCCTTCGCCGACGGCCAACTCAGCCAAACCTTTACTCTTCAAGACAACCCATTTAGTACCAATAATGGGACTGTGCGCTTAGGTCTTACTAACCCCACTGCGGGCTACAGTTTCGGCAGTACAGCGGCAACAAGTATCACTCTCATCTAAGGCTGTTAGTAGGGCGAGGAATCCTTGCTCTACTAATATGTCCCGCAAGTAGTTAAATGCTTTTTATCAGTCTGATTCCTCACTACAGCTTTTTTCAAGAAAGTGAGGTACGCGGGTAAAATCTTCGCTAGCTTAAGTGCAGCAAGCATTGTCGCCGATCCAATTACTGACTTTCGTTCGGCTAGTGCGATCGACAATAACAAAGTTAGCAATGTTAGGCAAGATGGGATTCGCTTGCCAGGTGGCCATACCGATATTGAGAACAACGATATCACCAACGCTACTATTGGTGGTGGTCTCAACAGATGTGGTATCGGGCTACAGGATTCCAGCTTGCTTGGTGGTTCATGGCCAGCAATAGTCAGGGCGGTTTCATGCTCATGAAAATCGCCCTGACTATTGTAGTGCCAAGATGCCTACCCCCCCACAGACGATTTCAGAGGCGTTTCAGACATGGGGCTGCCACGGGGGGCAGCCCCTACAAGAGAATGAAACAGCCCTGCCCAAGATGGGGGAATCAAACAAAGATGGCAATTTCACATTCGCTATATTTTGGGCATATTTTAGTTCCCACCACTCCTCTACTCGCTGTTGCAACTGTCCTAATTGCCAACTCAAATTAGTTTTCTCAAAGGAACTTTCAGACATAGCTTTACATCAATGAGTCGATTGTTGCTTGTGGATTGAGAATTTTTTGATTCTATCATTATCCTCAAATCCCCGACTGGTTAAAGAAATCGGGGATAAGAGAGCCCGATCGCGTTTTATGTTTGATTAGGTTGACTTAAATGCCGAGTTATTGTCCCTAATCCAAATCGCCACGCGATCGAGAATCGCATTTGACTTATAGTCTTCTAAAGAGGCGATCGCTCAACCGATACAACTCAGTTGTAATACCACACAGTTATGTTTTTTGTCAACTATTTATAGACTCAAAATTGATTTTATTGAATTTTCCTTCTTCCTCAAATCCGTTACATCCCGATTCAGTGCGCGTTGCCGAACTGCCTTATGCCATAAATTTTGGGATACTTAACAGCCTCATAAGAAAATTTATAAAGATTTACAAAAAAAACGTGTCAGAATGAAGACAATAAGGTAATGGGTAAAAGACAAGGAGGCACTGATGGTAGCGCTGACTGAACGAGTCCAACGCAGATTGACGGTGGAAAAAGTCGAAATTGCCTCTGACACAACGGCAATTCGATGCCTGGACTGGGATAGAGACCGCTTTGACATCGAATTCGGACTCAAAAACGGTACAACTTACAACTCATTCATCATTCGCGGTGAAAAAACCGCCCTCGTCGATACCTCGCACGAGAAGTTTCGCCAGCAATACATGGAAACTCTGACGGGCGAAATTGACCCCAAAGAGATTGACTATCTAATTATCAGCCACACCGAACCAGACCACAGCGGTTTAGTCAAAGACGTGTTGGCGCTGGCACCCCAAGCGATTGTCGTGGGGGCGAAAGTAGCAATTCAATTTTTAGAAAACCTTGTACACCAACCATTTGAGCGATTGGTAGTAAAAAACGGGGACAAACTAGATTTAGGAAACGGCCACATTATCGAATTTGTATCGGCGCCGAACTTGCACTGGCCCGATACTATTTTCAGCTACGACAGCAAAACTCAAGTGCTGTTCACCTGCGATGCTTTCGGGATGCACTACTGTTCTGACAGCACCTTCGATGACGATTTAGCAGCAGTTGAGGAAGATTACCACTTTTATTATGAGTGTTTGATGGCTCCCAATGCTCGATCGGTACTCGCTGCGATGAAGCGGATGGCAGAATTGGGAGAAATCGGTACAGTTGCGACCGGTCACGGGCCTCTGCTGCGGCACAACGTAGTGGAACTTACCGGGCGCTACAAAAAGTGGAGCCAAGCGCAAGCTAAGGCAGAAACCACTGTAGCGGTATTTTACACTTCCGATTACGGATTTAGCGATCGACTCAGCCAAGCGATCGCCCACGGTATCACCAAAACCGGTGTCGCCGTGGAAATGATGGATTTGAGAATCGCCGACTTGCAAGAAGTTGCTGAACTTGTCGGTAATGCTGCCGGCATCGTAATTTGTTCGCCACCTAGTGGCGGTACTGCTGCTGTCAATGCCGAAGCCGCAATCAACACAATTTTAGTTGCAGCTAACAACAAACAATCTTTCGGTTTGTGCGAATCCGGCGGCGGGGATGACGTATCTATTTACCCGCTGAGAAACAAGTTCAAAGAGTTGGGTTTAAAAGAAGCATTTCCCAACATTTTAATTAAAGAATCACCGACAGAAGCGAGTTATCAACTTTGCGACGAAGCCGGCACCGACTTGGGACAGTGGCTGACGCGGGACAAGGCTGTCAAACAGATGAAATCCCTCGACAGCGACCTCGATAAAGCTTTGGGACGAATCAGCGGCGGACTGTACATCATTACCGCTCAAAAAGGTGAGGTTAGCGGTGCGATGCTAGCTTCTTGGGTAACGCAAGCTAGCTTTAAACCGCTGGGTTTAACAATAGCAGTTGCGAAGGATCGGGCGATTGAATCGATGATGCACGCGGGAGATAAATTTGTTCTCAACGTGCTCGAAGAAGGCAATTATCAAACCTTGATGAGGCACTTTTTAAAGCGTTTTGCTCCTGGTGCAGATCGATTTGCTGGAGTTAAAACTCAACCTGCTACCAACGGTTCTCCGATTTTGACAGATGCTTTGGCGTACATGGAGTGCGAAGTAGTCAGCCGGATGGAACTTTCGGATCATCATATCGTATATGCGATCGTCGATAGTGGCCGCGTCTCCAATCCCGATGCACTGCCTGCAGTTCACCACCGAAAAGTCGGAAATCATTATTAGGAAGTCAGTTGAGGGTTGACAGTTGACTCTTGTCAGTTGACTCTTGTCAGTTGACTGTTGACTGTTGGCAGTTGTCAGAAGCAAGAGGGAAATTCAAGGAAATATTGATTGACTGTCTCAGTCAACACACCCCAAACGTATTAGTAAGGTGCGTCAGCCGATGTTTTATTCGACTTCATCACCGACTATCTACTGACGCACCCTACAATTACAGTCCAGGACACAACTGGCTACGCAAAAACTCTCAACTTTGGGTGCTGGTGGCGCACCTTACCGGGTTCTGGGTGTTGGGTGCGCCACCAGCAGCAAACCGGGCAAACTGTTGTCATTTAGACTCCATTTTAACTAGGGGAATTGCCAATGCCTGCCAATCTTTTAGAAGACCGAGATTACACAATTATTATTGCCCGAAGCGATGCCAGCAGAGACCCTCACCATCCTTGGTACGAGGAGTGGGTAGAAGCACAGGCATCTCTAATTGACTTAGCAAAAAAATGTCAGGAATTTGACAGCGACGGCATCACCCTTTACGAAGCTTCTACTCCTATGTGGAAGTATAAAAATTCAAATGTTGCCCGGTTAGCTGAAATTTTGCAGCGACAAAATACGGAACAGGATTCAGCAAACCCGACTGCAACTAATTTGGAAGAAGCTCTGAAAGCAACTTTTAGTGATTATTTCGCCAGCAAACCAAATGCCAAAGGGAAGAACGGAGCAATAATTGTTGCAGTTCTAGATCAAAAACCAGAAAATACCGCTGCTGTCGCTGAAATTATTGTAAGTGCAGCAAATAAAATAGAGAAAGATGAAGAAATTGGAGTGAGCTTTATCCAAATTGGGGATGATTTGAAAACCAGGGAATTTCTGACTGACCTGGATACAAATTTACAGGGTCGAGGTGCAAGGTTTGACATTGTAGATACCAAGTTTTGGCACGAAATCAAAAGAAGTTCTGTAGTTCAGTTTCTCATAGGTGCAATACATGACTAACACTTTGACTCCTAGACTCGCATCGGATGCCAAACCCCGCGACGTGCAGTTTATCCCGATCGCACTCGATACTTTTATTGTGCGATCGCGCACTTGGGACAGACTCAAATTTGAAGTCGAGTATTCGCTGCAAAAGGGTACGACAGCAAATAGCTATATTATTCAAGCTGACAAAACTGCTTTGTTCGACCCGCCTGGGGAATCTTTTACTGAAAATTACCTGGATTTTTTGCAGCAACGGGTGGACTTGACAAAGCTGGATTACATAATTTTGGGGCATTTCAATGCTAACAGAGCAACCACGATTAAAGCTCTGTTAGAAGTAGCTCCTGAAGTAGCTTTGGTTTGCACGAATCCAGCGGCAATTAGTTTACGAGCCGCTTTTCCCGACCAAGAATTAAACATTATGATCGTTCGGGGAGAAGAAACTCTCAATTTAGGAAAAGGTCACGCCTTAAAATTCATCGCGACTCCGACTCCCCGTTGGCCCGATCAACTTTGCACCTACGATCCGCACACTCGAATCGTGTTCACTGACAAACTATTTGGAGCTCACGTTTGCGGCGACCAAGTATTCGATGAAGGGTGGAGCGTTTACAGCGAAGATCGGCGCTATTATTACGATTCCCTGCACGCATCTCAGGCAAAACAAGTGCTGGCCGCAATGGATAAATTCGCCGATTTACCAGCAGCATTTTATGCTCCCGGTCACGGCCCGATCGTCCGTTACGGCCTTAATGAACTGAGCAATTTGTATCGGGAATGGAGCCAGCAACAAAATTCAAAAGACTTGACAGTTGCTTTGATTTATGCTTCGGCTTACGGAAATACGGCTACTTTAGCGCAGGCGATCGCCAAAGGAATTACTAAAGCCGGCGTTGCGGTGGAAACTATCAACTGCGAATTTGCCGAACCGGGAGAAATTAAAGAGGCGATCGAAAAATGCGCGGGATTTATCATCGGAACTCCCACGCTAGCAGGACACGCTCCGACGCAAATTCAAACTGCTTTGGGAATAGTTTTATCAACCGCAACTAAGAGCAAATTAGCGGGGGTTTTCGGTTCTTTTGGCTGGAGTGGAGAGGCGATCGACTTAGTGGAAAACAAGCTGAAAGATGCTGGCTATCGAATTGGATTTGAGCCGATTCGAGCCAAATTTAAGCCGACGGCGGCGACGATTCACGAGTGCAAAGAAGCGGGAACGGATTTTGCTCAAGCTTTGATTCGATCGCAAAAATTGCGGGCACCGAAACCGCAGTTAGCAGCGGGGAGCGATCGCACTGAACAAGCAGTAGGGAGATTGGTTGGTTCGCTGTGCGTACTCTCGGCGAAGCGGGGGGAGGTAGCCAGTGCGATGCTGGCTTCGTGGGTGTCGCAAGCAACATTTAATCCGCCCGGTGTGACGATTGCGGTGGCCAAAGATCGATCGATCGAAGCTTTGATGTACGCCGGAGATAAGTTTGTGCTGAATATCTTAGCCGAAGGGCGACAGTTGCGGAAGTATTTCATGAAAAACTTTGCTCCGGGAGAAGACAGATTTGCGGGAGTCGAAACAATGGAAGCTAGCAACGGCTGTCCGGTGTTGACTGATGCTCTAGCTTATCTGGAATGCCAAGTGATAAGTCGGATGGAATGTGGCGATCACTGGGTAGTTTATGCGGCGATTGAAAACGGTCATTTGCTCAATAATGACGGCGTGACAGCGGTGCACTACCGGAAATCAGGGACTCATTATTAAGGAATTTGTCATTCGTCAGAATTTTTGATTCTGGCTTCTGATTTCTGACGAATGACTTTCGATCGCCAACTCAGAAATATGTCATCTTGACACTCCCCGACCTAAAGGTGCGAGGATTCTTAATTCAGCGACTAACCTTTAAGTGTTGCGTCCTTTCGGCAATATTCAGACCTTTTAACCGTAGAAAACTACCAATTAACGAGCCTGATTCGCAGCCACCCCAGCGGGTCTATCTCCAAAAGCGTACTAGGATATTTACCTAGAGTTTGGGTATGCCCTACCCTACTTAACAATCCTAAAAGAATAGTTTGTTTTAACTGGTTTAAGGTTTAATTCAACCTCTAGCTGTTTAAAGAGTTTTCGCTGCTCTGCGTCCCCCGGTTTATACCTAAAAGTGTGTCTTAACTGTTTCACGATGGTAAAGGAATTAAACCTTGACTTTTATAGTATATCACAAATATAAGAACTTACTGGACTTTTTGAAAGAAGTTTTAAGAAATTAAAGCCGTCCTAGAAGGACAGGGTTTTAAACCCAAATTTTTGATAAAATAACTGATAACTTGGACAGAGCGTGAGTCAACCAGACAAACTGCTAGCTAAAATCTTACTTGGTAATTCCGACGCCAATATACCCTTTGCTCAACTTTGCCAACTTTTACGCAGACTCGGCTTTGAGGAACGGATTCGTGGCAGTCACCACATATTTGCTAAAGATGGTGTTGAAGAAATCCTAAATCTTCAACCCAAAGGCTCGCAAGCCAAAGCCTATCAAGTCAGGCAAATTCGTGAGGTAATTCTCAAACACCAACTAGGAGGTGAAAACGATGCTTCGCTATGAAATTATCCTCTACTGGAGTCAAGAAGACCAAGCATTTATTGCCGAAGTGCCGGAATTACCCGGATGCGCTGCGGATGGCGAAACTTATCAAGAAGCACTACAAAATATCGAGATTATTATGCAGGAGTGGATTGAGACGGCTCAGGAATTAGGGCGTTATATTCCTCAACCGAAAGCTCGCTTAATTTCGGCTTAGTTTAATGGGAATTTTAGGCGATTGTCCTGATATTTACTAAAATTCGATCGCCTCTCTTGTCTCCACATAGAAATGCAAACTTGCATTAAAACAATTAACTTTCTCCCCTTTATATCGCTTTCGCTTGCATCGGCATTGTTCAAATAGTCAACAGTCAACAATTCCGGTATGAGTGCAACCGGAATTGATATTACTTGTCCTCAGCATTCTTTTCCGGCCACAGATAAATAGCACCCGAAATCAAAGTTAAAGCCACAGAAACCCAAAAAGCAATTAATGCGGGAAAATTCCACGCTTCAGACAGAGGAGCAATTAAAAGCGCGATCGCCACAATTTGACTTACCGTCTTCAACTTCCCCCAAATATTAGCTCCCGAAATCGTAGTTTTATTAACACGCCACCCCGCAATTGTCAACTCCCTGCCCAAAATTAAAAACACTGCCCAAGCCGGCACTTTCCCCAACTCAATCAACACTAAAAGCGGCGCGAGCACCAACAATTTATCCACCAAAGGATCGAGAAACTTACCCAAATCGGTAATTTGATTCAGCTTCCTAGCCAAATAGCCGTCCAGCCAATCAGTAGCCGCAGCTACCACAAAAATCGCGGTGCAAATCCAGCGGCTTTGCGCGCTTGGGTCGTACAAACCGTAGAGCAGAAAAGGCACTCCCAGCAAGCGAGAAAAAGTAATCAAATTAGGCAAATTCATAATAGATAAGACTAAGGCCAACTGGACAATCAAACAAAGGTATGTAGTTGCGCTTTAGCGCTCTTAGCTTAGGAAAGACCGCCCAAGCGCAACTACATACCTAAAATTTAACCCTATTTGTGACACTTGGTCTTAATCCTATTGACACTCTCCGACCTGAAGGTGCGGAGATTCTTAAGAAGCTTTAACACTCTTAAATGCGCTGTCAAGGCACATCTAGACGTTCAAAACAACTACCTTTTGGTGTTGCAATTACGCTTACTTTTTGCCTTATGCTTTCGTTCGCACTTTTCAACACTAGCCAGTTCGGTACGCTCCCCATCCTGCGCTGCTTGGCTGTGCCATAGTCTTTCTCAAACAAAGATGTTGAGGGTGTCTTACTGCCCGGAATCTCACCGTCCTAGGAATGGTTCAACACGTAGTTGATACGCCTACTTGTTCCACATTGTTAAAAACTATAGCACAGATTACTCGCAACCTAAAGGTTGCGAGTGCGTTTCATACCCTGCAGGAAAGACCGGGGTTCTCACGCGACGCGCTATAGAAAGAAGTTCGGCAACGAAACAGTATAAGGGATTTAACAGATGTAACCTATCTCAGGAAGAAGTCAGAAGTCGATCGCGCAATTCATTAACTGTCGATCTAGTTCTATGATATAATCTCGGCCGTAAGAGAGATTTTCTAATCCTTGTACCAGATTTTCTGGCAGGTCTTGGGCAATTTCACTGCTACAGGAACCAGCAGCTAAAGCAATAGTTGCTACTGTATCGACATCTCCCGAAAAGGCAATGCAAGCTTGGAGCAGTTTGCTCATACTATCATGGAGCATGACCGCAGTAATAGCTGCTCTAACACAGACCAAACCTTTAGTGCTGACTTCTCCTTGCCAAGGTATCGACCATTCCCCAGGGACGTGCTTTTCTAGAAAATTTCCCAAATTCTTCTTTAAACCTAGCTGATAAATAAAGTAATGGGACATCAAAGCGGCCGCTATAGCTGCATTAATGCCATCAGGAGTATTGTGGGTAATTGCAGCTTGCATGGTAGCATTTTCGATGACTTTTTCAACAGTCGGAAAAATGCCAATGGGGCCTGCTCGCATCGCCGATCCGCTTTTATCGCTAGCGGAGTGAATTTTTTCTAAGAATTCTTTTCCGTCTTGAACTTGTAGCAAAAAATTGTACATTTTGCCAGCATAACCAAATCGCCGATCGCGATGAAAAGCTGCAACAAATTTGCTGGCTAAAAGTTCAGGCGTCCAAGGTTCTCGGCTGACGATAGCTTCTGCGACGGCTAAACTCATCTGCGTATCGTCTGTGTAACATCCAGGCGGGATGTCGTGACGGGGATGCTTGATGTAGCCGTTGAGATTGTTGTACAATTCGATCGTCTGGTAGTCAACAAATTCAAAACCCGCACCGTAAGCGTCACCAATCGCTAATTCTATTAACATATATTTAATCCATTTCCAACTATTTCATCCCGTGTTTTTTCCTAAAATTTAAAATTAAAAAACAACCCAAAACAGCAAGTCTATTAACACGCACCTTTTTTACTCAAGACAACCAAAATTGTTTTGCAAATCAGAGTGATGTCGTAAATAACAGACCACTTGCCCTGATAGTCGAGATCCATCTGCACAATATCGTTAAAGTCTTTAACTCTAGACCGTCCGTGGACTTGCCACTCCCCAGTCAGCCCGGGTTTGACATTTAAACGTTGCCAGTGAAAATCGTCATAGGCAGCAACTTCATCAGGAGTGGGCGGTCGAGTTCCCACCAAACTCATGTCGCCGACTAACACGTTCCAGAATTGAGGCAACTCGTCCAAACTCGTGCACCGCAAGAAGCGGCCGACGCGGGTAATTCGCGGGTCATTTTCATTCTTAAAAATGTGACCCTTGGCTTGGTTGCTAACTAGATGTTTGAGCTTTTCTGCATCCACAACCATCGATCGAAATTTCCATATTCTGAAATGTCGCCCTTTGAAGCTGCAGCGGACTTGACTGTAAAGCAGCGGGCCCCGATCGTCCAACAGCATTGCCACTGCCACCGGCACCGCCACCACTGCCGCAATTGCCAGTCCCAGCAGCGAGCCCAAAATATCGATCGCCCGCTTTACCTTGCTCGTTACGGATCGGTGATGATGGTGTTTTGATACACAGACTTTGTAAGTAGATTCTTGAAAAAATAAGGACAGCATTTCTGATAATGATGATTTCGACGAGGCACCCATCGGAAATTTCATATGATTTGTCTCAACTTTAACGACATCTCACGTCCATCTTATTAGTCTCGCCAAATCTGCATAACCTCAAATACTGAGCTTTGCACAATCTTTAAAAAGCAACCACACTTTTATAAAGTTTCTGTGTATTTCTTCTAAAAACGTATAAAATTTCTGTAAACTTACGTAAATTTACAGAAAAAAGTTAGTCCTGGACGCAAAAAAACCTGGTTTCGACTAGGACTCTTCCCGGAAGACAGGGAGGATACTACTGAGAAACCGGGTTTTTTGCCCTTTAGCGATAAATATCTGTGCGAACATCCCAAGCAAGTGTTAGCGGCTCTAACAATTTTTGCTGGCTGCTAGAGGCGAGTTTGCCTAAATATTTGCGAACCACAAAGGCGTGTTCGAGATTCAACCGATAACCCCGTGAGACATCTTCAAAGAAAAGTGGCTCAGCCAAAATTTCTTCCCAATCAGGATTTTGCCTCGACTCCTCGGCCAACAGCATGAAATCTTCCTCCGCAGGCACAAGTCCCGCCGGCAAATTTCCTTCCAAAATCCGCAAAATCCGGGGTTCGCAGGTGCGGGTATTCACGCCCTGGCGTTCCAACAACTGCAAAATTTCCTGAAAGTTCAAAGTTTCCCCGCCCAAAACCTTCATTAATTCCCACAGCAGAAAAAAGTCGCTGTACTGCTGCTGCGACACATCCAAAATGTGAGGATAGAGAGCCAAACTCGCCAACCCGCAGGCAACTCGACCAATTTTTTGGGGAAAATTTGTACTTTGAGATACAGAATTTAATGCAGAATTGTGAATCTCAAAAATATCTCGATCGCCCTGCAATTCCTGGTCTTGAACCACGATCGCATTCGGCAGCTTCTGCCGCAACCAGCGGGCGATCGCAGGCCAAGCACCCATACCCCCCGCACAAATCGCCTGATTAATCCCCGCCGGCGACATTCCCGCGCGGCTGAGCAAAGCATTCAATTCACGGTTCAACTGCTGCACAAAAGGCACTAAAACGAGACTTTCCAAATCTTTGCGCTTCACATCCCAATGGTGCTGACCAATATCCAAAGCAAAACTTTTTTGATGTTGCAAAATAACTTTTATTTGTCTTGCCGCGTCTAACAATTGCAGGCCAAAAGCAGAACCTTGTAACTGCTGCTGCAATTGATAGCGGCTAGGCAAATCTGGATGCCCCGGACGTGGCAAATCGATCGACATTCCCCAAGTTTCATTTTTAGCCAACAACTGACAGATAATATCCTGATCGAAAGCATCGCCAGCAAAAGCAAAACTGTGGCAAGTAAAATCAGCACGAGTTAAATCTTGAAGATTGGACGGCAACTCAACTAAAGCTAATTCCACCGTCGCCGCCCCCGCATTCAAAATCAAAGTTCCCCCGCTAAAAGACGAAGCATTCACAGTCAGCGGTGCAGCTTCTTCACCGCCCTTAGCAGAATCCACGGCTGACGACTCGACTTCCATGCCATTTTTCACAGGAGTTACAGCAGCAAGCAAAGTGGCGATCGCATCTTCCACCACAAAAATTTGCGAACTCGAAGCCACCAGAGACGCGCCCAAAACCGCCTCCCGCAGATTAAACATATAAACATCCGACCAGCCGGCAGGAGTCCCCAAAATTACACCCTGCAAGTCTAAAAGCGCCGCATCGAGAGTTTCTGGCGTCAGTCCCGAAGCCCTACAAATTAAATTAGAAACTGGCAATCCTGCACAAATCGCCCTTGGTGCAGAATCCAAAACTTCCCCCTCGCCGTCAAATAATTTTTGTCCCCGCAAACTCGGATTCAAAGTAGCCAGCAGTGCCCGCACACATTGCAGCGGCAAGGCGATCGAAAAAGCCTGCAAGGGCGACCACTGCAACAGCGGTTCGTACATCCCAGCAGCCTCCCGCTGATAAGGAATGCCCACCTTTAAAGGCAATTTAAAATTTTCCAGTAAAAATTCTTCTGCAGGCAAAGCCTGGGGTCGGAATCCCACCGACTTGACTGTCACCTCTGACCCTGGGCTTCCTGGGGCTGTGTTCGCCAGCACCGCAGCCGAGGGAATCCGACAACTGGCGTCTGCTGCCCAAGCCTCAGCCTGCGATGCTTCCCAGTAAATCGGGTGCAATTCGCCGCGGGTACGATCGAGCAAAGCCGCAGACAGGCCACTGGAACCGAAATCAATCCCCAAATACCAGCTAGAATTCTGGCGTTCTGGGGATGGGGCGATCGCACCTGCTGCAGAATGCCCAGCCGACTCTTGCTGCTGTGTCCTGGCAAACTCGCTAAAATCGGTTTTCCCCTCAACAACTCCTGCTTTACTCTCTGTCGAAATTAGGTTTTTTTTTTGACTTTCTGGAGGACTCGATCGCAGTTCGTTAGTTTCGGCAGTTTCTGGAGGGGGAGAATCAGTCAAAGGTCGATCGGTCTCGGTTAAACTAGCCAAAATCTCGTCTAGCGTCAAATTCGAGTCTTCTTCCTCCGCCAACAAATCATCCTCAAGTTCGTCTTCCAAAACAAAGGGTTCATCATCAGAGGAGAGTTCCAACACATCGGAGAACAAATCCTCCAGCGTGCCGAGTTCTTCCTCTGCCGCCTCCGCAAAGGGATTGTTTGCAATGCCTTCGGGGGAACTCGCCGATAAATCCAAGCTGTTAATGGCTGAGGAATTCGATCGCCCGAAGCTACTATTTCCCAATCCCTCCAG
The DNA here is from genome assembly GCF_036701635.1 of Microcoleus sp. N9_B4. NCBI lineage: Bacteria > Bacillati > Cyanobacteriota > Cyanophyceae > Oscillatoriales > Microcoleaceae > Microcoleus > Microcoleus sp. N9_B4. The sequence continues at coordinate 52,356 of NZ_JAUBRC010000011.1, read as the reverse complement.
ATTGTAGAGGTCTGTCTCCAACAGTTCCAGAGTATTGTTGTCCAAATTTAAAGCTCGATCGAGGTCATCTTCTAATTCCTCGACCGGCAGCAAATCCTCGTCCGCCGAAGCTTGGATGTAGCCATCATCGAGCCGCTGCGAGGATGAGTCGAACTCGCCAGTTTGAAAGTCACCGACACTTGTTACAGCGGGCGTGGCACTGGGTCGGTGAGGGCTAATTTCTACAGGTGTTCTCAACGGCAAAGGTGGCGATTCAGGCATCGCAGCGCCCAACTGCTCGCCTTGGTTTTGACCCGTTTCTCGATTTTCTCGATCGTCCGCGTCAAGTTGCACCTCGGCGGTTGAGGCTGGTGGTTCTGAAACTTGAGGTACTGTTGTTACTTGCGGTTCAAATAAATCGGCACTATCTAAAGTTAGAGACTCTACATAATTCCCCATTACAAAGTCTGAACCGTCATCTACTAAAATCTCTTCCAGAGATTCGCCTTCATCCAGCAGATTTACAAACAAATCTTCGGTCATTTTTAGGGAGTCGGCAGTTTCCTTTTCCGTCGCCGCTTGATATTCTACACCTTCACTTTGGGTTTCAATTACAGTATTCTCTACCGGGAAACTTTCGACTTGTAATTCTACTTCAGGAACCGCTTCTCCCGCGAACAAACTTGCATACAAATCCTCAATCTCTTCGTCTGTTTCTGTTAACGTATTTTCCGATTCGCCGCCAGGAAACCGAGTAGCATTTCTAGATGTTTCGGGTGTAGAACCCAACAAATTGTCTTCCAACTCCGGGAGCAAAATTGGGGCTTGAATGCGATCGCGATCGCGCCTCAATTGTCGAAATTGCGGAGAAATTTCTGTACCGGCGTAGGGAAATCTGTCTTGTTCTCCGAATTCGCCGGTGCGATTGGACTGCACCGAGTCTCCTGTCAGAGTCTCTGCAGTATTTGAAAGGGCGGGAGCGACAGGAGATCGATCGGCTGCGTTTGGGGTGACGGTTTCGAGATTATTTGCTAAATCGATCGGCTGTTGAACGTAGGAAGACGCTTCTCGCCCCAACTGTGAGGCCAAGTGGTTGAGAAAAGCCGCGAACATCGCCTCGCTCTGCTGGCTCAAACCGTACATATTTTCGAGTTCTTGTCTCAAGGAAGCTTGATAGCTTTGCAGATTTGCTTGCAAAGCCTCGAACACGATAGCCATCCTAGAATCGAGACTCATCAGCAGACTGTCAGCACGAGATTGCACAAGTTGCATTTGCTCGAACCTCTGAGCCGGCGTCAGCAGCGGTTGTTCTTCTGAGGTTCGTCGGTTAAGTGTTACCTCAAGAGCCGATGCTTCTGATTGTGCGCTGCCCAAAGAGTAAGGTACTGCGCTGCTTTGCAATAACTGATTTTCTAGGGAACTTAGAATTTGGGAGAAATCGCTAGTCAAGGTTTCTTCCAAGCGGGCAGTCAGTACCTGCAAGAATTCAGTAATGATTTGCTGTTGGTTGGCTTGTTGCTGAGCTAGGGATTGTTGCTGCTGCCGTTTTGCTTCTAGCTGTTTGATTTCTTGAATTAGAGCTTGCTGTTCTTGCCGCAGAGCTTCTATGTCTTCTTGGAGCGGCCCTGTCAGGCTTGAACGCAGGTGGCTAATTTCTCCGGTTACGGCAAGCATGATTTGCTCTGCTGCTGAGGGGCCAGGGGCGGGCAGAGGCACTTTGGGTACTGGAACTGGTTGCGGGCGAACATTTGGGCGGGCGGGGGCCTTTGGGGCCGTTAGCTTTGAGTCTGAGGAAACCAGATAAGCGCGAACTCGCTCTAAAAGTTGGCGCTGGTGGACAGTATCAAGAGAACCCGTCCAAGGCAAGCGGGGTGCGGGCTTGCTGAGTACCTCGTCTATCTCAGCAATCAGTGCTTGAATTTTGTACTTCTGAGAATTCAAGGGCGGAACCTCTGGGAATGCGGCTTGGGAGAAACTTTACCGAAAAAAGACTGAAGTCAATCGATTTTAGATTTTAGATTTTAGATTTTAGATTGAAGCATTGACCTCACGGATCAATTCGGGGGCTCCTTTATCGGATACAGGTTTTTTATTTCTGGACGGATGAATCCGGGGGCTTGTATCCTGGATGCTTTCGGTCAGGCGGCAGCGATGCCAATAGATAGAATAATCTGAATGCGAGTCAGTCAATCGATTTTAGATTTTAGATTTTAGATTTTAGATTGAAGCATTGACCGCACGGATCAATTCGGGGGGCAAGTTTCTCGGATACAGGTTTTTTATTTCTGGACGGATGAATCCGGGGGCTTGTATCCAGGATGCTTTCGCTCAATAATTCACTAATATTTTCTGACAACAGTTAATTAACCTTTTGTCTTCGGATAACTTCTATTGCCTATCATAGGTTAGCCGGTACTTCCGCACCAAATGCCCGCTTCTATCAATTGCAAGTGCTGTCAAATTCTGCGGCTCAGGGGCGAGTTTCCCTACCCGGAGGCTGATTCGTGCTCGGAATAGCTGCGATCCCGACGAACTTTTGCCTTCACCCGCTTGAAGGGCGGGCCGCACACTGTCACCGCGAGTTTCGTTAGCATGGTGGCGCGCCACTGTCTCTTGCTCTTTCGCCGACTTGGAAAAAACCTCAAACAATTTGCGATTTGGGAGACCGAGATTCGGGATTGTCCCCGTATACTGCGTTTGAGTAACCTTTTATTATAGCCTTTTATCTGTATACATGGCTAGATACTAATGGTACAATAATCTTGGGGTAGCAGAAAAGTTTGCTGGGAAGTGGGTGGGTTTGGCTCGGGAAGAGCGCCAGTATTTAGGCTTGCAATGGCTGTGGATTTTGCCGATCGTGCTGACATTTGCCAGGTTCTGGGCAGTTGCTCGGATTTGGGATCTGTCTGACGTGCTTGCAGGCTTGTGATCGTGGATTCTGCCTTCTCGACAGCAGGGCAAGAGTGACAACAAATCTCTCAGCAGTGTTAAGCTTGTCTTCGCGAAGTGCTTTCAAACGTAATTCGATCGGCTCAGTCGTTTGCCACATTGCTAAAATTTTGTTAATAAAATTTGCTCAGTGGTATATATCTAAAAAATTATGGTATATTCTTTAGTTTCTAGCTCCCAATCAGAGCTTGAGGCTATTAATTACCATATTGAGCCTTTGACCGCAAAACTTTAGAGGTAAAATTTCCGATTTTAGATCCTTGTTTCTCAAATCTTGAATCTCAAATCGAATGACTCGGCTGCAAGCTATTTGTAACTGCCCAGCGCAGCTCAAGCGCATAAATTAAAATGATGGCCTCATGGAAGACCGCTTTAACACCCGAGATCCGAATTCTAATATAAATCAATTGATAGTTTCTACTCCTTTTTTTGCAGGATTACCCGATCCTGTAATCGAGAGAGCAACTGTCCACATCGTTACCCGCAGTCATCCGTCAAATCAAGTGATTTTACTCGAAAATGACTGGGGGACATCAGTGTATTTTATATTGGATGGTTGGGTGAAAATTCGCACCTACAACCTAGACGGAAAAGAAGTAACACTGAATATTTTAGGGAAAGGAGAATTATTCGGGGAAATGGCCGCGATCGAAGAAGCACCGCGATCGACAGATGTGATCACCCTAGCCCCGACACTGATCGGCAATATGCCATCTCAGGATTTTGTGCAGCTCATTCATACCGAGCCGCTAGCAGGCATTCGCCTAGCTCAACTGATGGCGCGTCGCCTGCGACAAGTCAACCGCCGCCTGCGTTTGCGAGAGTCCGACAGTACCTCGCGAGTAGCAGATATTCTCTTATTTTTGGCCGAGGGGCAAGGCAAAAAAATCCTGGAAACAGGAGGTACAGAAATTCCCAACCTGCCACACAGAGAATTGAGCAGCCTCAGCGGGCTGGCTCGCGAAACAGTAACGCGAGTGCTGAGCAAGCTGGAAAAAAAAGGAACTATTCAGCGCGAACGTGACGTTTTGTGCATTCCTGATCTGCACGCCTTAGAGCGTCTGTTAGTCTAGAAGTATCAGAGTTTGCTTTTATTGAATCTAATTCAAAAGCACTCTCTGTTAACTAACTGATATTAATGATTTCCCGCAGGAGGTAAAGCTGTGAGTTTTAAGAAAATTTTCGCCGCCTTAGATGATTCTGAACTGGGCCACCGCGTCTTCACCCAAGCTTTAGAATTAGCTCTGAACGATCGCGCCCAGGTGATGCTATTGAACTGCGTTACTGTCAGCACCATGGGGGAGACGGCAGTGCCAATTCCGGTAGATTTGGGCATGAATGTCGAGTTAATGGATCAAGCTTATCAAGCTCAACGTTTGCGGCTGGAAAGGGAGGTAAAACAGGCTTCGGGTTTGCTGAAAAATTACTGCGACGCTGCAGCAAACAAAGGATTGCAGGTGGAATTTGACTGCAAAATGGAGGGCGATCCGGGGCATTGTATCTGTGAATCCGCCGAAAATTGGGGCGCAGATTTAATAGTGTTGGGGAGGCGTGGCCGCACGGGGTTCACAGAAGCTTTCCTCGGCAGCGTCAGCAATTATGTCGTTCACCACGCATCTTGTTCGGTGTTGGTAATCCAGGAAGCCAAAATTGAAAAATAATGCTGCTGAAAATTTTTGCTGAGAAAATCCATCTAAAATAAGACTTGCGTTCCTACCGAAACCCGGTTTCTGCGAGCAATATTAAATTTGGCGGCGAGGCATCCAAACACTGAAACCGGGAATCAGCCGTATCGGGCGCAAGTCCCGTAAAATCTAAAATCTAAAATCTAAAATCGGAAAATCGGGAATCAGCCGTATCGGGCGCAATCCCCGTAAAATCTAAAATCTAAAATCTAAAATCTAAAATCGGATGAGTGATTTTTTGTCAGCAGATGCTGCATCTAATTCGAGTAGTTCCCCCAGTACAAATAACGAGCAGCAAACCGCCGATATTTCAGCAATGGCTGGCGATCGCACAAATCCAGATCCGGGGAGGCGCGCCTCTGGGGAAGCACCTTTAAGGCTTGTAGAAACGGCTTTTTTGGCAAGTACCGCTAGCTTAATTTGGCTGGTAAATTATTACTTTCCGTTGGGGCCTTTGCTGCGGGTTTTTTTCCCGATACCCATCGCCCTAGTTTACTTGCGTTGGGGCAACCGAGCAGCTTGGATGGCAGCTTTGGTATCGGGTTTGCTGTTGTCGGTACTGATGGGCCCGACGCGGAGCATTTTATACGTGATGCCTTTTGGAATTATGGGAGTTGCGCTGGGAGGACTTTGGAGGCGCAAAGCGAGGTGGTCACTCTCTATTAGTGTGGGTGCTCTCATTGGTACTGTAGGCTTCTTTTTTCGGTTTTGGCTGCTGTCAGCGTTGGTGGGTCAAGATCTTTGGGTTTACGTAACGGCCCAGGTAACAGAGATGGTGGAATGGGTGTTTGTGAAGCTAGGCTGGCTTAATGTACCGAGTTTGAACACTATTGGGGCGATCGCCGCTGGGATGATTTTGGTTAACAATATTGTCTATTTATTTGTAGTGCATTTAGTAGCTTTGCTGCTATTAGATCGTTTGGGAAATCCAATTCCGCGGCCACCAAGCTGGGTGCAAGTTTTGATCGATTATGAAGAGTAGTGATTGGGCATCGGGCATTGGGCATTGCTAATTGCTAATTGCTACTAAATAACTAATGACTAATAACTAATAGACCTCTCCTGCAAAACAAGTCTTGAACAGGCAAGATGCCTGTTCCACAATAATTATTGCAGAGGTCTAATGACTGACTAATGACTACTGACTAATGACTAATTTATGATTGGTATTTATACAGAAATCGAACAGGGGCAGCGGTGGCTCGATCGCTATCGGGGACAAAAACCGATATTTGCCTGCGTGTTAGGATTTACCGCTACTGGCTTAATTCCGGGGATTTCAGCAGCAGGAGCAACCCCGCACGATCGACAATTTACTTGTTTGGCCGATGCAGAATTTTTGTATAACGGCCCCCAACCGTCGCCCCAATATCCTTTGCCGCCCCTAGAAGCGGGTGCCTCGCCGGTACTGATATCTCGCGCTGTAGTCGAAGCTTTGGAACTTCCCCTTTACCTATTTAATGCTGGTTTGCCCCTCCCACCTCCCGTACCTGCAATTGATTTGGGCGGCACTCCCGCAAAGTGTCTGATTTCTGGGAATGCTTTAGAACTAAAAACAGTCAAACATTTGCTCGAACAAGGATTAATTTGGGGAGCTAAATTGGCTGCTCAAACTAATGGCAGCTATTTAATTTTAGGGGAGTGCGTAGTTGGAGGAACGACTACTGCTTTGGGCGTGTTAATGGGTTTGGGTATTGCAGCGGCGGGCAAAGTTAATAGTTCTCATCCTCGCTGCAATCACGCTCAAAAATTGGCTGCGGTGACAGCGGGACTCAATAATGCTGAGTGGGAAATTGGCGGACAAAACAGGACTCCCCTGGAATTGGTAGCGGCAGTGGGCGATCCGATGCAAATAGCGGTGGCGGCAATGGCGATCGCCGCGAGTCGGACTTGTGGGGTGCTTCTGGCTGGGGGCACGCAAATGCTGGCAGTGTACGCTTTGATGCAAGCCTTAGCCCGTGAATATGCTCTGCTATGGAGTCCCGAACAAGTTGCGGTGGGGACTACGCGCTGGGTGGCCGAAGACCCTACAGGGGACACGGTAGGACTTGCTAATGAGATCGGCGGTGTGCCTCTGTTGGCGGCGCAGCTAAGTTTTGCTGGATCTCGCTACGGGCAACTGCAAGCTTACGATCGCGGCTATGTTAAAGAAGGTGTCGGTGCGGGTGCGTGTGCGATCGCCAGTGGCCTAGCTGCAAATTGGACTCCAACTCAACTCCTCCACGCTGTTGAAGCTTTAGCCTCGCGCTGTGAGATTAAACATTAAGTAGATAGTTATAAGAATCGATGCCGGATTTGTGAACTTCTCTCTTTCTTCTCTTTCTTCTCTTTCTTCTATCTCTCTGCGTCCTCTGCGCCCTCTGCGGTTTGTAAAAAAATCTTGTTCACCAAAGAAATAGCATTCCTATTTCTACACAATATCTCGCTTTCATGCAGTATTCTTCCTGTTAATTGCGCGATCGAAAAAACTCTATGAAATCACTCTATAAATAGACGAGCATAAATCAACGCAACTTGTATTTGTTTTTGGATTAATGCCCGATCCCCGCTAGCAATATTTAATTAGGCCCGCCTAGATGTTGCGAGTGCATTCTTTTGGAGAGCAACTGTTCTTCCAAGGCGGCAATTCGATTGTAAGCTGCTGTTAGCTGAGCTGTTAAGCGCTGGATTTGAATCTCGGCGCTCAGCTCTTTTTCCAGGCTTTGAGAATTCTTGTCGAAGTAGCTGTCATCTAACAGTATGTCTTTGTGTTCGAGGATGCCGTCGAGACTGCTGTAGCTTTGATAGGGCGAGGTTTGGTCATTTCCTAGCGTTCCAGAGCGATCGTTTCTCTGTTGCTGGGTCAGCTTCGTCTCCTTGGCCGACTCCAAGAGCTTTTCATTGAGGTTTTCTATGAGTTTGTAGAGAGCCTCGACTTGTTGGCTCAATACTGTAACTTGCTGGCGGAGCGCTTCCATACAATCATCCTTTGGCTCGTAACTTATATCTTTACATTTTAGGTAAATCTTTACATAACTTGGATTTATCACTAAATTATTTAATTTTTGACGTAATTGTTGTGTTCCCAATCCTGACAGTAGATTTAGGGAGCCAGCTTGAAGATAATCGATCGCCATTGGTGAGTCGATTGTAGATTTTAGATTTTAGGTTTTAGATAGTCTTGGACACAGGAACCGGGTGGGTTAACCCCCATACTTCGTTCAAACCTTCAATCACAGCTAAAACGTCGGGTTTCTGAGAGTCTGATCGCAGAGCGTCCTATTAGATTGACTTCGCTCTCATCAGTGCTTTCAGGATTCAGATGAATGGATTTTTAGTTTTTTTAGTTATTAAGCTGTCGCCGATTTAAAAAGGATTTTTCACTTCGGTTGTGAAAAAAGCCTCATCCAACGGCAGATGGCAGCGCTCTCATTGTTTCGTTATATTAAAAAATGTAACACAGATGCAGTCGATCGACCCGGCTGGTGATCACAACTTGCTCAAAGGAACTTTTCGCAGAGAAATTAGGCGTTAAGCTGAGGGAGTTTTCGGCATCGGAAAGCTCGATCGACAAGTTAGAAGGTAAAATCAGGGCAAGAGTCAAACAGATTCAGAGCGCAGCAGAACCGAGTACAATGGCTCTGTGTTTGACAAAGAAATAAGACAAATCGGCGCCAACTACCGGACTCGACAAACAATTATTTCCTGGGCTGTAGAACACAAAACCATCGGTCAATATTTAGAAAAGCGGATTCACAGGTGAAACGAAGGTCTTTGCTATTGGGGGCCGCCACCCTAACTTTAAGTCAATTGGCGGCAGGGTGCGACTCGAAGCCGATTCTCAAAATTCGATCGCTCAAAAACGGTATTCCGGCCCAACTGGTAAGCAAATTTAGCCGCGATGTACAACCGTCTCCGCTTTTGCAGGTAACGCAAGAACCACAATTAAAAGAATTATTCGCCCTGTTGCAGGAGTGGAAACAGGTTCCCAAATCAAAAAATCAAGCTGACTTGGTGATGTTGGGAGATTACTGGCTGACTTTGGCAATTCGGCAAAAATTGATTCAGCCGATCGATCCTGCTAAGTTTGCTAATTGGCCACAATTGCCCGAAAGATGGCAAAAACTCGTCCGGCGCAACGATGACGGTCAATTAGATCCTAAAGGTAAAATTTGGGGCGCACCTTACCGCTGGGGAAGTACAGTAATTGCCTATCGAACAGATAAATTTAAGGCTTTGGGGTGGACTCCGACAGATTGGAAAGACTTGTGGCGATCAGAATTGCGCGATCGAATTTCTCTGCCGGACAGTGCCAGAGAAGTTATCGGTTTAACATTAAAAAAACTCGGAAAATCTTACAATACGCAGCAATTAGATCAAGTCCCAAATCTTAAACAAGAACTCGCAAATCTGCACCAACAAGTTAAACTTTATAGTTCTGACGCTTACCTGCAACCATTAATTTTAGGCGATACTTGGTTGGCAGTAGGTTCCTCTGGGGACTTGCTGCCGCTGCTGCAAACTCAAAAGGATATTGCTTTAGTAATTCCAGTTTCGGGAACTGCACTTTGGACAGATTTGTGGGTACAACCAGCATCAGGAAATCCAGTTTCTTTAGTGGAAAAATGGATTGATTTTTGCTTACAGCCTCGGATTGCTCCTCAATTATCTTTGCTGGCTAAGGCTAGTTCGCCGATAATTGTCGGTATGAAACCAGAGGATTTGCCGGAAGCTGTTCGCACTAATTCTGTGTTGTTGCCGGATGCTAAGATTCTTGCTGCTAGCGACTTTCTGCTGCCGTTTGGGGATGCGGGGATCTCGCTGTATCGATCGCTCTGGCAAGAAATTCGGCAAGTAGTGAAAGGCTAAAATTTCACTACGTTTTGAGGTACGTAGCTGCGCTTCAGCGCTCTTTTATCTATGAAAGAGCAGGGAGCAGTTTTGCATTTATAGTGCTGTCCCCGCTCCCGTATTGTACAATAGGCGATCGGGACATTATTCAAAGAAAAAATGCTTTTTACAAAAATGAGATGCTTCCAAAGAGCGCTGAAGCGCAACTACGTACCTTAGAAAAATAAAAAAATAGCACGGGTTGAAGTGTTGGTATTTTAATTTTAATGACAATCGTAATTATAAATCACCTTGGAAAAATCTAATATTTCTAAATCTTCAGCACGAATAAAAAAGTTTCCTACTCCACAATCACCCCAACAAATCTCCCCATCACTCATCATTTGTAAGAGCAAAACTTTATGGTCTTTGTATTGCGGACTATCCTCACGAGGGTCAGTTTGTGTAAAGTAGGCATAACCACCTATTTTAGTCTGATAATTACCTATATTAGCATTATACCAACGTCCTAATTTGAAGTTATCTGCTCTCATTAAATTAGATAATTTTTCTATACTTTCGATAGTAAAAAAATGTTTGAATTGATAGTCTTCGCAACCAATCCACTCATGGTGGAGACTAAAGTCTAAAGCCAAACATTCTTGAGGATTATTCACATCGTTGTAATTTAAAGGTGAAAAGCCCTCCAATTCTTGATTTAATAAAAAAGCAAAATCTGTGGAAAAATTATTTTTATCAATCTCAGCAACATACAATAGTTTGAAATCTTTTTGATTGTCCAAATTGTCTAAATCCATGCCATACAAATCTGTGTCACCGATATAAAATTGCAAAATTCCTTGTTTGGGAAAAGGGGCTAAATATGGCACTTGGGCAAAGATTTCCTCAAAATTGAGTTGTGCCAAAAGGTGCATATATTTTCCATCACTATCTTTGGGAAAATCGTAACCTTTCGGCAAGTAAGGCACTCCGCCAAATTTGCTTGACCAGAAATCAGTTGCCTTTCGTTCGTAAGTGATTTTGATAACAGGCTTTTCTGAACTTTCAATTTCTTGGCGAAAAGGTTCTAATTCAGCAGGAAGATCAAGGGTTGTTTTCATTTTTTTATACGAATTATAAACGGCATTTGTCAGCTAAAATGTGGGTGCGTCAGCTTTTGATTTATCGATTATCCCAAAAATCTCTCTAGCTGACGCACCCTACTAAAAGCCTTTGAGTTTGCCTCGAAGACCTGGATTTGAGAGAGATTCTAAATCAATCCGACAGTTAAGCCGATCGCCCTTGCACGAATAAACTGCCAAAGCAGTGCCTTGACGGTTGCAAACTCGCACATTGTAACCATAATCGTTGGCGACAGTGCCAAAGCGGTTGACAAACTGATAGCGTTCCATATAATCGAGCAAACTCCAAAGTTGGCGGTTAACTATGATAATTACCCAAGTATTGCCAGGATCGACAAACCAGCGATCGAGCAATTTTCCGCCATAGAGTTTTTGAGCTAACCACAGACTCGGCACGCTTTTTTCGGTTTGCGAAAGCGGGGGCGACGGGAAATTAGCAGCGCTGCCAGTCGGACAAGCCGGCTGCTGGGAAAATGCCGCAGATTGTCCCCACAGCAAGGCTCCGAGGCACGCAGAACAGGCGATCGGGAACAAGAATAAACTTTTTGTCAAAATGCCGTGTTTGCGGCGAGAAACTTGATTTTCGTGGCGCATTTTGTGGTAATTCATCATATTATTAGCCAAGATTGTATAAATCATTCATTAATACAGAAACCGCAGATGTAAGGCAGATAAACACGGATAAACGCAGATAATTTTAAATTACTCGTTACTAGGCTCCAGCCTAGTAAAGCAGATCCGGAGGCTCTGCCTCCATGTTTCCAAGCGAGGCAGAGCCTCTAGATTTAGGTTCCCAGGCTGGAGCCTGGAAGTTAATTTTATTATTCTTCAGTCCGCGGAGGCGGACTTTGTTTGTATAGTAGCGGTTTCAACCGCCGACTCTTATTGCTGCTTTCAGTGTTAAAATTCCGATCGCCTAAACAATGAAGCAGGCAGACAAGCAGTAAAAGTAGAACCGCAATTTAACTCGCTAGAAACTTCAATGTCGCCGCCCATCATCTGACAGAAACGCTGGCTGATAGTCAGTCCCAAACCAGTACCGCCGTACTTGCGAGTAGTTGAATTGTCGGCTTGAGTGAAAGGTTGAAACAGTCGCTCTTGCTGCTCTTTTGTCATGCCGATGCCCGTGTCCGTCACTCGGAAAATTAAAAATTCTGCATCTAAAATTAACAGTTGAGCAACTCTCGGTTGATATTTATTTTTTAATTCTTCGCTGGTAATTCTTTCGACAGTAAGTACGATCGTCCCATTCGCAGAAAATTTAGCAGCATTGCTGAGCAAATTCAGCATTACCTGCCGCACTTTCATCAAATCGCCGTGCATCGCGCCGATATTGTCAGAACTCAATACTTGCAAAGTATTGCCGTTTTTATCCATTAGCGGTTTGATAGTTGTTACCACCTCCTCAATTAAGCCTCCAACATCAAAGCTTTCGAGGTAAATCTCCATCTTGTCAGCTTCAATTTTGGAAATGTCGAGAATGCCGTCAATTAGGCGCAGCAAGTGTTTGCCAGCAGTGCGAATTTTGTCTAAATCCGAGACTACCTGTAAGTTGCCTAACTCTTCGGCATCTTCCGCTAGCATATCGCTGTAGCCGATAATCGCGTTGAGAGGAGTGCGTAACTCGTGGCTCATATTTGCCAGAAAAGCACTCTTGGCGCGGTTGGCGAGTTCTGCGGCTTCTTTAGCCAACTGCCATGCTTCCTCAGCGTCTTTGCGTTCGGTGATATCCCGCAGTGTCGCCACCACCGCTTCGACGCTGCCGTCTGTGGCACAAAGCGGGCTGAGAATGTACTCGTAGTCGCGGGTTCCCCAGCTTGCGGTGGGGACAATTACTTCGCCTTTCACGGGCTCGGCTGTGGCAAATATGCCGTGGCATTCTTGGTGAACCCGCTGCATAATTGTTGGCGACCAGCCTAATTCCTGCCAGGTTTTGCTAATCATTTCTCTGGGGTTCATGCCTGCAGCTTGAGCGGCGGTGCGGCTGACGTAAGTGTATTTTCCCGATCGATCTACCAGAAAAATTAGGTCAAGAGAAGCGTCGAGAATGCCGTCAACTGTTCTGGCGTGTCGGGCTACCTGAGCGGTCATTTGTCTGACTGTGATGGCGCCGCGGACTCTGGCGGCGAGTTCAAACTGCAAGAGTTCGTTGGCTTGTTTGAGGAATAGGGTGCGCTGTTCGACTTCTATTTCTAATTCTGCTTTGGCTTTTTCTAGGGTGAGTTCGGCAAGTTTGCGATCGCTCACATCTGTAGAAATTGTACCGACTGCATAAGCTTTACCTTCGGAGTTGCAGAGGGGAAATTTCAGAGAAATATAAGTGTGCGGGCCATCGTCTTGAGGGATGATTTCTTCGATGGTTAGGGGCGAGGAGGATTCGAGAACTTTCAGGTCATTTTCTCGCAAGGCTGCTGCTTTGTCTTGGGGAAAAATATCGCCGTCGGTTTTCCCTGTTATTTGCTCTTTGGCGATGTCGAATAAATTGTCAAAATGGCGGTTGGTGAGCAGGTATTTTCCGTCAAGGTCTTTGATGTAAATTACTGCTGTTGAGTTGTCTAAGATCGCTTGCAGCAGTGCTTCGCTCTTTCGCAGGGCTTTTTGAGTGTTTTGGCAATCGAGTATTTCTGGCTGCAATTCCCAGTTGAGGCGATTTAAGTCTTGCCAAGCTTCTTGGACTAGATTTAAGGCGATCGCGCTTTTTTCTAGTTCTGTATTTGCCGGCCGCGACTGATTTGAGACGGAGTTTGCGGGCAATTCTAGGGGTTGGAAAGTTAGCAGGATCTGGGGATTTGCGATCCTCTTCGTTGGCGTAGCCCCCGTAGAGGCGGGCTTTCCTTCGGATCGCTTCGCTAACGCTAACGGGCCATCGCCGGTAATTTTTTTATATCGAAAATCGACCGCTAATTGACCGTTTAAACTCGATTTTTTGGGAAATAAATCGGGGAATTCGCCGAAATTTAAATTGTCGGAAATCCGATCCTCTTCGAGGGCTTCGCCAACGAACTTCCGAGCTCGCTGCTGCGGTTCGGCGGTGGAGTTAAATGCCCAATTCCCCTCTGCTGTTAATAAATCTGAGTTAGCGGGTTTGGCAATCCGGCGCGTGACTGCAACGCCCAAGGTGAAGGGGACAACGGCAGCCGCAGACATTGCCAGCAGCCAGTTGTTGCCCCACCAAGTTGCGATCGAGGTTTTGGGGATGCCCCGCACTAAAATTGCTGCGGGTTTTCCCGCTAAATTGCCGAGGGATTTGGCAGCTACTGCATAAGTTTGACTGCCTGTTTGTACGTTTCCGGCGACTGGTTTGCCCCCACCGGCGAGTGCAGATTGTAGGAGAGATTTGTCTATGGAATTTAAGTCTGGTAACTGTTGGTTTTTTGTAACTGCTTGCGAACTTGCCAAGACAAATTTGCCGTCAGCCAGCAGTGTGTAGATAGCCTGATATCCGCCGCCCTGTAAGTTGAGCATTTCGCTGCTAGCAACTGCCGACGTTTGGCTGATAATTTTTCTTAAGACTAAGGCAGCAATCACTGTCTGAGTTTTTGGATCTTTTACGGGAATTGCTGCGTAGCGGACGAGCACAGGGCGATCGCCCTTTCCGGGCGGCAAAGATCCCAATTGTTCCTGAACTTCCGATTTTGCAAGGATTTCGGTAGCTGTAATTGGGTTTTTTGCAGCGAATACTCGATCGACTATTTTTGGCAGGTTAAAAGTTTTTCCCTTCTGGTTAGAGTTTATGCTAACCACTATCTGCCTGTTTTTTCCAACTAAGGCCGCGCTGTCTATTTCCCCTGTTTTGACTTGATTTTCTAGAATTTGATTGACAGATTTTTGCAAATATGATAAATTTTTGCCGCTGTTGTAAGCTAAGGCTATTTGGGCGATCGTTTGACTGTCAGAGGAGTTTTGCAAACGGTCGGCGGCGCGATCGAGTTTGAGATTGTAGTTAATTTCACTAAGGCTCAGTTCTAATTTAGCTTGATTTTGGAGTTCGTTGCTTCCAATTGCCGATGTTAACCACAGTGCTGCTACCGTTATTCCGACTGGCAAAATTGTTTGTAAAGCCACCAGTCCAATTAGCTGTTTTCTGGTGACGGACAAGTTGTAAGTGGACGGCTTGAAAGCTGTTTTAAATCTTTCGGAAGTCGCAACTTTAGTTTGCTGCAGACAATTTTGCTGGCTGTCGTTTAACTGAGTATGAGCCATAATAGTAGATGCTGAATCGGTTATAGATGACAGGCGATAAATTAATCTGGAAGGTAATCAATTTTAGATTTTAGATTTTAGATTTTAGATTTTAGATTTTAGATTTCGGCGTGAGCGATCAGTTGAACGATTTTAGATTTTATATCGAGTTCGGTTAATCACTCATATCATGTCCTGTTGAACGACCGCGGTTTTTGTAGGGGTTTCCCTCACCAACAATACCTGCCAATAATTGACAATCTCAAAAACCCGATCCGACCGGGATATTATGGTTAATCGATCGCACATGATATTATCCTAAAATTGTTGCCTCTCGTCGGCGCCAACCAACCAAGCAAGAAAATGACTGGGGTATGCTCACAGAAATCAGTTTCTAGGTGTTAATCAGATTATCTTATTTAGCTGTTTTTACATATACTGTCGGTTCCTATTGAAAGTTTGTTCGCAGCATCCCAATGATGGCTTTCAAAGGAGTGCTTGCGCTTAGATATAGGCTTGGCTGTGCAGGATGCTCGCACTCCTTTGAAAACGCTTTTTGCAAAATCGGGATGCTCTTGCAGACAGTCGCCAGACTAAGTAATTTTCCATCAACTGTATCGTAAATTTACTTAAACCAAAGTTTAGCCTAATTATTGCAAAACTTTAGATATGCTCGATCGCCTTTTCCCTGCTTTACCTTTTTTTCAATCCCACAACCGCCTGCCTGCTTTGCCGCCCAGTCGCTGGTGAGTATCTTTGAGCAAAGTTGGGATGTCTAACTCTTCAGGACACCGGGGCAAACATTCGCCACAATCGGTGCAGCGGTTGCCTTTGTTGCCGGGAAACCAGTGTCCGGCATTTTCAAACATGGCGTAGCGGTATTTGCCAAAGTCAGTCATGTCGCACCCGACGGCGAGATTGCGGAGTCGCAATACTTCGGGAATGTTGATGTTTTCCGGGCAAGGCAAACAGGCATAGCACTGGCTGCATTTGTCGGTCTTCAAACTGGCGGCAATAGCCGATTCTAGCCGATCGAACGCAGCGATTTCGGCGTTGGTGAGAGGAAAGTCGCGATCGCAATATTTCAGAGGTTGCTCTAATTCTGTCGCATTTGCAGGGCCCACACTCAAAGTCCCAATCCTCGTATCGCTAAGTAAAAACCGATAGTTTAACTCTAAGGGCGAGAAAGGCGAGCACAATTGTGCGAGAGTTTCTGGGGGCGTGTAGAGTTGCCCTCCTTTATCTGCCGGGGAAATGATGAAAACGCCCATATCTTTGTCTTTGGCGAGTTCAATTGCCGGGGCGTTGCGCTGAAAAAAATAGTAATAATGCAGATTGACAAATTCAAACAAATCTGTATTGATTGCAGCCAAAATCAGATCCAGAGGCCCGTGAGTCGAAAAGCCGACGTGCCGAATGCGACCATCGGCGAGGGCTTTGCGTACAGCTTCCATGCAGCCTGTGGGCGATCGCACCCAAGCCAAATGTTCCCAAGTATTCAAACCGTGAATTGCCAGACAATCGATATAGTCTAAATTCAAGCGTTTGAGGGATGCGTCGATACAGCGTTCCATTGCTGCTGCATCCTCGGTTGGGGAAATTTTTGTAGTGACGTGGAGGCGCGATCGATCGACAGACAAACCAGCCGAAAGGGCCGCGCCAAGATATTCCTCGCTGCAACCGTAACCCGCAGCCGTTTCCAGGTGATTGATTCCCTGAGACACCGCCTGTTGTACAGTCTGACAGGCAGTTTCCTCAGAAGCCAAATAGCGCATGGTTCCCAAGGAAAATACAGACAGGTGCAAGTTAGTTTTGCCAAACCGTCGATAGCGCATAAAGTTTATGAAGTTTCGCCCGGGCTGAAGCCGCTTCTCTTAATCAAATCCTCTGGACGGAGGTTTGAGATAAATTCCCGGAAGGCCCGGCGTTCTGCCTCATCAGCATCTCGATCGACCGGTATCGAAGCATCGGCGACGACTTCTTCCATCACCCAGATGGGGCAGTTCGTTCGCAAGGCCAGGGCGATCGCGTCGCTAGGTCGGGCATCGATCTCTTTTTTAACTTCTCCCTGACGGACGATCAGCACGGCATAAAACGTGTTATCTTGCAGCGAGTGAATAACTATGCGCTCCAAGGTAAGACTCCATGCCTCTAAAAAATTGACCATCAGATCGTGAGTTAAGGGCCGAGGAGGCTTGTGGCCTTCGATCGCGCTAATAATAGCTTTTGCTTGCTCCTGACCGATATAAATAGGCAAAGCGCGTCGCTCAGTAGAGTCTCTCAATAGGACAATAGGGCTGCGCGTGGCTGCATCTAAGGCAATTCCAGCGACTTTCATTTCAATCATTCGATCGGCCTCATAGAATTAAGAAACTGTAAGGCAGTAGAGAACTTGGACATAAAGATCACCTAAATCCAGTATGACTTGATCTTCGCCGGAATCTGCAACAGATCTGGGACTATCGATTTTAGATTTTAGATTTTAGATTTTAGATTGACTCGGGGGAGAGGCAGGGCTGTTTCATTCTCTTGTAGGGGCAGCCCCCCGTGGCTGCCCCCATGTCCCAAACGCCTGTACAGTCGTCTGTGGCGGGGTAGGCACGGGGGCACTACCCCTACAAAATTC
The DNA here is from genome assembly GCF_036701635.1 of Microcoleus sp. N9_B4. Lineage (NCBI taxonomy): Bacteria > Bacillati > Cyanobacteriota > Cyanophyceae > Oscillatoriales > Microcoleaceae > Microcoleus > Microcoleus sp. N9_B4. The sequence goes on along the minus strand of NZ_JAUBRC010000011.1, from coordinate 34,984 downwards.
ATGTTTTTGGTGAGAATGAAACCGCCCTGGGGGGACAGGGGGACGGCAAAACCTCCTGTCTCTGGTTTGTCTCTATGGTTTCATGTAAATAAGCGATCTACTAAGGAAAAATACTTATGTTTACAGGACTAATTCAATCTCTCGGAAAGCTGAAGTCGCTAGGCAACGATTATTTCCAAATTTCCTGCACATCAAAGAACTCCTACCAGATTTTACAAGATTTAGCCATTGGGGACAGCGTAGCCGTCGATGGAGTCTGTTTGACGGTAGTGGAAGTTCTGCCGCAAGGTTTTGTCGCCGTCGCTTCCCCAGAAACTCTCCGCCGCACTACTCTGGGATCATTCCCCGATGCTTTGGTGAACCTAGAAACCTCCCTGCGCGCCGGTAGCAAATTGGGGGGACATTTTGTGACGGGGCACGTAGATGCGATCGGCACTTTAGCCACATCAACCCAAACCGCCAACGCTTGGGAGATGCGGTTTACTGCCCCACCAACAGCAAATTCGGGATGGCAACGTCAAATCGCACCTTACATCGTTTCCAAGGGCAGCATCGCCGTCAACGGCATCAGCTTAACCGTGGCAGATTGCGATGCTGACGGCAATTGGTTTGAAGTTGCTGTCATTCCCCACAGTTTTGGTGAGACAAACCTCAGCTATTTACAACCAGGAAGTTTAGTAAACTTAGAAGCAGATATTCTGGGCAAATATGTCGCCAAATTTCTCCGCAGCGGCTCAAAATCCCATCCCGAACCGTGGGAAGAAACCCCGGCAATCAACAGTTTGGGAACAATTACACCCGAATTCTTAGCAGAACACGGATTTATTTAATCTTCGGGTGCGCGCAGCGCACATTGCTAAGATAAAAGTCGGCGGTTGAAACCCCTACTAAACAAACGAACTCCTAATTGCAAGCTCATGAAAATTCCATCATGGCCCGCGTGGTTTCCTTATCCTATCTCATGGTTAAGGGGTTTCGTTCTTTCCAGGATCTTCGGCTTTTTTGTAATCAGTGGCATCCCAGAAGTTAGTAACACCGGTGATTTTTTCATCTTGCTGACGGTTGCTTGGCTGGTGCAGCCATTCCTGTTTACATTCCTTCACTACCTAACTGCCGCAACGATCGAAGCAGCTATCACAGGTTTACCGAGTCAAGTCCCGAACTACGATCGCATCCATCAATGGCTTACCAGCAAGCGGTGTTCGGGAACTTGGCGGCACTGGAGAGAAGGGTTAAATGCCTTCGTGGTTCTGTTCTTCGGCTTCTTCTTCTCGCTATTCGTTGGTGCACTTATTATTGCCGCGCCTTCCGATCGAGAATCTTCAATGTGGAAATTAACAATCGCCCTCTCCTGTTTGCCTGTTGCCACCGCTTACCTCTATCAATATGATCTTTGGGCGCGTCGGCGACGGGCGGCAAAGCAAGAAAGGCGATCACAGAATTCCACCGCACCTGCTGCAAAGCAAAAAAGGCGATCGTCGGCTCCCACAAACTTACCCGATCCAAATCCAATAGAACAAGAACTCAATCAACTGAGTGCCGATGCTGGAGCAACTCGGATGCGACCTGTGAGACAAGCAGCCCCCGAAGTTGCTGACTGGTACGTGTTCCGATCGGGTAAAGCAGAGGGCCCGTACACCAAATTACAACTCTGGGAAGTTCAGAAAATTACAGCTCGCACAAAAGTTAGGCGAGGAGATGGTGACTGGCAACGCGCTGGTGAAGTTTCAGAACTGACCAAATATCTTACACAACAATAGACCTATTGCAAAATAATTTTGTGCTATTATCGAAAGTTTAGCTAATTTTATAATCTAGCAGGCCCGGCAAGTTTAAGGAGATGCCAATCAACCCAATAATTCAAAGTTTGACCTAAACTTGAGCAAACTTTTAAGAATAACACATATTTTTTTTGCAATAGGTCTAAAGAATAAACTTGTAGTTGTATGGTGCGTAATCCGCGAATTATTTTATCAATAATTGACGACTAAAAGCAGACGCACCCTATTAACTCTTACTCCTCTCTCTGCGTTCTCTGCGGTTCAATAATCCCACTCTATTCCTCAACAAAATTGTTTTTCTCCCAAAACAATCCCGCCGCAATTCCCACCTGAGAAACTAAAAATAAGGCAGCAATTAATAGCTTTTGAAAGCCCGGTGCGTGGAAAAATGGATAAGCTAGCAAATTCAAATAAAATGACGGATGTTGTAGTTTCCCATTAGCCCCGCGTTTCGAGATAATTTGCTGAAACAAAAAAGCACCTCTACCATAATTGAATTGCTGTTTCCAAAATTTGCGAAGAGTGAGTGCATGGGAGTGATAAACTATAACTTCGGGAGCGTAAATTGCGGTATTGCCCGAATGCAACCACCGATCGCAAAATTCCCGGTCTTCTCCAGCCGCGAGAGAAAAAGTCGTGTCAAAGCCGCCGATTTTTTGGAATGCCTCAGCGGGAAGGGCAAAATTGTTAGAAGTGAAAAATTGCGCGCGATCGCCAATAGCATTATAGTAACTGTAAAGGTAATCGATCAGTTGCTGGCTGGCAGTAGAATAAATGTTATCCGGCAGCGCGTTTACAGTTCGACCTCCGATTAAGCAATCTGGTGTTTCCACAAATCGCTTTTCCAGATTTTGCAGCCAATCTACCCCCACAGTACAGTCATCGTCTGTAAAGACTAAAAATTTGCCTTCTGCGGCAAAAGATCCAGTATTTCGCGCGGTTGCAGGGCCTGAGTTGGGTTGTGTCAGAAGTGTGATATTTAGCTGATTTTGAAAAGGCGAAATTGTATTTTCGACAGAGATTTCGGTGCTATCGTTGACGACGATAACTTGAAATTTCTCGCGCGGATATTCAATTTCAACAAAAGACTGCATACACGCCGCTAATTTATCGGGGCGATTGTAGGTCGGAACAATAATTGAAAATAGAGTTTTAGCTTTGTTCATCATAACTAATAACTTTTAGTTTTTCAAGCGATATAGCACCGACTCAGTATTAAAATCTTTTCCGAAAACTGGTTGCAGCGGGCCCTGGGCACTTGTCAGCCAAGATAAAGCTTTTCTGGTAGCTGCGTTTGTCTCAGTCAGGGGCCCGAATCCCACAGTCCTAATTTTATTTTGCCGCAGGTTGTCAATCCATGCCGAAAGTCGATCGGCTCTAAACGGCACATATAAAACTTGTCTGTCCAAATTTCTCCCGTAAAACAGGTAGCTGCGCGAACTTAAAAAGAAGCCTATTCTTTCATCAGGTACTGTATTTTTATCAATATACTCGTAAATTCCGCGATACAGTTCGGTGCGGGCAAAATCTCGCTTTTCCCTCCAAGGACCAATGACTATCAATCCTATACAGAAACCAATAATCACTATGTAAATCGATTTTTTCCGGGTGGGAAATAGATGATTCAGCCATCCTAAGCCCGGATTGATTTTCAACCATATCGCAGCCAGCGTCACTGACACAAGATAAAATCTCGGATATGGTAATATATATGGCCAACTGGGGCCTAATATTTTCCATATAGTATTAAGAGCTTCTCTTGGGTTAGACTTCAAATTATCAATCAACAAACTCCCCCAAACAATACTATCTCCGGTGAAAGAAGAATTTTTAATAAAATCAAAAATTGTGTTGCTAGTAATTCCGAACAAACCACTAACCAAAACCACTGCCAGAATAAATTTATTTGGAGTTTTCAAGAGAGTGGCTGTAGCTGCTGCGGCGATGGCGAGTACGCTTAAAAATGGAAATCCGTATCTGAGGTTAAAACCCAGTAAAGGGCTGAGTTGACCGATCGACTCTCCGGCAGTACCGGACGTGTAAGGTGTAATTATATACAGAATTCCTGTGCTGGCGAGAAGTATTATTAAAATAATATTATTTTGATTAATTATTCTAGTTTTACCCTGGATAAAAGCCAGAGGTGCTGCCAATACCTGAAGCGCGATCGCCAGAAAGGGCAGTTGCAATCTAATGATAATTTGTAAGCCGACAGTTTGCCAGTGGGAAATATTGCTGGGATTAAATTGAGCTGCTAAAGTGCTTTGCCAAATCTTTAGAAGTGGCGAAGCGGGGGGCTGCTGTACCGGAGGTGTTGGTGCAGGTATCGGAGACGGTAAGGGAACAGGCTCTAAGGGAACTTGAATATCGCCGACTTCGCCGACAGGATAATTGATTTGCAGCAAGTTTCTCGCATACCAAAAACCTCCTAAAAGCAAGCAACAAGCTAGGCCGCACAGCAAGACTGGTTTGAGAAAGTGGCGAATTCTAAAATTAGCTGGTGTGGATTTTTTATTAACCGCGAATCTTTTAATTTCTAATATTGCTAATCCTCCTAAAAGTGAGGCTGCATAGATTATTCCCGTGATTTTTATTCCGGCTAGCATTCCTGCGGCTGCCAAAAATAGGGAGAGTTCCGATTGCGATCGGCTGCTATGATAGGACAAACCTAGATACAAACCGACTGTAAATATTGCAGCTAGCGGTAAGTCTGGCTGAATGGTGTTAACTTGGTTGAGCATCATCGGTACTGTCAATACTAAAGATGCTGCTGCCATACCGTGAAGTCGGGTTGCTCCAAATTTTACGCTTAATAGATAGACGGCAATTCCCTCAAGTAGCCACGCAATTAGCATGGGAAAAGCTGCTAAAAAATCTTCTCCGAAGGGAAGCACACACAAAGCAGATAAAACGTGCCAATTGTAGGGATATACTCGTGCTTGCTCTTGTTCAAAAATCCAATTTCCGGCGGCATCTAATAATGTAAATGAATGGGTTTGATACCATCGGGCGATCGCAGGCAGGTGAAACCACAATGAGTCATAATTGGTTGTGGGTTTGCTTGCCAGAGTTTCCAACAGCAAAAATCCTGCAACAGCGGTGGTAACAATAATTAGGGATTCTGAGTAGCCCAAAGGTTGCTTGAGTTGGGGAATCTGCCACTGCGAGAAGGTAAAAGTTTTGTGTTTTTTTGTATAAATCAGGATGAAGCCGATCGCACAAATCAGAATTTCTGCTATAATCACCGCAGTAATATTTAGTCGATCGGCACTTCCTAAAATTAAGCCGATACAAACTTGTGCGATGCTCCATCCCGTCAGGAGTACGAGGAGAAAATGGGGAAATGAATAGTTATTGTTTTCTTTTTGATTCTCGAAGGCAAGAGACAAGCTTAAGGGAATCGGCCCGACTAGAATAATCAGAAATAAAATTAATTCCCACAAATGCTGCGCTATTAGCATAAGCTGCAAGTTACCATCTTTTATCAGTTTTTCCTCGTTACCCGAAAGTGACTGGTAACGAGGAAAAGCAACGAACACGCGAGCTCGTTGCACAAAACATAAATTTTCTTGTGGGGAGTAGGGGTTGGGCTTTTCGACCGTTCCACAAGAAAATTTATCTAGCCACTTCCCAATTTTTACCTGTTAGCTTGCTTCTGAATTTTGGGTTTGACTGCTTCGGCATCTTTGGGCTTAGAAGTATCAGCTTTTAAGAGTTCCGGGAATGGCGGCTGGAGGTTGTGAACTTCGATGTCCATTCCCAGCGGTAGAGGTGGAAGCTGGGGCAGATCGTTTTCCAAATCCTTGAGTCCGCTAGCGGTTTGTATTTCCACCATTTTCGGCATTTGCGGTACTTTGGCGGTTTCTAAACTGCCGATCATTTTTGCCAGAGCGAATTCTAGCTGAGAGCCCGGGTCGATCGCCACCCAACCCTGGTCAGTCATTTGCCGAACCTCGAAGTGGAGGTGAGGCCCTGTAGACATTCCCGTACTCCCGACGCGGCCGATCGTCTCTCCCTGTTTCACGAACTCTCCCGGTTTCACAAACAGTTCCGAAAGGTGGCCGTAGAGAGTTTCCTGAGACTTTTTGCTGTGGTTGAGAACCACCGTCAAACCGTAACCACCCAACCAATCGGCGATCGCCACTTGACCCGCATAGGCTGCCAGTACGGGCGTTCCCATCGGAGCCCCCAAGTCAGTTCCAGTGTGAAACCTGCCGTAGCCCATAACCGGATGAGTCCGCCACCCAAACGGTGAAGTAATTGCCGAAGCAATAGATAGCGGAAACAGCAAGCTGGTGTTGCCATTTCCGGGGAGGCCTGCGGGACGCGGCGTGAGATTGTAGTAAGCAAAACCGGTATTGCTGCCGCTGCTGACACTAACGGCACCGACTTGAACCGGCCCGAGTCCCATGCTGGGCGCTGGAGCGCCGCCGCCGTAAGATGCAGATCCGGCATAATACCCAGCGTCTGCGGAGTATCCAGTGTCTGCGGAGTAGCCGATGTTAGCCGAGTAGCCGGTGTCTGCGGAGTATCCTGCGTTAGCCGAGTAGCGGGGGGGTGCGTAAGCAGATTCCGGTGGGTTTGAATCCCTCCAAACCTGGCTGCCTATTTGTTGAACGGCTTGACCGAGTTTACTGACAGGATTCCCGCTACTATTTCCGGCAACAGTTCCCCGAACCTCGCCCGGAAGGCTTTCTGGCCGATTTCGAGGAGGAGGGGCTGCAATATAGCCGTCGTCTGCGCTCGGAGTTTCCTGTCTGTAGTTGGGTTCTCCTGCATCTGCCGTCACTGGCTCGGAAACAGGAGGAGGCGCGCACAAACCGCCTTCTCCTTCGCAGCCGGTCGATCGTTCTGCAAACTCTATTCTGGTTGGCGCTTCGTACTCGCTGGTAGCGCCAACGCTGTAGTCTGTTTGGTCGATTTCAGCGTGGGCTGGGTTCACTGGCGCTTCAAAAGGTGGCTCCTGGGCCGTCGCTTCTGGCAAAGGAATCAGCGCTGGCTCTGGCAGATAATATTGGGTGGGAGGTGGTTCGCTGGCGTACTCCGGCTCCCTGGCCGGTGCGGCATCGAAAGGCTCCGACGGTGGAACTTCTGCCTGCGGTTCAGGGTATGGTTCTGGCGACCCTTGGCTAAATTCGGGTTCCGGGGGCGGGAGAGGAGCTTCAAATAATGGCTGGAGTTCTGCTGCGCCGGGGACGGCTTGTTCTGCTGGCGGAGTTTCGGCTTGGGCCCAAACTAAGCCTTTGCTGAGTAGTCCCAGACTGGCAAGGCAACCCAGTCCCACCAGCAGTGAGCGATCGGACAAAAGGCGCGATCGAGTCCGGGCGCCTGTAGGGTTCTTTTTTTGCTGTTTGGTTTTCAAAGGGGCTGTTATTTGCTTGTCTGGAACTGGTTTCACGATTTTTTTTCCCAACTCAACAGGGGGGACAAGGATCTCGAAGTCAGGATCGAATGTATGGCAATCCTTGTATTTATATACAGGCCTAACTGATTTTACCGGGCTTGAGGCAATTTTTTTTGCACATAGAACAAGTTCAAATGCCTTACGCATTCACTCGCGATCGATATCCGGTTTTTTTGATCCCGATGGCACTTGCCTAGAAGTCTGTGACGGCCACAATGATGATAGCGCTTTGGCGTTCCTCTATGTTAATTAGTTGCCTATATTTCTCAGATTCTGCAAAATTTCGGCGCAGTCGGTCGTCCTGAAATATTGCACCATTCTCAATAATCTTTTCAGGGCGGACTCTCCTGCCCAAACCCTACTCCCCACAAGAAAATCTACTCTTTGTGGAACAGGCCAGAAAGCCTGTTAAGCGAGAATGGTGCAAGATGTGAGTTGTTCTCAAGCCGCCGACTCATCGCGATTTTTTCCTGAAAGCTGGCCCTGCCTTTAAACTTCGCGGACAAAATTTTTGATTGTTTAGAATACAAGCTAAATGATGCGCTTGAGTAAGGATAGGTTTCATGACTGTAGCTGGCGATCGCTTGACAAATTTTCCTGACTCTGAATGCGCCGGAGGGTCTGATGGTATCAGTTGGGACTGGCAGAGTTCTGAAGGCTTGCCCTATCTGACTTGCAGCTTGCTTTCTCGCTGGTCTCACGGCTTTTTTACGCGCGATTTCTCGCCCCAGGGGCCGATCGATCTGACGGAAGTTCTCGAACCGGGAGCTAAGGTTTACCGACTCCAACAGGTACACGGCAATGCGGTACTCAAAACCACTGAGTTGTCCCCGGTTGTGGCTCCCAAACCGGAAACCGCTGCCCCAAGCTATGCTGAGGCTGATGGCTTGGTTGCCCATCGAGAATTGGAGGCGCTGTGGGTTTGCTCGGCTGACTGTGTGCCGGTGCTGATTGCTGACGATCGCACGGGACTCGTTGCGGCAGTTCACGCGGGTTGGCGCGGGACTGCTGCTAAGATATTACCAGAGGCGATCGCTCAACTTGTGGCACAAGGCAGTCAACTAGAAAATCTGAAGATTGCTATGGGGCCGGCGATCGCTGGAGAGGTTTACCAGGTATCTGTGGAAGTAGCAGCGGAACTGGGAGCCACTATTGCTCCTAAGAGTGCCGTTAGTGCGACAACCGACGGCATTCTAGAGTTTTTGCATCAACTGCCGGAAACGCCTGTCTTGGCCGATCCAGAACCGGGAAAAGTACGCTTGGATGTTCGCCTCTGCAATGCTCTGCAATTGCAGCAGTTGGGAATCGATCTTTCTCAAGTGGCGATCGCTCCTTTCTGTACTTATTCTGACTCGGCTCGCTTTTTTTCGTACCGCCGCGATCGACTTAAAAAAGTCCAGTGGTCGGGAATTGTGAGCACCGGCGGGACAAGTTCCTTCTGAGGGCATTTGGCAGAAGGTAAAATTTTAGACCGCCCAGATAAAAATAAAAATCTTTGGATTCATTATTTTTTATTTCCCAATGCCAAATGCCTTCTATCTTCTACCTTCGTAAGGTTTGCTGGTTCCTGTTTTAAAGCACCAAAAACTAGCAGCAAAACTTTTGGGAAAGCGGCCCAAGCCCCCGCCCCGCTTTCCTCTCTTGTTAAGATTACTCTATAACGAGAGTCTTCAGCGGGTTATTACAATGAGTGAGCCAACTCCCTATCAACTGCTTGAAGTCGATGAAGATGCTTCCTTTGATGAAGTGCAAGAGGCCCGCACGCGCCTAGGTGAGCAGTACAGCGGTGACAAGAAACGTTTGGAATTGATCGAAGCAGCTTACGACGCGATCCTCATGGATCGCCTGCGGCAGCGACAGGAAGGGAAAATTAAAGTACCCGAACGCATCCGCTTTCCTGAGCGGCTGACGCCTCCGCCCGCAAGCTTTACTCCCTCTCCTCCTAGTGGCAGCCCTGCTTGGTTGCAGCGTCTAATCGATACTCCTAGTCGATCGGACATTTTGTGGCCTGCTGGAGTTTATGCGGGGTTGGGCGGACTGAGTATTTATCCGGCAGCTAATGATTCTTTACTACAGTTGACTCTGGCTCTTGGGGTCGGCTGTTGTCTTTATTTTGTTAATCGCAAGGAACAAAAATTTGGTCGGGCAGTGCTGCTGACTGTGGCTGGCTTGGTTATAGGCTTGTTGCTGGGAGGCTTTTTGGGTTCTTTGGTCAGTCCGGCATTTATAACAACAGAGAAATTTATCGCTTTGTTTACGTTTTTAATTCTGTGGCTGGTCAGCAGTTTTCTGCGATAGTCAGTTGTCAGTTGACAGTTGGCAGTTGACAGTTGGCAGTAGTTAATTATTGTTATTGGTTAATTGTTATTGGTTGGTTCGTAGTTTTTAGGTGTTAGTAGTTAGTTGATTGTTACCAATTACCAATTACTAATTAACAATTACCAATAACTAATGACTGTTGACTAATGATTGATGACTGTTGACTACTGACTACTGAACGGACTACTGACAACTGACTACTGACTACTGAACGGACAACGGACAACTGACAACTGACAACTGCCAACTGACTACTGACTACTGACTATCTAAAATAATCTCAACTGCTTCGCTCAAATTGTTGGCAATTAAATCCGGTTGGTGCATTTCTAGTTGGGTACGATCGCGAATTCCGCACAAAACACCAATTACCTTGACACCGTGTGTTTTTGCGGCTATAATGTCCGCCTCCGTATCCCCAACCATCCACATGTCTGAAGCCGGCGGCAGTTCGGCGAGAGCTTTTGCCATCAACAGCGGCTTATCTTTGACATCCCCGGTTTTGACGTAATCGTTGGGGAGGCAATAGCGGCGGTTTTCAGGGAAAAATTGCCCTAAATTGCAGCGGTTGAAGGCTTCGTCTAGTTCCCTAACACGGCGCATGGTCATCACCGCTAAGTCTACTCCAGCGCGCTGCACCTTTTCGAGGGTTTCCACGGCGCTGGGGACTGGTTGATCGTAAATCATGTAGGGTAGGGTGTGGACGGTTTGACGGCGTTTCTGAGCAAAATCGCGCGCTTGGGCTGCGTCTAATCCTGAGAGGATGGCAATTTCTGTTTCGGGAACCCGCGCGCGCTTCATGTCCCAAAACTCGGCTTTGGGGAGTTCGCGCACTGCTTGGCCCGAACGCTGAGTCTCGGCGAGACAATGCTGGTAAACTCGGTAGTAGCGATCGGACACGTCCATGATCGGGCCGTCAAAGTCGGTAATAAGTCTCAGCATTTAGCAGAGTATTTTTAAGCTTTTATACAAATCCTTCGATACTATATCACTTAAAGGTAACACTTTCTTTACAAAAATTGACACAAATACGCAGGGGAGGTAAGGTCTATAGGAATGGTGCTAATTAAAGCAAACATTTGAATTAAACTGTGCTATTCCTCAACTTTAGCGGTTGTAAGCCATGTGGGGGAATTGAAAATTCAAATGTGCCACACAAATAGTGTAAACCGCTACATATTGTTCATAAATTTCAACCTCAATGGAGGCTGATTGTGACTGCGCTTTATCAAAAAAAAGTTGGTCCAATTAATATTTGGTCTCATTTTTAAAATCAGCAAAAAACTGCTTGGAGGCTCCAAAGTGTACTGTTTGCATAAATTAGCCAGCGCTAACAGGTGATCGGATGCGCCAGTATAAAAATTTCCCTGAGAAATCGCAGCCAAACAACAACTAATATCGTTTCCGGTTGCATCGGCCTCCTAAAATCGAGTCAACAGTTAACACTCAACCATTCTGTTTTTCCATCCCTCCTTCTACAGTCAACAGTCAACAGTCAACCATCATTCCGGTGCAACCGGAATTGATCTAACTTTACCGGCTAACCTTTGAGAGAAATGCTCTACAATAACGAGATGCTTCCCACATTAACTGTAGAGAGCAGCCCCAGAAGTATTAATATTCTTCTTTATAAGCTGTTATCCTTACGCAGGATTGAATACCTCACAGTCGATCGGGAACTTAAGATTCAAGAAATATCTTTGAAAGTGCAAGATTTTGCCTACATTCATGAGGAAGTAGGCCAAGGAAAAGACGTGCGCGATAGTTTTCCCGAACTAATCGGAATCGAAAAAATCCTGGAAGATATTATTGAAGAAAGACAGCAAGATTGTCAGTTAAAATCAATTAGCAGAGTTCTCGAAGACGGATCTTATTTGTATCTGAATTTGTACATATTTGGTTATAAAGGACAAGCCAATGTTGACAGATTGATTATTTTATGCGAAGATGTGACAGATAGCAGGGGATCTCAGCCAACCATCGTTCAGGCTACCAAGAAAACAAGTGTTAAAGGCGATAAGTTAGCTGCGGCTGGCGATTATATTGACAAAATTATTAATTCCCTAGGGGATGTTTTGTTCGTAACAGGAACATCGGGAAAAATCAAAAAAGTGAATCAAGCTGCACAGCAATTATTTGGATATACCGAATCGGAATTAATCGGCAAATCCATATCCATGATTACGGCAGAGGAGGAATTGTTACGCAAAGTCAGCCAGCTACCTCCTGCACTTAAAAGCGAATATTGGCCTCAAGTAAAAGTAGCTTGCCAAACGAAAATAGGTTTAAAGCTGATTGTTGCGTTTTCATGCTCTAGTTTTGAGACAAGCACAGGAAGCAAGGATGCAGATAGGGAGGTTATACAAGATTTTGTTTATATCGGCAAAGACATTACCAAGCAACAACGCATAAAAAAGTGTCAAGAAGCACAGTATGCTGTGACTCATATCCTATCAGAATCAACTTCTCTAGATAGCGCAACTCCGAAAATTTTGCAAGCTATTTGCCAAAGTTTTGGGTGGGATCTTGGCGAACTTTGGACGCCTGCAGAGGCGGAGAAAGAAACTAGATTGGGTGAGGAAATAAAATCTGAAAAAGATCCGCTTTGGTGCCTGCCACTTTGCTGTCCGATCGAGGAAACTCCTTGTTGGCGGCGGGTGGCAGTTTGGCAGGCAGCGGAGGAAGTTAGGGAGTTTGCCGAAAACGACCAGCAGATTACTTTGGGGGCGGGTGAGGGTTTGCCGGGAGCAGTTTCCAGAAGCGGTTCTACGCAGTGGATTACTGATCTTGTGGCCGATCGCAATTTCGTGCGATCGCGCTTGGCCGAGGAAGCGGGACTGCGATCGGGATTCGGTTTCCCCATTCACGCTAGGAGCCAAGTTGTAGGAGTAATGACTTTTTTTTGCCGGGAAGAACTGCCACCGGATCAAGATTTACTTCAGATCATAGCTGTGGTAAGTTCTCAATTAGGAGAATTTGTCAAGCGCAAATATGCAGAGAAAGAATTGCAAGAAGCTGAAGCTTCAATCCGATTTTTGTACGAACAAGAAAAACGCCAAAGTGAAGAATTAGCTCGGCAAAACTTAGCTTTAGAACAAGCCAAATTAGAATTACAAGCAGCTAACATGGAATTGCAGCGCCTCGCTTCGGTGGATGGATTGACTCAAATTCCCAACCGCCGCTGTTTTGACAAAAAATTGGAGTTAGAATGGCAGTTGATGGAGCGAGAAAAAGAGTCGCTGTCTTTAATTTTGTGCGATATCGATTTTTTCAAACTTTACAACGATCGTTACGGGCATCAAGGAGGCGACGAATGTTTAAAACAAGTAGCCCAGATTTTAGCTAGCAACGCTCAGCGGGCAGGAGATTTAGCCGCCCGCTACGGTGGCGAAGAATTTGCGGTAATTTTGTCGCGAACTGATGTGCAAGGAGCCAAGCAGGTAGCTGAAGCAATTCGCAGCGATTTGAAAGCAGCGGAAATTTTTCATGCTGGTTCCAAGGTAAGTAAGTTTATAACTCTCAGTATGGGAATCGCTACTACTGTACCTGCTGCTGGTTTATCGATTGAGGAGTTAATTGGACAGGCAGATCGAGCCCTGTATCGAGCTAAACTAGAAGGGCGCGATCGTATAGTCTGCCTAGACTTGACAAGAGAATTTGAGGGCCCGAAAGGAGTATTTTCTGATGATTGTGAGAGAAGCTAAAATCGCTGACGCACCTGCAATCGCACGAGTGAATCTAGATACTTGGCGCACAGCTTACCGAAAAATTGTACCAGCAGATTACCTAGCGCAAATGTCCTATGAAAAAGCAGAAAGCCGTTGGCAAGAAATCCTGGCAAACGTCAAAAATACTGGGGTTTTTGTATGCGTTGCTGAGAATGAATCAGGAGAAATTGTGGGTTTTGCTGCCGGTGGTTGTGAGCGCACGGGCAAATATTTATATAAAGGAGAATTATTTGCCATCTATATTTTGGAGGAATATCAGCGTCAAGGAATCGGACGGCAACTCGTGAGAACAGTTGCCATAAAATTGGCAGAATTAAGTTTGAACTCGATGCTAGTTTGGGTACTAGGAGACAATTCAGCCTATAGGTTTTATGAATTCTTAGGAGGTGAAAAAGTAGACGAACAGCAAACAAGTAGAGCAGGAGTTGCACTCAAAGAAATTGCCTACGGGTGGAAAGATATCGCAGTGCTGATTAACCCGCCTGTATGACCTAAAAAGTGGAAGTTTTATCAATCATCTATCAAACTTCCCCTCTTCATTTGTTCGCGTTCAATTGCCTCAAACAAAGCTCGAAAATTCCCCGCCCCAAAACCTCCAGCTTGCACCGGTTTGCCGTTAACTAAACTAACTCGGCGCTCAATAATCTCGAAAAAGAAAGTCGGTTCTGCAAAAATTGGCTGGGTAAAGATTTGCAGCAGCATCGCTGCGGGAGTATCTTCTTGCCAATCGGCCAAAACTTGACAAGCTGCAATTGCTTGCCAATCTGCGGGCAAATAGTTTTGCCGCTGCTGCAATTCGGAGTAGTATGTTGGAGGAACCGGTAGAAAAGGCAAACCGCACGATCGCAAATCGGCAACAACCCCCACAATATTATTAGTTTGCAAAGCCATGTGCTGAATACCCGGCCCCCGATTTGCGCTCAAAAACTCTTGAATTTGAGAATTAGCTGATGCTGGTTCATTAATCGGGAATTGCACCCCACCTTCAGCGTGCACCATAACTTGACTCCGCAAAGCCGATTTCTCAGTCTGAATGTCAAAATTTTGCTGCGGTTGAAAACCTAATATTTTTTGATACCAACTAACAGCACTTGATAAATCGCCCGATTCCACATTTAACACTACGTGGTCAATCCGGGTAAACAACGGCAGCTTATCCGAAGCCGATAGCAGTGAATGGCTGCCAATTCGCTCAACAAGCGTGTGGCTTAAATCTCCCCAGCCCGCAATTTTTGCCCGCTTAAAATAGCCTCCTGCGTTTAGGTCTTCTTGAATCGGTTCCAGGATTTTAGCGCCTTCAGCAGCCGCTCTAGCTACCGCTAATTCGATATTTTTTACCCGAAAACCCACATCGGCAATCCCTGGAGGATGAAACTTCAACCAACTAGCAGCGGGACTAGCGGGTGTCAGGGGCGAAGATAAAACAAAACATACATTGCCGCTGCTGACAACTTCAGTGTGAGTGTGGCTGTTGGCATAACCTGCTATGGATTGAAAGCCTAAGTGGCTGACAAACCAGTCGCAGGATACTTTAGCATTTTCAACGTAAAATTGAATGCGATCGAACTCCATAATCAATAATTGAAAATGGAAACTGAAAAATGGAAAATCCTCTTGTTCTCAGTGCAAAACTGCAAGGGTGGGATTAAGGAAAGAATATTTTTCATGTTTTTTTATGCGTCGGCTTAATAATAACCTCAAAATTGAAGATCCTAACTCCCTCTGAAGGCATAAATACGTCGGCACTTACAATAAACCCGGTGTCTGCGATAGACGCGCGCATTATAGCAGTAAGCTGCTGATGGGCGCACCTTACATAATTAGGTGCTCCGCAAGTTCTCACACGTAAAAATATCATAATTTTTCGGGTTTTCAGCTTCCGTTGCCGAATCCCGAATGCCTTCAAATCACTCCTCAATCGGTAAGGATTTAGGTATCTGAAACGTAGTCACAGAAGGACTTCTAGAATTCAAGCATTCGCTAAATCAACAGCTTAATTCTCAAGAGGTACGAAAATAAAAGCTTTCATGGTTTCTTCATAAGAAGGGATATTTGATGATTGTTCGATCAAATGGTTACACCGTATAGGTTTTACTGCTTTTTACCTGACCTGAATCCTTACCTCAATCCCTAAAAGAACAAATGACTTTCCGGCTGAATATTAATCTCCATCGGCACAGCTTGCGGGTCAGCCGAAAGAGCAAACATAATCGCATTTGCAGCAGTTTCGGTACTCAGCATTTTTGACCTGTCTACCTTCAAACTCACATTATCCCAAAACGGAGAATCAATCCCGCCAAAATAGAATAGCGTAAACTTAATGCCGTAGCGTCGCAGTTCATCTGCCATGCACTTGCTGAAACCAACTACCCCAAACTTTGAAGCGCAATAAGCGGTTCCCATCGCCATCGAATGCTTGCCCAAAATCCCGATGACATTGCAAATGTGACCGGATTTGCGCTCTTTCATCACATTCGCCGCTGCTTGAGACGTGTAAAAACTGCCTTTTAAGTTCAAGTCAAGCATTGCATCTAAATCAGCGGCTTCTAACTTGTTCCACTGCTTAAGAATTCCGGCACCAGCGGCGTTTATGAGGGCATCAATTTGTCCGAAATCTTCCACAGCTTTGTGCATCAGCGTCTCGACTTGCGACAAATCAGTGATATCTGTCGGTACGCACAGTACCTCTGTTGCTGAAAGTTCGCTAGCTAAAGTGTCTAATTTACTGCTGTCTCTGGCTGCGAGCACTAGCCTCGCACCCGCATCAGCAAGTTTGCGGGCCACCGCTGAACCGATGCCGCCAGTCGCACCCACCACAACCACAACTTTGTCCTGCATATCCCTTTACATTTCTTTACGTCCAGATTGCATGATAACTCAAGTTGCTAGTAATGGGGAGGTTGATATAGCAATCCTTGCAGGAGTCGTAAATTTTTGACCCCACCCCAACCCTCCCCTTATCAAGGGGAGGGAGTAAGAAATTTACAAATTATTTAGGATGGCTATATATTTTAATTTTTAATTAATTGAGGGAAACTTGCCAGCCTTTTTCGGCTTTTTTTAGCTGGAGAGAAGTGCAGGATTGCAAAAATTTAGTAAATTTCCTACCCAGATTAAAATCTTTAATTATTTGGGTAATTTGTTTGCCGTATTGTCGGTGAAATTCGCTGCCTACATTGGAGAGAAATACAGAATTTTCAGGAGAGTTGTCGGTTAAGTCGCCAACGATTTTGACAAGAGCTCTTTCCAAGTCTTCCAGAGAAGTAATATCGGTCAAAGTCGCAGGTGCTGGCTGGTGGTTATTCAGAATTTCTTGGCTAAGTATTGGCGGTGGGGGCGATAATCTCACTTCAAAAAGAGTGACATAAGTTTGAGAAACTTCTGAGGGTTTGTGGAGGACGAAATCGGTGGGATATTTGAGAAAGATATCCCTGGTTTTAGTACCGAGCAAATGATGGGCAATAACTTGATTGAGGACTAAGCCGTAAGTTTCCCTAAATAAAGCTGAAACAGTGGAAAGTTTGATCCACTGAGTTGAGGTGCGTTTTTGCTCTTTTTGGATTAATTCTTTGAGTTGAATAACTAATTGTTCTAGGGGTGTGATTTCCGGTATAGTTACAAGAGAATGGGTTTCCACTTGTCCAGTTTTGCTGTTTAAAACTATGATTTTATCTATTTGTTTGCGGACTTGAAATACTGTTAGTCCGTGGGCTTGCAGTGTATTGCTGAGGTGAGTGAGGGCGCGATCGGACGAACAGACAAAAATCTCTTTGGCTGTGGGATAATGTACGAAAATCGAGGCGCCGACTGTAGCCATTTTTAAGTCAGCGCTGTCTTTGCCGGGGGGGACGTGAATTAGTTGATAGCCGCGCTGGTGAAATTCGGCATCTTTTTTGCCCATGCTGCGCCAGTTGGCAAAGGCAACTTTGATTTGGATGGGATAGTGGCAAATTCCCTCTAGGAATTTTTCGGTTTCGATGGTGAGTTGCAGGTTTTCGACATCTAGCAGCAAGATAGCAATGCCGATAGGAAGCGAATTTGTTTGATTGGTGGTGGGAGTGGGAGGTTCTGACGAAACTGAGTTTTCTGATTTAGGTGGTGCTGTTTCAGATTGGGCTAGCTGCTGAATTTTGGCACATAATTTGCTGAATTGAGGTGAATTAACGAATTCTGGAATCAGCAGAATTTGTAGGTATTTTTTCGCGGTCAGCAGCAGGGAATCTGTATCGCTGGCTACAGTGAAACTTTTTGTCAATTTTCCAATCAAAACTGACTGAAAATCAGGTTTGGCCCAGGGGGTTTTCCTATATTTTTCAGTTATCCATTCGGGATGCTGTTCCTGAATGGTAATTAGGGTTTGAGCTATATAGCGACTGATGACGCTGAATGCGGGAGATTCTTGAGTCGCCAGCAAGGAAGTTCGATCGGGCATGGCCCTCTACAATGCAGAATGCTGTTTCAATTTATCACAATTCTAGTTTTTCGCCGGGAGTCGGACGATCGCCCGCCAAATTAAACCGGCGGCAATTAATGCCAATCCTGTCAGCCAAATTTGCCTCTCCACCCAGAAAGCCAGAAACAGACACGAAGCCAAACCCACCCAAGCCAACCACTGCGGATAAAGCCTTTCGGCGGGGGAAAGTTGCAGCGCGGCGAGGTTGGTGATAGCGTAGTATATCAAAACGCTAAAAGCACTGAACGACCAAGTGGTTTTGACATCGCCGACGAGGATTAAAAGTGCGATCGTAACTTCGACAACCACCACAGCCACGTAGGGAGTTGTCCCCGAAGGATTCAGCCGCGCCAAGACTCTCGGCATATCCAAGCGCCGCCCCATCGCCAGCCAGATGCGCGACAGCCCTAAAATTAAGTTCAGCAAAACTCCCAACATAGCGGTAATTGCGCCGACGGCTAGCAGTTGAGAAACTCCTGGAATTCGGAAACTGCGGGCGATGACTTCCAAAGGTGCAGTCGTGCCACCTGTTTGTAAAGACAATTTATCGGCTCCCCCCGCGCCCGCGACAACTACTGCTACCCCGACGTAAAGCAGCATTGTCAGCACCAAAGTGAAAATTATGGCTTTGGGAATGGTTTCCCTCGGTTCCCGCACTTCCTCGCTCATTGTGGTGATGCGGGCGTAACCGCTATAAGCGACAAACATCAGGGCGGTGGCCTGGAAGATGGAGCCGATCGAGCTATGATTCTGTAGCGCGGCCATTTCCCACCTTACCTCTGGCAAACCGACAGCAACAAACACCGCTAAGGATAGAAGTGTAACTGAGACTATGGCAGTATTGGCAATATTCGATCGCCTAATTCCCGTTAAGACAACCAGAGTGAGGGTGGCGAGGGCGAATAAAGCTGTTAGGATCAGGTAAGTGCGATCGGCTACACCAACTGCATTTAAAAAATACCCTGCAAAACCTAAAGCAGCAGTAGCCGCAGAAGCCGTTTTCGCCAACAAAAACATCCAGCCCGCTGTAAAACCCAGCCAAGGATTGAGATATTTGTAGCCATATTCATAAGTTCCGCCGTTAACAGGATGATTTGCCGCTAATTGAGCGCTGTTAAAACCATTGCAAACAGCAACTAAAGCCGCAATACCCACAGCCAAAATCACTCCCGGCCCAGCAACTTCCGCAGCAATGCCGATACTCACAAATACTCCGGTACCGAGGATTGAGCCCAGGCCCATAAGAGTAGCGCCGAAAATACCTAACTCTCGCTTAAGAAGTGGTGAAGACATAAATATAGCGGTTTTCTGCTCATTGCCATACTGATATTAGGTTACATCGAGTAATATTTGCAATAATTCCGGCCGGGGCTTAAACCCCCGCCTCAAAAATCAAGTCTCCAGCTAGGAGGACTGAAATACTTATTGAGAATGTTGCCAAATCTGAGTTAACACTAAGTCAAAGACTATTACTATTTCAGAGTTTTCTTAAGAGAACTTTAACTGTGAGACAGGGACTTAAGCCCCTGTCATAATATAGCGACTGAGAGAAAGCAAAACACCCTGGTATTAACCGAAACGACCTTGAATGTAATCTCTCGTACTCGAATTGTCCGCAGAAGTAAAAATTTTACTTGTCGGCCCAAATTCCACCATGTGGCCGATGCGGCTTTCATCAGTATTAAAGAAAGCCGTGTAATCAGAAACGCGAGCCGCCTGCTGCATATTATGCGTAACAATCACAACAGTTAACTGCTGGCGTAGAGTCTGAAATAACTCCTCAATCTTCATCGTTGAAATCGGATCTAGAGCAGAACAAGGTTCATCCATCAGCAAAATTTTTGGCTTCACAGCCAAAGCGCGAGCAATACAAAGTCGCTGCTGCTGTCCCCCCGAAATCCCCTGAGCCGATTTATTCAAATCGTCTTTGACTTCATCCCAAAGCGCTGCACTTTTAAGTGCAGATTCCACAATTTCATCTAATTCTGCTTTGCTTTTGCGACCAAAAATCCTCACCCCGTAAGCAATATTATCGTAGATGCTCAGTGGAAAAGGATTCGGTCTTTGAAACACCATCCCAATTTGCCGACGCAAACTATTAATGTTTACTTTCGGGCTGTAAATATCCTGTCCAAAAAACTCTACTCTTCCTTTAATTTTAACTTTTCCCTCCAATTCACCAATCCGGTTGAGAGCTTTGAGAAACGTAGATTTGCCGCAACCTGAAGGGCCAATAATAGCCGTCACTTGCGGGTGAGGGATATTCATCGATAAATTTTCTAAGACTTTGTGAGTTCCGTAATAAAAACTCAAGTCCTGAACCCGCAGTGCTGGCATTGCATTGGGGTCAATTTCCGGGGTGGCATCGTCTAGGAATTGCTCTGTATAGTTTTCTGATTTCAAGTTAGCTTTAGGTTTCATTATTTGCCTGGTTATCGTGTTAATATTTGATTGAGAGATACACTTTAGTTATTGATTTATCGGTTTTGCAAGCGTTTCCGAGTTACGGTACGGGATGCGACGCTAGCAATTAAAACCATGCCCAAAAGGACAGAGGCAGCAGTCCACGCCAATTCGTTCTGCTCTTTGTAAGGAGAGCTGGCGTAGCTATATATTAATACTGACATAGAAGGAGTCGGAGTCAGCAGTGTTTCTGGAATTTCTTTGAGTTTTGAGATAGTTTCTGCGCCTATAGGAGACTGCATGATCTCGCCCAACTTATCAACTAAAGGAGGCCAGAATTGACTCGACAACGCCGTTACAATCAGCGGTGCGGTTTCGCCGGCGGCCCGGGAAGCAGCGAGTAAAATACCTGTGGTAATAGTTGGAAGTGCTGAGGGTATAATAATCCGAAAAATAGTTTGAAAGCGTCCGCCTCCCAAACCAGCAGAAGCGAGGCGGTAAGAAGTAGGCACTAATTTTAATGCTTGTTCTGTTGTCAGAGCAACAACTGGAAGCATGATGACGGCGAGGGCAAAACCGCCGGCTAAGGATGAAAATGCTTTGGTGGTAACGACGATTAGGGCGTAGGAAAAGACGCCAACTACGATCGAGGGAACGCTGCTGAGAATGACGGTGATAAAGCGAATACTATTGGCTATCGCTTTGTTTTCTCTACCAAACTCAGACAAAAATATTCCCGTCATTACGCCTATGGGTACGCTGATTAATGTAGCAATTCCTACCATTAAAGCTGTGCCGAGAATCGCATTTGCAAAGCCGTTAGGCTGGTCTTCAACTCCGACGGGTGCTGGTAGAGACACTAGCACTTCCCAGCTCAAATGTGTGAGTCCTTCCCCCAGGATTTTGTATAAAATAGCAAACAAAGGGAGCAGGGCTAGAGCTGTCAGAGCAAAAGCGATAACTGTCATTCCCCGGCTGAAAAGAGTTCGGCTTAGGGAGAGGGGGTTGTTGATTTCTGCATCCAGAATACTGTCTAATTTTTGTGCTTGAGTCATGCGATTTTAGATTTTAGATTGAACCAGCGGATAAACCAGGCGGCGCGGCTTGTGATAAAATTGCTTTCGATGATGTTAAGTTTTGGCTCCCTTGGCCCCAATTAGCTGCACTAACAATACTGCGATCGCATTTACTAACAGAGTGATCACAAATAAAATTAAGGCTAAATACATCAAAGCGCCGGTGTGCAGCGGTTCGACAGCTTCCCGAAATTGACTTGCCAAAACAGCAGGAATTGAGTAGCTGGGAGCGAGCAGGGATGGGTTAATTTGAATCGAGTTGCCAATTACCATTGTGACGGCCATTGTTTCCCCTAATGCGCGTCCCAATGCTAATATGGTGGCGCCGATAATCCCTGAACTAGCTGCTGGTAACAACAGCTTAAATATTGTTTCCCAGCGGGTGGCACCGAGGGACATGGAAGCACTTCGCAAATCTACTGGAACTGACATCAATACATCGCGGCTGATGGCGGCTACTGTTGGCAAAATCATAATCGATAACAGTATTCCGGCCGGCAGCATTCCGGGGCCTAAAGGTTCACTGCTGAACAGAGGAAACCAACTGAAATTATCGAACAATGACTGCTGTAATGGCAACAAAAAGGGAATCAGAACAAAGATTCCCCAAAGGCCAACTATCACGCTGGGAATAGCCGAGATTAATTCAACCATGAATCCCAAGGGCGATCGCACCCAGACGGGTAAGAAGTTCTCGCTAGTAACTATAGCTACTGACAGCCCTAAAGGAAGTGCGATGATTATGCCGATCGCAGAACTAATTACAGTACCGTAAATAAACGGCAAAGCCCCAAACTGCAACTCGCCGATATCCCACTTGGGATTCCACAAGAAGGAGAGTCCAAATTGGCTAATAGCAGGCCAAGCATCTTTAAAAATTACCGCACTCATCCAAAACAACGTACCCGCTGTCGCTAGTGCAAAGCCCCATACAAATATTGTAAATCCTGACTCCATCCATAGACCTTCACCAGCAGTATCTGTCAAATCTACTTCTGTGCTTTTTGCTGTCTGTTGCTTAGTCAATTTTTCCGGTTTCTTGGCAAAATTGGTCATACCCTAGTTACTGCGTAAACAGTGAAATATTTGCTTGAAAGACGAGTAATTATAATGCGCTGGTAGGGTGCACTTTGTATCTAAGTCTCGATCCCCCTAAATCCCCCTTAAGAAGGGGGACTTTGAATGCTCTTCCCCCTTTTTAAGGGTGACGCAAGAATGCTCCGGTTCCCCCCTTCTTAAGGGGGGTTAGGGGGGATCGAGGAGCTAAAGAGGAGCCAGAGGAATCTAAAATTTAGATGCGGCTCAGCTTAACTCATAACCCCGTGCGATCGCCCCAATTAACCTCTGGCAACCACAGTCTGATTAACTGTTTGAACCACCTTTTGAGCTGTAGCTGAAGGAATTGTAGTAAACTCTAACTGTTTGTTGATACCTTGACCTGTAGTCATCACCCAATTAACCATCTTTTTAATAGCATCTGCTTTCGCTGCAGGATACTGTTTGTAGATTAACAGCCAAGTCAAACCAACAATCGGATAACCGTCGTTAGGATTGCCTTCTACTAAGCGGAAGTCTGCGGGGAATGTTTCCCCTGCTAAAGCTTTCTCTGCTTCAGCCAAGCTAGGCTCTACAAACCGGCCAGCTTTATTTTGAATAAACGCTGTTTGGAGATTGTTTTGCCGAGCATAAGTATCTTGAACGTAGCCGATCGCACCCGCTGTATTCTTCACCAAAGCAGCTACGCCGGGGTTTCCTTGACCGCTGACAGGACTTCCTGGCCAACTCGGCTGAGCGGCAGCTTTGATGCTGCTACCAGTTGCCTGTAAGTGGTTAGCAAAAATAAAGGTTGTACCGCTGCTATCTGCGCGTACAGCTACTCGAATGGGAGTATTTGGCAAGTTTTTAGCTTGTCCAGAAATTCCGGCTATTTTCGCATCATTCCAGCGAGTAATCTTGCCTTCAAAGATGCCGTTCATGGCATCCTTATTTAGCCTCAGATTGGTCACTCCGGGCAAGTTGTAAACAACTGCAACAGCACCGCCAGCAGTCGGAACCGCCATAACGCCGCGCTTTACCTGAGCGATTTGTGCAGCAGTCATCAGCGCGTCGCTGCCTGCGAAATCAACAGTGCCTGAAATTAATGCTTTGATACCAGCACCGCTGCCAGTTCCTTCGTAGTTTACAGTAATTTGATTTGCACTTCTCATCTGAGAGAAGTAGCGATCGTAAAGAGGTTTAGGGAAAGTTGCTCCCGAACCATTTAGGGTTACAGCAGCTACAGCGGAACTAATCAAAGTCAGCGAAAATGCTGCTGCTGCTAGTGTCACTATAAAACCACGTCGCCAACGTGCAGTGAAGAAATTCATACTCCTCGTCCTCAATATTGATAGCAGGCTTTGCAAATCTCCTCCATAGGATAGACTGAAATCCGCAAGTAAAGGGATAGCTTAGAATAAGCTTATTTTAAATTTTGATTAACATTAGATTAAATAACAAAAGAATAAGCTTTGTTTAAATTATGGTTAAGAGTATTTTAAATAAAAATTAGCTAAAGTCAGTTTTTGGTGAATCAGACAAATACCAAATCATAGAGTAAGGATAACAAGAGAAATTTATTTAGCGATCGCCCGATCGCCCCCACCCCGCACTCCATCCCCCGATCGCCGCATAATAGTAGGGACACTTAACATTTCTTTAACAACAATGGCAAGAGACTTGCGGGGATTCCTAAAACTACTCGAAGAACGGGGACAACTGCGCCGGATAAGCGCCTTAGTCGATTCCGACCTCGAAATTGCCGAAATTTCCAACCAAATGCTGCAAAAAGGCGGCCCTGGATTGCTGTTTGAAAACGTCAAAGGGGCAGAATTCCCCGTCGCGATTAACCTGTTGGGTACGGAACAGCGCGTTTGCTGGGCGATGAACATGGAAAAGCCGATCGAACTAGAAGAGCTCGGCAAAAAACTGGGAATGCTGCAACAGCCAAAACCGCCGAAAAAGATTTCCCAAGCGATAGAATTCGGCAAAGTGCTGTTCGACGTAGTGAAAGCCAAACCCGGCCGCGACTTTTTCCCAGCTTGTCAGCAAGTGGTAATTGAGGGAGAAGGGCTGGATTTGAACAAAATCCCGATGATTCGCCCTTATCCGGGAGATGCGGGCAAAATTATCACCCTGGGTTTGGTAATTACGAAAGATTGCGAAACGGGCACGCCGAATGTGGGGGTTTATCGGTTGCAGTTGCAGTCAAAAAACACGATGACTGTACACTGGTTATCGGTGCGGGGCGGCGCGCGGCACTTGCGGAAAGCGGCGCAGGCTGGTAAAAAATTGGAAGTTGCGATCGCCCTTGGAGTCGATCCTTTAATCATCCTCGCCGCAGCAACGCCAATTCCTGTAGATTTATCGGAATGGTTATTTGCCGGACTTTACGGCGGTTCCGGCGTGCAATTGGCCAAGTGCAAAACCGTAGATTTGGAAGTACCGGCAGACTCGGAAATCGTGTTAGAAGGAACGATTACCCCCGGTGAAGTTCTGCCCGACGGGCCCTTCGGCGATCACATGGGTTATTACGGCGGCGTGGAGGATTCGCCGCTGGTGCGATTCAACTGCATGACGCACCGCAAAGACCCGATTTATCTGACGACATTTAGCGGGCGGCCACCGAAAGAAGAAGCAATGATGGCGATCGCGCTTAACCGTATTTATACGCCTATTTTGCGGCAGCAAGTATCGGAAATTGTCGATTTCTTCTTACCGATGGAAGCCCTGAGTTACAAAGCTGCAATTATCTCGATCGATAAAGCATATCCCGGTCAAGCGCGGAGGGCTGCTTTAGCATTTTGGAGTGCATTACCGCAGTTTACTTACACTAAGTTTGTGATTGTTGTCGATAAAAGTATCAACATTCGCGACCCGCGTCAAGTAGTGTGGGCAATTAGTTCTAAAGTCGATCCAGTTCGAGACGTATTTATTTTGCCGAATACGCCTTTTGATACGTTAGATTTTGCCAGTGAAAAGATTGGTTTGGGAGGCAGAATGGGGATTGATGCTACTACGAAGATGCCGCCGGAAACCGATCACGAATGGGGGGAAGTTTTGGAGTCCGATCCTGATGTGGCGGCGATGGTAGAAAGGCGTTGGGCTGAGTATGGTTTGGCCGATTTGAATTTGGGTGAAGTCGATCCGAATTTGTTTGGATATGAGATGAGGTAGGGAAACGGCATTGCCGTGTCCGGCGCGGGGAGGAGGAGACGGCAGTGCCGTTTCCCTACAATTAATCTGGCGTAGGGAAACGGCACTGCCGTCTCCTCTATATTCTAAAGTTTGTGTCACAATTGAGGAAAAATCGATTAATCCTACTGACGAACAAGCCCAAGCCTGTCTGCGCGTGTGCCAGATGTTCTCTAGCTACTACCGAGATATTCAACTATTCCGTTTTAATGCTCAAACCAGAGAAGTATATATTTTCGTAAGTGATGAGCTGCAAGTAATCGTATCTATTAATGGACTTTGGAGGTTTTTGGATGAAACCGAACTTTGATGAAATGAGCAGAACCGAATTAAAAGCTTACGTCCTATCGCATCGGGATGATGATGAAGCAATTCGGGTGTTTTTTGGTCGCCGCAATCCGTCAGATTCAAAAGCGACGTGGTACGGGCCGATGACTACTCCTGAAGGTGCACCTATTGCAGAAAATATTCGCATCGCTGAGGAAGCAATTAAGAAAAGAGCTGAAATCGATCGCGAAAAACAACAACAACGGGAAAAAGCACAGGAGGATGGATTACGCCAAAAATTAGAACGGGAAATTGAGCAAAAACTTAGAGCAAAAATTGAATTAGAAGTCGAACAGAAGTTGCAGGAAAACTTAGAAAAAGAAATTGAGGCTCTGATAAGTGCGATCGCCCAATTTTTAGTAGCAACTAGCGGCTTTCCATCAAGACTTGCAACGCCGATCGCACTTTTGGCAATTCGTGCCGGAATTGAAGATTTTGGCGATTTTTAGAATGGGCGATCGAATTGAGTGCGATCGGGACTTATGCGCTTCCTCAGAGAAACCGGGTTTTTTGCCGAGTGTGCGGGCTGTAACGAAGTATTCTGGAAAAAACCCGGTTTCTGGGCCCCATGCGTAAGTCCTGTAGGAAATTGGCAACAATCGCTCTAGCAGCAACAGCTACTCCCTCTCCCGAAGTTGCTGAAGCATTGCTTGCGTTGTTGGATGCTGGGAAAGTTGCGAGTCTTGACCTGTTGATATCGCCTCCTGGAGAAAATTAATGAAATTTTTCCAAACGCCTTGGGTGTTGGGATGATCTTTTCCCAATCGGTTGAAAAAGATTTTTAATGCTCTCAGGTAAAGCGGTTCCGCCTCCGGGTAGCGACCCATTATTGCATAGTACAGCACTGCCAGATTGTTCAAACCCTGAGCCGTATCGGGATGGTCGGCTCCTAGCTGCTGCTCCGAGATTGAGAGCGATCGCACAAACAAGGGTTCTGCCTCCGGGTAGCGACCCATTGCATAGTACAGCACTGCCAGATTGTTTAAGCTTTGAGCCGTATTGGGATGGTCGGCTCCTAGCTGTTGCTCCCTGATCGAGAGCGATCGCACTAATAAGGGTTCCGCCTCCGGGTAACGTCCCATTGCGCGGTATAG
>NZ_JAUBRC010000011.1:0-8069 GCF_036701635.1 Microcoleus sp. N9_B4 | reverse complement strand
TCGGCTCCGAGCTGTTGCTCCCTGATCGAGAGCGATCGCACTAATAAGGGTTCCGCCTCCGGGTAACGTCCCATTGCATCGTACAGCCATGCCAGATTGTTCAAACTAATTGCCGTGTGGGGATGGTCGGCTCCGAGCTGTTGCTCGTTAATCCAGAGCGATCGCACATACAAAGGTTCCGCCTCTGGGTAGCGTCCCATTGCATCGTACAGCCCTGCCAGATTGTTCAAACTACTTGCTGCATCGGGATGGTCGGCTCCGAGCTGTTGCTCGTTAATCCAGAGCGATCGCACTAATAACGGTTCCGCCTCCGCGTAGCGTCCCATTGCAGAGTACAGCAATGCCAGATTGTTCAAACTACTTGCTGTATCGGGATGGTCGGCTCCGTAGCGTTTCTCTGTCATCTGGAGGCAAGCTTTGAACCACTTCTCCGCCTTTGCCCACAAACTCTGTCCCTGAGCAACCAGCCCCAAAACCGTGAAAGACCGCGTAGCATCACTATTTTCCAGCAGATGTGACCATTGCTCCGCCACCACCTCCAAATGAGGCAACGCCTCCTTCACCCGTTCCTGCACCTCCAGCGTCACAGCCGGCGGAATCGTCTTCGCCACCGCTGTCAGCGCCACCGCAAAACTTCTCCGCAAATCCTCAGCATCGGCGTGTCCCTGCAATTTGGCCGCAAAAAACTCCCGAATCAAAGCATGAAGTTGATAGCGTGGCTGCACCAGCCCAGATTGAGCCGGATCTGAGGTTTCATCCTCCACCAGCGACAGCAAACTCTGTTCCAGCAGTTCGTAATCCCGACAATCCTCCAACTCCTCCTCATCCCAATCCGGCAAACACTCGGCTACCAACTCCCAAGGAATCGGAGCCAGAGCAAACACGCTCAGCAGACACCCCAGCGTCCGCGCCGGAGGTTTCAACTCCGCCCAACTCAACTCAAAAGCTGCCGCCACTCCGCGCCTAGCCGTCATCCCAGCTTCCGCCTCCTGCAAGGCCCGCGCTTCCAATCGCTGACTCTGCAACCGTTGCAGCATTTCTGCCAAAGACAGTGCCCGCTTGCGTCGCAGATAGCGCCCCACCAGTTCGATGCCCAAAGGCAAATAATCCAACCAGTGACACAGCGCTTCAGCATCTTCAAGATGGGCATCAATCCGTCCCAGCCCGTTTCCCGGCAAATCCCCTGCCGCCAGCCGCAGCAAGTTTAGCGCCGCCTCTGGTTTCAACACTTTTAACGGCAAACACCCCACAGGCGGCGGCACAATTTGTCGCGCAGTCAGCAACACTTTAAAGCGGGGATTTCTAGGTAGCAACCGCTGCACCGCGGGGTAATCGCTGACATCATCCAATACCAGCAGAGCATTGCCAGAGGTTTGTTTTGCCCACTCTTCGTAGCAAAACTGCAACCGTTCCTCCAGATTGTCGAGAGTATCCGGCGGCTCAATTCCCATTCGCAGCGCTTTCTGCAACACCTGCGGCGCTAAATCGTTGTCCCGCACAAACAGCCACCAAATCCCCGCTGGATATGTGTTGCAGTCGCGGTGAAAGTTTGCATACTGCCATGCCAATTCTGTCTTGCCGATCCCGCCCATTCCCGACGCAGCAGCAATGGCAACGCGCCTTCCATCCTGCAACAATCCGTGCAAATCCTGCATTTCCTCATCCCGTCCGACAAAGTTTTTTGAACCGAGTTCGGAGGGAATATCGTAAAGTTGGTAAAAACTTGTGAAACTTGGATGGGGTGTTTTTCGCTCCTGGTCTAGGACTTTTTTGCTAGTGCCTTAACCCCCTTCTGAAACGTTGGAAAATGCCGCTGGAAAAAATTCTCTGTATCCAATTCTGCCTCGTAGGAAATTCCTATAAACGGCGGAATGCTGGAGATTACGCCTTTAAGTTTCGCTGCCGCTGTCTGTCCCGGTTGGTTCAGCTTGTCCCGAATTTCCTGCAAAATCTGAACTACCTCATCGGGATACTGTCGCTGCACTTCAATTTGCCCAACTTCTTCGACTATCTCGGCAACAATAATCTCAGCTTCAGGTTCGGGAATTTCTACTGTTTTCGTTTGCTGAGCGAGAACCTGCCAATACTCTTTCTCGTACTCCCGGATTTTCGGCTTAATTTCTTCTTGCAACCGCTGCTCAGCATGGATTTTTGGTAGTCCTGTTGTCAGGATAGCTTCTCGCTCTAAAGCGTGTTGCTGATCTCGCAGCAATTTCAGGTTTTTTTCAATTTGAGACAGACGATTGATTTGCATTGATTTAACTCCGGTAAACTGTGGTATGATTTCAATATGCCCCATCTCTTCGGGCATTTTTTCTGCTAGTATTTGAGCATCCTCGACTGGAAACCCATCTAGTTCGGTTAATTCTCCTGACTGTATCTTATTTAAAAGTCGCTCAATATCTTCTTGAGACCCTTCTATGATTAATTTTATACTGCCTTCTTGAATATCAGTGATTTGTATAGTATCACCTCCATGTTCTTTTAAAATAGCTGCGATAACCTGGATATTTGAAATCGAATCTATATCACCTTTTAATGTAATTACAGTTTTGGTTCTCTGACTTATTTTTTCTACAATATTTACTTGGCGAACAAGCATTTTCTTTTTCACTCCCTCTTCAATATCAGAGCTAGGGTTAAGCTGTCTTTCTATTGGCTGAAAATTTATGCTCTCTTCTGTTGTTTCTAAAATTTCTTCCCACTTTAATTGTAGTGAATCACATATTACTTTAAATGAATCATATAGAATTGGACATTGTGTGAAAAATTTGGTAACTGTACTGCGCGATAACATTTTAGACCTAGCAAAGTTGCTTTTTGAGCCAAATCCTAGCCTGAGCAAAGCTTTTTCTGCTGTTTCTACACCTTTTTTAGATGCAGCAATAGTAAGTTTTTTCTTTTTTCTGCCTGGGCTAGAGTCTGTCATAGATTACCTCAATTTCATAAAAATAATTTTTAGCGCAGTCATATCTAAAGCATAAGGCAATCATAGCAAAGCCAAAAGAGATCAACAAGACAATCATTGCGTAGTCAGGGTTTCAGGCATTTGGCTTCATAGTAGAAGTATGAAGTCTACAGGTTCTACGAAATCATGAATAACAAACTAAGCACCAACCCTCACTCCCCAGTAAAAATGATTATTGTCAAAGAGCGCTTGCGCCAATCGCGTTATAGTTTTAATGCAGCTCTAGCAGCAGCCGTACTGTCTAGCTGTATTAGTATTGTCGGTGCGGCACTCCTATTATCAGGCAAAGTTCCTGAAGGCGCTGTCACCACATCGAGTGGCATGGCTGTAAGTGTGGGTTGTTTTAAACTTGCCAAGGACGCAAACGATCGACTTGACAGGATGACAAAAGAATTAATAGATGACAACAGGGAAACAGCCGATATCCGATCAAAATAGGACATATTAATTTTCCAACACCTCAACCAAATCTTCCACCATCACATCGAAGACAGCAGCAAGTTTCTGCAAAGCCGTATAGTCCACCGTTGCCATTTTGGGGGCTTGGGCGTATTTTTTAACTGTGCTGTAGGGAATTCCCGTTCTGTCAGAGACTTCTTTCAGCGTCCAACCCTTCTCCTCAGCGAATTCTCGAACTCGCAACCGTATTAACCCCATCTTCCCGCTGACAAATCAGTTTACTGTTCCAAAATCTCAACTAAATCTTCGATCGCAATATCGAACGCACGGGCCATCTTGTCCAAAGCTGTGTAGTCTACAGTTGCCATACCTGGAGAATTAGCATAGGTAATGATCGTGGTATATGGAATACCTGTTCTTTTGGAGACTTCTGTCAGATTCCAACCCTTCTCTTGAGCAAATTCTCGAACTCGCAGCCTAATTCGTCCCATTCCCTCTTGACAACACTCGAGTATTCGAGTTTAATATAAAACATAAATAAGCGATCGCCCTCCGACCTGAGAAATCAAGGGCGAACGCCTTTCCTTTACCACCCACAAAAGTGGGCAGAACACATCTATGATACCAAAAGAACCGACTTATCGCGATCGACTTCAACCTTGGCATCTAATTCGCCACCTCCCCAACTGTCAGCGGTTAACAGTCGCCCGTTTCGCCCGCCGCCGCGATGCCGAATCTTACCTCAATGCACTGCGCCGCTTAATGCCCGCAGTCTCGCATACAATTGTGTTCGTAAATGCGGTGTCTGTGTTGGATGAAAACAGCGTTCCAATTCAAACACAATTGGCGATCGAAGTTTAAGCGTTGAAAAGTGCGAAAAATAGGCAAGAATCCTGTTCCCCAAACATTAAAATGTCTTCTGGGGTGGGCATCTTGCCCGCCCAAGAACAGGCAAGATGCCTGTTCCACAAATATTCAACTAAACTATAAATAGACTTGAGTCAAGGAGTCAAATTAATGCCATCTCCCTTTCCCGGTATGGACCCGTATTTAGAACATCCTAACCTATGGCCTGAATTGCATCATTGGTTGATTAGTGAAATCGCCAGATTTTTATCTCCGCAACTGCGTCCTAAATATCGAGTGGCTGTAGAGTTGCGAATGTATGAAACCAGCAGCGAAAATTCAGTGCTTGTCGGTATTCCCGATGTAACTGTACAGCGTTCTGAGACATCAAATAACCCATCCACAAATGTGGCTGTTTTGTCACCTCCAACACAACCAGTGACAGTGACACTTCCTATGCCAGAAATTATCAAGGAAGGTTATTTAGAGATAAGAGGAGTGGAAACCAAAGAAGTAGTCACAACAATCGAAATACTTTCACCTACTAATAAACGGTCGGGCAAAGGAAGGCAAATGTACGAGAAGAAACGCGAACAAATACTGGGTAGTCGCACTCACTTGATTGAGATTGATTTGCTGCGGCGCGGTGAACCAATGCCAGTGTTTGGGAATAATATTGATAGTCAATATCGGATTTTGGTTTGTAGGGGAAATCGCCTTCCTTCAGGCGATATGTATGCTTTTGATATTCAAGATTCAATTCCTGCTTTCCCAGTTCCTTTGCGTCCCGAAGACTCTGAACCTATTGTTGATTTGCAAATACTTTTCAATCAAGTATACGATATTGCGGGTTACGACATGGAAATAGATTACTGTCGGGAGCCAATACCGCCATTGTCTGAAACAGATGCAGCTTGGGCAGATGCTTGGTTGCGCGATCGAGGATTGCGGGAAAGTTGCTAAACTGTAAATAGACTTAAGTCAAGGAGTCAAATCAATGCCATCTCCCTTTCCCGGTATGGACCCGTATTTAGAGCATCCTGAACTCTGGCCTGCCCTACACCACTTGTTAATTAGTGAAATTTTTAGATTTTTGTCTCCACAACTGCGTCCTAAGTATTTAGTCTCGTTGGAAGTGAGAATCTATGAAACCGCTGATGATGATTTGTCAATTGGCATTCCTGACGTAAACGTAATTCAGCCAAGAACCACAACCGAATTAATAACATCAAATGTAGCCGTTGCAGCGCCACCAACACAACCCTTTACAGTAAATATTCCCATGCCCTACCAGGTTCGGGAAGGCTATTTAGAAATTAGAGAAAGAGGAAACCAAGAACTAATTACCCTGATTGAAATCCTCTCGCCTAGCAATAAGCGCACAGGAAAAGGACGACAAATGTACGAAGAAAAGCGAGAAGAAATTTTATCCAGTCGCACTCATTTAATTGAAATAGATTTATTGCGGCGCGGTCAAAAAATGCCAGTTATCGGCAATGACATTGAAAGCCACTATAGCGTTTTGGTGTGTCGGGGAAATCGCCGTCCCAGAGCAGATTTGTACGCTTTTAACGTGCAAAACGCGATGCCTGCCTTTCCTCTGCCACTGCGATCGGGCGATACCGAACCTGTCATAAACTTGCAGGAATTATTCACTCAAATTTACGACATAGCAAGTTATGATCTCAAGATAGATTATCGCAACTGGGAAGTCATACCACCGCTGTCAGAAGCCGATACAATTTGGGCAGATGCTTGGTTGCGCGATCGAGGATTGCGAGATTGATTTGCCGTGCAGCTATGCTTTTAGTCTGCAGAGGCAGACTTCGTTTTTGTAGAAGCGATTTCAATCGCCGAGTAACTTAATTCAAAAATTGCTTAACAGCTAAACATCTTGGCTTTGCATCAACCGCTGCTTCAAACGCGCCGGATCTCCCCGATCGACCACTTGGCCCTTTTCCAACAAAAAAGCCCCATCACAATAATTCAACTCATCCAAACGGTGAGTCACCCACAAAGCCGTAATCCCGCGATTTTTCACCAACCGCTGCACCGCCGCCACCAAATCCAACTGAGAATCAGGATCTAACAAAGCCGTCGGTTCATCCAACAGCAAAATTTCGCAGTGACGGGCGATCGCCCCAGCAAGAGCAATTCGCTGCTTCTGGCCCCCACTCAAAGCATAAATCGGCCGCCGCTGCAAATCCAGCAAATTCACAGCCTCCAAAGCCTCCGCCACCCTCTCCCGCACCTGAATATTAGAAAGCTTTTCCTCCACCAAACCAAAAGCCACATCCGCACCCACCGTCGGCATCACCAATTGGTGATCCGGGTTTTGGAACACAAAACCCACCCGCCCGCCGAGGTCAATTTCCCCCGACTGGGGGTGCAGCAGCCCAGCCATCAGCCTCAACAGCGTAGACTTGCCGCTGCCGTTAGTGCCCAAAAGCATCCAAAACTCGCCCTTGGGTACATCCAGAGAGCAACCTTGCAACACTCGATCGCCCGACGGCCAGCAAAAACCCAAATCCCGCACAGCAACGGCTGACTGGCTCATATCGGCACCAACACCCCCAGTCCTCATTCTGCCGACATCGAGACAAAGCCAGGGGATCTGCCTGTAGATGACGCCCCCGATTTCTGAGAAACCACCACCCCAGAAATCTCGCTGCTGAGTACAGCCACCTTTTTCTCAGGATTTTTCTCGCAGGTGAGTTCCAAAATTTGCGGTTGGGAGTTGCGAATCGCCGCCAGTACCTGCTGGTAAACAGTCTCAGCGTCCTCCTCCAACTTCCGCTGCACCGACAGCGAGACGGGCGTATTTTTCACAATGATGTCAATGCTGAACATATAGTCTTAAAAACCTAAGTTTGGAGCTCTATCCTCAGTATATATATAGGACTTACCCACGGAAACCCAGTTTCTTAGAAAAATCAGAGGTTGAGGGCGATATATCTACCAAGCCACCGGGCTTCTGACGCAAAGCGCAGAGACTCCTATATAGTAGAAGTTCCCAAATGCAGGGCAAAGACTTCGGGGACTTCCAGGGCTTCGCGGACTTCTGGGACTTCCGGGACTTCGGACAAATCAAGATCCGGAAGTTTTTTAAGAAATAGTTGCCATTGTAAAGAATTACCTCTATAATCTTGATTACGGTAAAGAAAAGTAAAGTCTGTTCATAATCCAACTCGTTTTCTGCTAAGCAGAGGCAACGGTTGGAGACTACAGACTAGAGACAAATCCGTTGTAATTATATCCATTTGGAGATTTGCGTAAGTCAGTAACCCAGCCCTAAAGGGACTGAGCTTGTAAGAGCGATTAAGCAAGCTGTGCTGACCAGCCTAAGCCTTAACTGGCTACGTTATTTGAGTCACGACACCGGAGAATGCGACGCTAGTTTTCCGCTCTGTCATTTGCAATTAAACAGTCTTAAGGTCACTGAGACAGTGTTGCAAGTCTAACAAGCTCTTATAACATTGGCGAAGCGAACATTACCCCGAAAGGGAGGCTCCACAAGAGCAAACCTTATGCGTACAGGGTTGCAAGGTTTGAGGTGGTAACTGTCCCACTGAAAGTACATTACAAAAGTACACCAAATCAAGCAACTCCAAGGCGGTAATGGTAAAGAAAGATTCAAGGCGGTTAAAACCGCTCGTGCGATGCCCTGAGCGTAGTCGAAGGGTCGTTTTCCTCTGTAGGCTCAACCCACTTAGTTTCCCACTTACCGAGTATTTTTTATGACAATCGCAGTCGGACGCGCCCAGACCGAAAGAGGCATATTTGATGTCCTCGACGACTGGCTCAAACGCGATCGCTTCGTCTTCGTAGGCTGGTCTGGCATCCTGCTATTCCCCTG
>NZ_JAUBRC010000010.1:120463-167679 GCF_036701635.1 Microcoleus sp. N9_B4 | reverse complement strand
GTTGGAGAAATCCAATTAGAGCAAGTCAGCTCGTAGATAGAAGAATCCTCATGCCTTCAGGCCCAGGAGTGTCAATAGCTGTAAAGTGCGGGTATTCGCCGTCAACCTAAAAAAACAGAACAGCCAGAAACCCGGTTTCTTGAAGAAGCCTGGTTTCTGTCGCGGCGTATTAGTTTGAGCTACTTACTAATCTTTTTGAGGACTTACGCCTCAAACGGCTAAAAACCGGGTTTTTTCCTAAATGCGTCGTTGCTACATCCTAGAAACCGGGTTTTTTTTCGTAAGTCCTATTTTTAAATGCCAGCCCCCGGAGCGGCTTCAGCACCCATTTCTAAAATTGTACCGCGAAGGAAATCAATTTGCTGCTGGAAGTCCATACCTTCAATCTTTCCTAATAAAGCTTTTCCTGCTTCGGGCAGTTGATAGTCTGGAGGCACAGGGATAATAGTTCCTTCGTCCATTCCTACTGCTAGGAAATACCAAAAAGCCAGCTTGGTTTCAGGACTCATTGAGCCGTACATCCGGCTGATTTCAGTATTGGCTTTTGAGGCAATGTCGCGCATTACTTGTAGTTGTTCTTGGTGGGGCAGCGGCTTGACTTGCTCGAACAAACCCTGAGCAATTTCGGAACCGGAAGCACCGGGAGCCGCTGGCGTTATTGACTTGCCCATTTGGGTGTAAACAAACCACAGCAAACCTAATTGGTCGTCTACACTCAACTTCTTAATATCTGCTTTTCCTTGGTCGTAAGCACTGGTAGTAAAGGTCATTCAAGCCTCCAAAATAATATGTATTGCTCAGTTTTCTTATTTCTGAGAAAACTTTTGTTTGCTACTTAAGTTAAAGTACCTAATAAATAGTGATGCTAGAATCTTGCTTAAGACAGAGATGATCCCGGACATAAGTTCGGGGAGTAAATTCACCAAAATTGGGAAAATTTGCAACCAAAGGATGAGGGAAATTTGACAAGATTGTTGTTAGCGGATCTGATGATTAGCATTGTTTAGCCGATCGCCGATCGCCTATAATCGCAACATACCTGTATTGAGGTGGCTGTTATGTCGATCGCAACTGCAAAACGCTTCACCATAGCGGAATATCACCGCCTGACAGAACTGGGCTTCTTTGGTGAGGACGATCGAGTTGAGCTAATCAAGGGAGAACTTGTCAACATGGCTGCTAAAGGTACTGCTCACTTTGAATTATAAAAAACTTTGATATCATTCCAAAGAAAATAGGCTGGCAAACAGCCAGCCTAGAATCAGGAGAACTTTATTTCAAACTCGTTGAAAGTCTAGCTAAACAAACCCGAAATACCACCGACTGCTATTGCTCCAGCCAAAGCAGAAACAACCACAGAAGTTAGAGCCGTACCGAACAGCCACCACGCAGCAGTTGCTGCGGCTTCGCGTGCATCTTCTGCTTGCTGCTTGGCATTGTTTTTGAGCTGTTTGATGCGTTTTTTGGTTTCATTTTGCAGGCGTTCCGATCGCAATAAAACGCTGTCCCGGGCTCCTTCCATTTGGTCAACAATTCGGTGAGCGTCAGTCTCGGAAATATCGGAACGAGAACTCAGCAGGGCAACTAAAGTACCGCGATCGAACTCACCTAAACGCTCTTTAATCGCGTCAAATCCTGCCTGCGGGTCATCAAACACTTTGCGGAAGTCCCGCTTGATCCCTTCGTAGTTGAGTTCTGGTCGATCGAGCGAATTGAGGTAATCCCGGATTTTGCCGAAAATACCATCCATTGCTGACTGAAACTTGTCCTGAACCATTTGAACTTGTTCGACAATTTGGTTGCGGACAGATTCAATTTGGTCGGCAATTTTGTTGGCTTCCTCTTCCGAGATGTCTTCCCGCTGCGACAGCAATGCTACCAGAGTCGATCGATCGAAGTGTTTCACGCGATCGCCCAAACTTTGCATCCCCATTCCCGGCTCGCTAAAGAGCAACTGCAAATCGCGTTTGATGCTTTCAGGATTGAGTTCTTCCTTGTCCGTATTCCGCAAGTAATTTTCCAAACTTCCTTGGAAATCCCGGACTGTTTTTTGAGCGCGAGAGGCCAAGCGGCGGGGCGATTTCACGATGCTGCGAATCGAATCTTGCACGCGATCGATCGTCCGATTGATCTGTTCTTCGCTCAAATCTTCCCGCTGCGACAGCAACTTGACTAAAGTTTCGCGATCGACCTGAGAAAGTCTTTCCCGAAGTGCCAAAGCACCCTCTTTCGGACTTTCAAACAATTTGGTCAAATCCCGATTGATGCCTTCAGGATCGAGTTCTTCCAGGTTAGTATTCCGCAGGTACTCGCCAATTTTTGCAGTAACTTCCTCGTACTGTTGCTTAGCTCTATCTGCAACTATTTGCGGCGCGTGGATAATGTTGTCGCGCACAGATTCGATCCGGTCGATCGCCTGATTTATCTGTTCTTCGCTGAGGTCTTGGCGCTGTGACAGCAACTGCACCAGCGTATCGCGGTCGAATTGAGACAAGCGTTCTCTCAGCGCTTTAAATCCGGCTTCCGGGTCGTTTAACAGGGTTTGAAACTCGCGCTCGATCGCTTCAGGATTGAGTTCTTCCTTATTAGTATTGCGGAGATAGTCTTCTACCTTTTGTCGCAATTCTTGCGCTTTCGATTTCGCTTGCTCTTGCAATTCTTGAGCTTTAGAAATCACGCGATCGCGCGAACTTTCGAGCCGCCCGATTAACTGATCGGCTTCCTCTGGACTAAAATCTTCCCGCTGACCCAGCAACTGCACCAAAGTATCGCGGTTAAACTGCGAAAGGCGATCGCGCAAAGCTTCAAAACCAGCATCGCGATCGTCCAAAAGCGCTTGGAAATCCCGCTCGATACCTTCAGGATTCAGCTCATCTTTGCCGGTCGATCGCAAATAATTCTCAATCCGGCTCCGCAAATCTTGAGACTGTTCTTCACCAGCAGCAGCTTGCACAATTTCCAACACTTCTTGTCGGACACCTTCAAGCTGTTCGGCAATTTCCGTCACCTGTTCAGGAGCAAACCCCTCGCGGCGGCCCAGAATCCCTACAAAATAATCTGGATTAAACAGCTCTAACTGGCGCAAAACTGCCCCCGGAGAAGCTTCCGGGTCGTAAATCACATCCCTAAATTCCTGCTTGATTGTCTCCCGGTTGAGATGCCACGGTTGGGCATTCATCAAGTAGTTTTCCACATCAGCCTTAGCTGTATTGAAAGGCAGCGCAGGCACTTTATCGCCCACCTGAGAAGCAAAAGATTTAGCTTTTTGAGTCCCTTGTGCTGTCAGTTGTTGTAACTGGCCAGAGATTTTTTCAACATCCAAATCCGACAAATCCGTCCGCGACAAAACAGTGCCCACAAGAGCTTCCACACCCAACTGCATCGCTCGCTTCATGCCGCTGCTGGATTCCGATTTGTTTTCCCTACTTTCGAGAATTTGAGACAGCTTGGCGTTGAGTTCGTCAGACTTCAGCAAATCCGGAGCCGCAAACTTGAGAAAATCAACCAACTCCAAATTCGGGTCTTTTTGCTGTTGCTGCTTGCCGAAAGTTTGCTTCCAAACGCCTTCGAGTTGGTCAGCAACTTGAGTTATTTCCTCTTGAGAAAAGTCTGTGCGACTCTTAATTAAATCCACAAAAGTTTGGCGGTTAACATTCTTCAGAACATCGCTTCCCGCAAGAGATTTGATATCTGCATCGCCCAGCAACTTTTCAAATTGACCGCGAATTTCCTTAACATCTAGTTTCGGTAACTGCAAAGAGCCCACATAATCTTGCAGCGTTTCGCGAATGCTATCGGGGTCTACCGCCGAACTCAATTCGCGGCGGACAGCGGCAACAGATGCCTCTACAGTGTTGACCATTTGGTCGCTGGCCATCTTGCCGCCGATCGCAGCACCAGCAGTACCCATGACGCCTTGAACCCCTGAAAAAGCAGTTTTTATCAAGGAACCGATCATGGAACCGACGGCGCTAGAACCGAGCCACACCAGCGTTAAAAAGTACGCCGACCAAATGACCACACCAATAATTGCCGCTCCGTCTACCGAGGCAATGGAAGTTAGTTTGACCGCCAGAAAACAAGCCAAAAATAAAGCCAGGTTAACGGTGACTAAAATCCAACCCCCGACTAAACCTTCGATTTTCCGAACTTTACGGCCTATACTTTCCGACTCATCATCATCGTCATCGTCGGGTAAAGCCTCGTCCCAATTTGAGATTTTGGCCGCGATCGAGAAATTTGTTAACAGGAATTGGAAGCCGAAAGCCATAATGACTCCGGCGATTAATGCCACGAAAAACTGCGGGCTTAAAAACATCAGTCCTCCGATATCGGGGTGGTCAAATGGCACATCTATTTCTACTGGCATTTGGGCAATATTGAATTTGGGACTGTACAGCGACATTAATAACTCGCTTTCAAACATAATTTACCTCCTAAGTTTTTATGCCTAACTAGGCATAGCGAAAACAGTCCCCAACTTTTTTATAGGGGATTTGGTAATCTTTAGATGATGGTTTGTTTTGGTTCGGCTTTATCTTACGGAAGGCCTTATTAGTGAAATTGGGATGAGTAGTAAATTAGTTCTTTAGTGATCTCATCCTTACTGCTTATTATGGCTGTGGAAGCTAAAAAATAAATCCGTCTAAAGTCAGAAATTAGTTTTTATAAGACTGATAGCAGCAGAGTTCGCATAAAAGTGGCAAGTTTGATGCGGGGGGCGATCGGCACCAATTATCAATAGTAGTAAAGTAATTTTCGGCGCACCCTACATATCGTAGAGTGCGCTAGCGAGTTAGGATTCCGTTGGATGTTCAGGCTCAAAACGAGCGAGTAATTGCGATCGATCGAGCTGCATACTCAGTCGCGCGATTTCAAGAAATTCTAGTTGAATCAAAGGCTCAATTATTTGGGCTAATTCTTCATCAATTTCGCCAAATCTTACTTGTAATATACTTTCAAGATTCTGGCGTTTACCTTGCTGAATACCTTCCTCGATACCTTGCTGAATACATTGCTCGATACCTAGCTGAATACCTTCCTCGATACCTCGCTGAGTTGCTTCTTCAAGCCGTTGTAAATAGAGGGGTGATAGTTCCATAATTAACTCCAGATTTTGTCGATAATAAATAGTAAAGTGATATTTAGCGCACCCTACCGATTGTAGAGTGCGCTGCTGAGTCAGGATTCCGGTTGATTTTTTTGTTCAAAATGAGCTAGCAATTCAGAGCGATCGAGCTGCCTAATTAGTCGCGTGCGATCGAGGGGTTCTAGCTGAATCAAAGGCTCGATTATTTGGGCTAATTCTTCATCAATCTCGCCAAATTTTAGTTGTAGCAGACTCTCAACCATCAGGCGTTGAGCGCGCTGCATAGCTTGCTGCATACCTTGCTGAATACCTTGCTGAATACCTTGCTGAATACCTTGCTGCATACCTTGCTGAATACCTTGCTGCATACCTTGCTGCATACCTTGCTGGATACCGCGCTGAGTTGCATCTTCCAGCCGTTGCAAGTAGAGGGGTGACAGTTCCATAATTAACTCCCGATCTTCTCGATCTATGTCTTGACGTACTTCTAATATCGTTCGCAAGTTGTACAACAATTCTAGCGCATTCAACCGAAACACATTATCTGAGGGTAATTCTCTCAATTCGGCAATAGCTTGCTTCTGCACGTTTCCCTTCCCCAAAACTCTCAGCCACAGCGTTTCTGGAGTCCGGGGGAGTTGGTGAATGGCAATAATCGCTGCTTTCAGAGATGGGCCCATAAAATAAACTCCACTTACCCAATTTTCCGGTTCGGGAATCGCTCGAAATCCAGCTAATATCGTGTCGGAAACAGTCGGCGACAGTATCCAGAGTTGGGGCAAGTCTGCCTCTGCAATCCGGGTATTTTCTCTAACTGCGGCGCGTTCAAATTCGCCGTGGATATCGAAGAGTTTGCCCAGACAACTGCGAATTTCTCCGATCTGGACTGGACTGCGGAAGGGTTCAAATACAGCGGGTTGTGCTGCTATTTGACCCAGAAGGCCGAGGGCTGTTGCTTCGACTTCCGGTTCTGCTTTCGGGGAAAATAAAACGTCAACCTGCCTTACTTCTCCAGCAACATCCCGGCTGGTTTCTACATTACCGAGAGGGGTTAATAGTTCTTTCAGATACTGTTTGGCAAATTGGTCGTGGATGAATCTAGTCATGATAATTTTTAGCTATCAACTGTTTAAAAACCTCGCCATCAACTGTCAACTTTCAACTTTCAACTTTCAACTGTCAACTGTCAACTGTTTGCAGCATTTACCCTCACAGTTGCGAATGCTGCGAATACATCCGTACTCCTCGAAACGTTGACTGTGTTTGCGAACAGTAGGATAGGCCAGTAAATATAAGGGAATTCCGATTATTTTGTAAAGCAATCGACCAGCAGCATGAACAATATCCCAAATTTCGCTTAAATTAGGTTCTTGAACAAATTCTCTTATTTCATCTTTTAAGGCAAGCCACTGAGATTGCACAGTAGGAGAGTGACAATTATCAAATACTGCCATACCTTTTTCGTAGTTTTGCCAAATTTTATTCATATATTTAATCAAATCGGGCTTAGTTCTGATAATATCAGAAGTTGATCTAAAATTACAATCATCCGGTATTTTAAGGAAATCAGCCATGCGACTCTCTCAAATGCTTTTTGTTACCCTGCGCGAAGACCCGGCAGAAGCAGAAATTCCCAGCCACAAACTATTACTCCGTGCCGGATACATCCGGCGCATCGGTAGCGGTATTTACGCTTATCTACCTTTAATGTGGCGAGTTCTCAAAAAAGTATCTCAAATTGTGCGCGAAGAAATGGACGCTACCGGCGCTCAAGAATGCCTCCTCCCGCAATTGCAACCGGCCGATTTGTGGCGGGAATCCGGCCGCTGGGACACCTACACTCAAGCTGAAGGTATTATGTTTGCCATGACAGATAGGCAGCAGCGAGAATTGGGACTGGGCCCAACTCACGAAGAAGTGATTACTACAATTGCTAAAGATATGATTCGTTCCTATCGGCAATTGCCTGTACATCTATATCAAATCCAAACTAAGTTTCGCGATGAAATTCGCCCGCGTTTCGGGTTGATGCGCGGTCGCGAATTTATTATGAAAGATGGCTATTCTTTCCACACTAACGAAGAAAGTCTGAAAAAAACTTATCAGGATATGGCTCAAGCTTACAGCAATATGCTGCGCCGATCGGGCTTGCAATTCCGAGCAGTAGATGCTGATTCTGGAGCAATTGGCGGTTCTGGTTCTCAAGAGTTTATGGTGCTGGCTGAAGCGGGCGAGGATGAAGTTCTTTATACAGAAGATGGTCAGTATGCAGCTAATGTGGAAAAGGCTGTATCGATGCCGGCTGATGTGGAACCGTCGCCCTTTGCAACTTTTGAAAAGCGGGAAACGCCGGGAACTGAAACAATTGATAAACTTTGCAAATTTTTGAAATGTTCTCCGACGCAAGTTGTCAAAAATGTGCTTTACCAAGCTGTTTACGACAATGGCATCACAGTCTTGGTATTGGTAAGCATTCGCGGCGACCAAGATGTGAATCAGGTAAAGTTGCTGAATGAATTGACGAAGTTAGCGGGAAATTATCAAGCTAAAAATGTTTTATTTTTAACTGTTCCCGATGCGGAAGCTCAGCAGAAATGGGCGGCGAAATCTTTACCTCTGGGTTATATGGCTCCCGATGTTGCTGATGATTATATCGCTGGGAGCAAGGAGGTAAACTCTAAGTTTTTGCGTTTAGTCGATCGCACTGCAGTTGAGCTGACAAACTTTGTCACTGGTTCAAACGAATCAGGATACCACGTTGTCGGCGCTAATTGGAATCAAGAATTTCCGCTACCAGCAACGGTTGTAGGTGTCAGAAGCGCCAAAAAGGGCGATCGGGCCGTGCACAACCCCCAACAAACCTTGCAAAGCGCCAGAGGCATCGAAGTCGGCCACATCTTCCAATTAGGCACAAAATACTCCCAAGCAATGGGCGCCACCTACACCAGCGAACAAGGCGAAGAAATGCCCTTTATGATGGGCTGCTACGGCGTCGGCGTGTCGCGGCTAGCTCAATCGGCCGTAGAACAATCCTACGACAAAGATGGGATAATTTGGCCAGTGGCGATCGCCCCGTATCACGCCATTATTAGCATCCCCAATATTTCCGACGCCCAACAAGTAGAAGTCGCCGAAAAACTCTACGCAGAACTCAACCAATCGGGCATTGAAACCTTACTAGATGACCGCGACGAACGAGCCGGAGTTAAATTCAAAGATGCTGATTTAATCGGCATTCCCTATCGGATTGTTCCGGGCCGTTCGCTGAAAGCAGGAAAAGTTGAAGTCGTGGAAAGAGCAACTCACAAATCACATGAAATTCTCATTGATGAAGTAAATTCTACTTTAAAACAGTGGATTGAAGCCGCCATCAACTAAGCCTTTTTAATTGGTAAGGTGCGCGCTGCACCTACATTTAGGCTCGCAATGTGCGCGGTGTACACCCTATATTAGCTTCCCTCTTGGGAGCATCTCAATCAAAGCAGCCCAGCTAAAAAATGGAGTTTGGAGGCAGGATACAGGAGGCAGGATACAGGAGGAAAGAGGAAAAAAGAAGGAGGCAGAAGAAGTGTTTTTACAAATATGAGATGCTCTTCCCTCTTCCTTCTTCCCTCTTCCCTCTTCCCTCTTCCTGACATCCATTACATCCATTACATCCGTTACATCCGTTAAACAATCCGTTGCCGAACTTCCTTCTTCCCTCTTCCCTCTTCCCTCTTCCTTCTTCCTTCTTCCTTGAGATGTGAAATTATCTAAAACTTAAAGCTCGGTATGAATCTGAACCTAAATCAGTTTCTGCGATTCCCTCAATCCCGAATTGGGCGGTACTTAGCCCAAGTAACTGTCGTTGCTGTCGCTTACGCCGTGGGGGCGAGGCTAGCAATTTCAATTCAAGGTGTCAATCCCTTTGCTGCCTCGGTGTGGCCGCCTGCAGGAATTGCCCAAGCCGGACTTTTATTGTTTGGGAGTAAAGTCTGGCCTGCCATAGTTTTGGGCACATTTTTGCTCAATTTGGTTAACCCAACTGAACAGATATTTGCACTTTGGGTGGGAGGAAACGCCGGGGCGATTCTGCAAGCTGTTTTTGCAGTAACTGTCCTGGGCTGGTTCCGGTTTCGTCCCTCTATCGAGCGCTTGAAAGATGTAATTAATTTAATCTTGTTTGGCGGTCTAATTGCTACTCAAATTAGTTGCACTATTGGCGCGTTTTCTCTATTTTTAGCAGGCAAAATAGAGTGGAGCGAAT
The DNA here is from genome assembly GCF_036701635.1 of Microcoleus sp. N9_B4. Taxonomy (NCBI): domain Bacteria; kingdom Bacillati; phylum Cyanobacteriota; class Cyanophyceae; order Oscillatoriales; family Microcoleaceae; genus Microcoleus; species Microcoleus sp. N9_B4. The sequence goes on along the minus strand of NZ_JAUBRC010000010.1, from coordinate 158,344 downwards.
ATTGGTCTGCTCGATGGAATTGGTGGTTGGGAGACACAATGGGAGTTTTAATTATAACTCCATTAATTTTAATATTAACTCGTCCTAAAGTGGCCGCAGATTGTTTAAAGATACAAACAGAAACCAAGAAAAATTATTTGACTCAGCGGGTAGTATGGTTAATATTATTAATTGGGGTGAGCTGGCTGGTCTTTGAGTCGAAACAAGAAGCTTCTATTTCTCGTTATCCCCTGGAATATTTGCCGTTTCCTTTAATCATGTGGGCGGCGCTTCAATTTGGTCAGCGAGCTGCTGTTTTAGCATCGTTTATTGTCTCAATTATCGCAATTTTGGGCAGTTCTCATGGAGGGGGGCCATTCACAGCCAAAGCCGACAATATTAATCAGGCTATCTTATTTTTGCAAGCTTTTATGGGTGTAATTACGATTACCTCGCTGTTGTTGGCAGCGACAGTAGCTGAACGCACATCAGCAGAGTATTCTCTGCGGGAGAGCGAAATTAAATATCGAGAATTGGTGGAAAATGCTAACAGCATTATTTTGAAACTGGACGCTGACGGCAATATTACTTTTTTTAACGAATTTGCTGAAAAATTCTTTGGTTACAAGGAGGAAGAACTTCTGGGAAAAAATGCCTTGGGAACCATTATTCCACCGACGGATATTGAAGGAAATAACTTAGAGTTGGTTCATAGTCAAATTTTACAAAATCCCGATCGCTTTACCAGCTATGAAAATGAAAATATCCGGCGCAGTGGCGATCGCGTTTGGGTATCTTGGGCAAATAAACCGCTGGTTGATGCAGCGGGAAAACTTTTGGGTATCCTCTGCATCGGGACAGATATCACCGATCGCCGAAAAGCTGAAATAGCGCTGCAAAAGCTCAATGAAAAACTGGAAATCCGAGTTGAAGAGCGGACAAATGCCCTGAAACAAAGCGAACTTCAGCTACAGAAACAGAAATCTGCCTTAATTGATTTAGCCAAAAATAAAGCGCTGAATCAAGGCGACTTAACAAAGGCGCTTCAAGAAATAACTGAAACTGCTAGCCGTACTCTGGAAGTTGCCCGATCGAGCGTCTGGCTGTACGATCGTACTAAATCCAAGATCGAGTGCCTAGATTTGTTCGATCGCACTCTCAACCAGCACTCACACGGCTTGGAATTAGCAGCAGCAGACTATCCTGTCTATTTTCAAGCACTGCGAGAAGAACGTGCAATTGCTGCCTTTGACGCCCAAAAAGATTTTAGAACTAGAGAATTTGAGGAATCTTACCTAATTCCCTTCGGCATCACTTCCATGCTAGACACGCCTATTCAAATAGGCGGTGAAACAGCAGGAGTTCTCTGTTTAGAACACGTAGGAATGCCCCGCCCTTGGACGATTGAAGAACAAAGTTTTGCTGTTTCTCTAGCAGACTCTGTAACTTTCGCAGTGGAAGCGCGGCAACGCCAGCGGGCTGAACAAGCGCTGCGGCAAGCTGAAGAAAAATACCGCAGCATCTTTGAAAATGCGATCGTCGGCATTTTTCAAACTACCCCAGATGGGGAATATCTCAGCGCCAATCCTGCTTTGCTTCGCATTTACGGTTACAGTTCGCGCGAGGAATTGGTCGGCACATTAACTGATATTAGCCAACAACTTTATGTTGACCCCGAACGCCGCGCAGAAGTTGTCCGCTTAATAGAAGAACAAGGCAAAATATCAGATTTTGAATCTCAAATTTACCGACGAGATGGCAGCATAATTTGGATTTCAGAAAATACTTATACCGTGCGCGATTCCTACGGAAATTTGCTTTATTACGAAGGTACTGTTCAAGACATCACAACTCGCAAACAAGCTGAAGCAGCTTTGCGCTTAGAACAAGAAAAATCCGATCGTCTCCTACTCAACGTTTTACCGCAACCCATCGCAGACAGATTAAAACAAGACCAAAGCATCATTGCCGATACTTTTGCCGAAGTAACAGTATTATTTGCAGATATAGTCGGTTTTACGCAAATTAGTTCCAAAATTTCTCCGCCCGAATTAGTTTCCTTGCTTAACGACATTTTTTCCACATTCGATCGCCTAGCAGAAAAGCACGGATTGGAAAAAATTAAGACCATTGGCGACGCCTACATGGTAGTAGGAGGGCTGCCGATGCCCCGCAGCGATCATGCAGAGGCGATCGCCCAAATGGCCCTCGATATGCAGCAGGCAATTACTAACTTTAGCCATACCCACAATCAAGATTTTAGCATCAGAATTGGCATTAACACCGGCCCGGTTGTCGCCGGAGTAATCGGTATTAAAAAATTTATTTACGATTTATGGGGAGACACCGTTAATACCGCTTCCCGCATGGAATCCCACGGCTTGCCGGGGTGCATTCAAGTCACGTCTGCAATTTATGATATATTGCAGGACAAGTATATATTTGAAAGTCGCGGCGCGATCGAAGTTAAAGGAAAAGGCAAGATGAACACTTATTTTCTTACAGGCATCAAGTTATAGCAGTAAGGAAAAAGGCTTTTCGGCTTCGCTCAGCATAAAAAGAAGGAAGAAGCAATATAATAACTCATGTTTCAGCAATTAATAACATCCTAATATTCAGTCGCGGTTACTATAGTTAGTTAAAAATACAAAATGAACCCACACAACAATCGGTTTCTGCGATTGCCTCAATCTAGCAATTGGCAATACTTAGCAAAAGTAGCTGCCATTGCTTTTGCTTACGCTTTGGGAGCCAAAATAGCAGTTTCAATCCCAGGCGTCAATACATTAGCTACCTGCGTCTGGCCGCCGGCAGGAATTGCACAAGCGGCAATTTTATTATTTGGTCGCCGCGTTTGGCCGGGAATAGCTTTAGGCGTATTTTTTTACGAAACTATTAACCTTAAGGTATCTTTAACACTTGCAACAATTAGTGCCTTTTGCGCTTGTTTACAAGCTTTGTGTGCATTTACTTTGTTGCAGAAACTCAAGTTTCGCCCGTCACTATATCGGCTGATTGATGTAGTCTATTTAATTTTTGGCGGCGCTATAGTTGCCACTCAAGTAAACTGCACTCTCGGCACGTTACGCCTGTCTTTAACTGGTTTAGTTGACTGGAGCGAATATTGGCACATTCGATGGAATTGGTATCTCGGAGATACATTGGGAGTTTTAATTTTTACTCCCCTGCTTTTGATTATATACAATCACAAACCAGCGCCCAGCCCTTCACAAAATACAGCTTCTCAAACAATTCTCAATCGCATCGGTGCCGGAATATGCCTGCTGTTATTAGTAACAGTCAGTTGGCTAGTATACAACTCAAAAAGTGACAGTAATCTCTCCGGTTATCCCCTTGAATACTTGCCATTTCCCTTAGTAATTTGGGCAACTATTCAATTCGGCCAGGCCGGGGCGGTTTTAGCATCTTTCATTGTATCCAGTATCGCTATTTGGGGCGGTTCTCAGGGAGGTGGCCCCTTTATTGCCAAAGCGGAAAATATCAATCAGGCAATCTTATTTTTGCAGGCTTTTATGAGCGTAATTGTAGTTACATCGCTGCTGTTGGCCGCCACTGTAGCCGAACGCGCCTCAGCAGAGGATTCGCTGCGGCAAAGCGAAATTAAGTATCGGGAATTAGTGGAAAATGCTAACAGCATTATTTTAAAACTAGATAGGGAAGGAAATATTACTTTTTTTAACGAATTTGCACAGAAGTTTTTTGGTTACGATGAAAAAGAGATAATTGGCAAAAACGCCGTGGGAACAATTATTCCCCAGACAGATACAACAGGAAATGACTTGGCAGCAAAGTTGAGAGATATTTTGCAAAACCCAGAACAATACACGCGAAATGAAAATGAAAGTATCCGGCGCAGCGGCGATCGGGTTTGGGTATCCTGGGCAAATAAACCGCTGTTTGACGCGGCAGGAAATTTCGTGGGAATGCTGGCAATCGGTACGGATATCACAGACCGCAGGCGGGCTGAAATGGCACTTTACAAGCTGAATGAAGAGTTAGAATTTAGAGTGAAAAAACGAACTAATGCTCTGAATGATACTTTAAGTGCACTGCGAGTTCAACAGGAACAATCAGAACGCTTGTTGTTGAATATTTTGCCGGAAGAAATAGCAAATCGGTTGAAGCGGGGAGACAGTACGATCGCAGATACTTTTGCTGAGGTTACTGTCTTGTTTGCCGACATAGTAGGCTTTACTCAATTGAGTTCGCAAGTTTCTCCAACGCAATTAGTAGCCTTGCTGAATGACATCTTTTCGACATTTGACAACCTAGCAGAAAGGCACGGTTTGGAAAAAATTAAGACGATTGGCGACGCTTACATGGTAGTTGGAGGGCTGCCAATTCTTCGCCCGGATCACGCAGCAGCGATCGCAGAAATGGCCCTCGATATGCAGGAGGCAATTACTGACTTCAGCAATCTCCACAATCAAGATTTCAGCATCAGAATCGGCATTAACAGTGGCCCGGTTGTTGCCGGAGTTATTGGAATTAAAAAATTTATTTACGATTTATGGGGAGACACCGTTAACACTGCTTCCCGCATGGAATCTCACGGCTTGCCGGGGTGCATTCACGTAACAGAGACAACTTATCAGCAGTTGCGAGAAAAGTATTCCTTTGAAAACCGCGGCGCGATCGAAGTTAAAGGCAAAGGCCAGATGACTACTTATTTACTGAAATGCCGAAAATAGCTCTAGTAAAGGTTTTTCTCTAAAAGTAAGGGCGATCGCACCAGTTAATTTGCCCGATCGCCCTTTTCTCAATTAGCCAAGTTTTTTAAAGCTTGTACAGGTTAATTCCAGCTTCCTTCGCCATGATTTCCAAACCCTTGTGTTGCAAGGTTTTAATTGCCTTTGTAGAAAGGTGCAATCTTACCCAGCGCTTCTCCTGCGGCCACCAAACCCGCTTCCACTGCAAATTGGCGTCTTGCAATTTGTGAGTGCGGTGGTGCGAGTGAGAAACTGCAAAACCGTTATTCGCCTTCTTCCCCGTTAGCTGACATTTCCGTGACATACTTCCCTCCAGATTACCGTTTTTTGCGTGCAGCATTTCATTATACCCGAAGGAAGAAGGAAGAAGGAAGAAGGAAGAAGGAAGAAGGCTTGACTTATCCCTTTACCAATAGAAATAAACTCTTGCTCCCCCCCTTAGCAAGGGGGGGTTGGGGGGGGTTAATTACATTGCACGTTCGGTCAACTTTGTCAAGACTTGATTCGATCGCTCGACAAAATCCTTCATCCCTTCAGCATCGAAACCCTTCTGGGCCATCAAAGCCAAGTCGTAAACGTGGTGACAAATCATACTCGCCAACTCAGCCGACGGAGACTCCCCGCCACCTTGAATAATCGCACCCTGACTCAAACTCGCCAGATTTTGAATCAGCGGGTGAGACGTATTCACCAGCAAAACGTGTTCTTCGGGGAATTCGGCCGCTTGCTGCTGCAAAAGCGCCGTCATATCCCGCATCCGGCGCAAAGCTTCCGGCAAAAGTACGATCGCAGGTGGCGTCGCCTCCGCAGAGTCAGACTTCAAAGCTTCTGTGCGAATGTTCACTTTCGGCTTATTGAGAGCTTTTTGGAACATTTCTTTAACTTGTTCGCTGCGAGTTTTATTCGTCGCCGGATCGACAATTTCCGCTTCTTTCTCTTTGTCAATTAGCGTTTCGTCGATGTCGGAATCAACCCGCGAGAATTTGACATCTGAGTGTTCTCGTTCCAAGAAGCTGATAAAGTGCGTGTCGATGAAAGAATCCATAAACAGCACTTCTAAACCTTGGCTTTTGTGCATAGCAACGTAAGTTGCTTGAGACGCCGGATCGGTACAATAAAACACACGATTTTCGTGGCGTTTTTGATTGCGTTCCAAATACTCTTTCAGCGTCGTGTAAGGTTGCGTCGAAGTAGAATTGTCCGACTTTGGAGTGACATCTTGCCACAAATCTCCTTCCTCTGTTTGCACCTGAACTTCTGGCGTTACAGTTTCTGGCTTCTCCGCTGTTGGCTCGTAGGTGCTGCGGTAGATTAAAATATCTTCGACTTGCTTTTTGAACTTGTCATCGTTGAGAGTTCCAAACTTGACAAAAGTGCCGATATCTTGCCAGCAGCGGATGTATTCGTTGCGGTCGTCGCGGTAGAGTTCTTTCAGGCGATCGCCCACTTTTTTTGCAATATAATCAGCGATTCTCCGCACAGTGCGATTGCTTTGCAAAGAACTGCGAGAAACGTTCAGGGGAATGTCGGTACTGTCAATAACTCCCCGGAGTGGCATCAAGAATTTGGGGATAATTTCTTCGCAGTGGTCGCTGACAAAAACCTGGTTGCAGAATAGCTTAATATTGCCTTGGGTAACATCGACATCCGGGCGCAGTTTTGGAAAGAAAAGAATGCCGTTGACAATAAAAGGATAATCTGTATTCAGGTGTACCCACAGCAGCGGCTCGTCTTGGAACGGGTAAAGGTAGCGGTACAGTTCTAAGTAATCTTCTTTTTGCAAATTGCTGGCTGATTCCCGCCAAATTGCTTTGTGCTTGTTGAGTTCCTCTCCCTCAAATTTGATGGGAACTGGCATGAAATCGCAGTAAGTTTTGATTAACTGCTTAATGCGACTGGGTTCTACATATTCTTGTTCTTCGTCTTGGAGGGTAAGAGTAATAGTAGTGCCGCGTTCGGTGCGGGAAGATTCTGACAGTTCAAAAGCGGGAGAACCGTCGCAAGACCAGTGTACTGCTTGGGAGCCTTCTTGGTAAGAAAGAGTATCAATGTCTACTTTCTTCGCCACCATGAAAGAAGAGTAGAAACCTAAGCCGAAGTGACCAATGATTGCGTCATCACCACTGCCTTGGTATTTTTGAATAAATTCTTCGGCGCTAGAGAAAGCGACTTGGTTGATGTATTTTTTTACCTCATCGGCGGTCATGCCGATGCCGTTATCGGAAATTGAGAGGGTTTTGTTTTCTTTGTCGATCGCTATGTTGATTTGCGGTTCGCCCACCTCGCCGCTGTATTCGCCGGAACGAGAAACCATTTTGAGTTTGGCAATGGCATCGACGGCGTTAGAAATTAGTTCCCGCAAGAAGACTTCGTGGTCAGTGTATAGCGACTTCTTGATAATCGGGAAAATATTTTCGGTATGGATTGAGATTGTTCCCTGTTCTAAAACTGTCATAATTTTTCGCTAGGTATTTGTCGGTAATGAACCGTGATTAGTCATTGGTCATTGGTCATTGGTCATTAGTTATTAATTGTTAGTCGAGCTGATTTTTCCTGTTATACGTTGTTAACTACTAACTACTGACTACTGACTACTGACTGAGGACTAATGACTATTTAATGATTTTCGGCGATCGTGCTACGTTTTGCCGAAGGGATTACCCTAAAAAGATGATTCGGTTTCCCTCACCATAATTGAGCGAGAAGCCAATGGCTTACATCATGGGGAGGAACGCGGCGGTTGAAACCGCCCTCAATATGCTAGAATTAAATTGCAAGTAAGAACAACCATCTACGTGAAGAAGTGTTTTATTAAGGAGAAACCCCTGAGTTATCTCGTCTCGGCATGACCGTAGCCTGGGTAAACAAGTAATGGTGAACATGGAGCGTACCTATCTGGCGTTGTGATGGACTCCGAAAGTAAAACAAAAGTAAGCGCAATTGCAATACCTCTGGTAATGGTAGTTGTTTTGAGCGTGTAGAGGTGATTTGTCAGCACCTGTAAGACCTCCATTATAGTCTTATGAATCCCCGTCTATGAAAGGGCTGGGGAGATGTCAAATAGTAGCTCACAAAGGTAACTGCAGGAGAAAGGTGCTGCCGGAACCCAATTCGCTGCGGGCGCTGAGGCTGCCGCGGTGTGCGCGGGCGATGGTTTGGGCGATCGCCAATCCCAGTCCCGAACCGCCTGTATGGCGCGATCGATCGCTGTTGACTCGGTAAAATCGATCGAATATTCGCTCTAAATCTGCCGCGGCGATCCCAATACCGGTATCTTGAACCTGAACGATCGCCTCGATGTGATTGCAATCTAAAATAACTGTTACTTTCCCGCCCGCCGGAGTGTATTGAATGGCATTAACAATTAAATTAGCAACTAAGCGATAAAGTTGGTCGGAATTGCCGACAACATTCAATTGCTGTTGCACCCGCACGGACGCTGTTAGGGCTACCTTAGAAGTGATCGCCAAAGCTGCCAATTCCTCTACTAAATCGCTAACCAGGTCATTCAAACAACACAATTGAGGGCGATCGCGTATCGCTTGATTATCCATGCGAGCCAGTAGCAGCAAATCAGCCACTAACTGAGTCAGTCGTCGGTTTTGGCGATCGATCGTCCGCAAAATTTCCCGAGCCTCTTTTTCATCCCATTGAGGCGTCAACAGTGCTGATTCTACTGTCGCCTGCGAAGCTGCTAAAGGCGTCCGCAATTCGTGAGCAGCATCCGCTGTAAACTGTTGGATTTGTTGGTAGGAAGAATAAATCGGTTTCATGGCTAATCCTGCCAATAACCAACTAGCAAAGCCGATCAAAATCAATGCTGTAGGTAATCCTAATTTTAAAACCCATTTCACTGTACTGAGATAATCATTAAAGTCTTGCAGGCTCCGCCCAACTTGAAAATATCCCCAATCTTGCTGTGTTTGGGTGTGTAACGCTACAGAAATTTGGTGATAAACATTACCTTTGGTGTCAGTTATTGTTTGCCAGTATTGGGAGTTAAATCCTGCTGGTAATTCTTCGGGATAAGCGCCGGCAGTAGCAATTAGTTGCCCCGAATAATCAAATAAACGAATGTAGTAATAGCCTTGGTTGATAGCGCTTAAAATATGGCGGCTTGGCAACTGTTTTTTAAGGCCATTCACTCCTATTACGCGGAGGTTGGGCAAAAGCTCATTGACTATTGGTTCTAGGCGTCCGGGCTGCTGCAATTTTGTTTCTAGACTGTCGTGTAGCGTCCCCGCTACCGATTCTAATTCCCGGTCTATGGCTACCCAGTGAGCGTGGGCGATCGCCTTATATACGCCAAATCCCAACAAGCTTAAAATCAAACCCATTACTGCTGCATAGGAAATGGCTAATTGCCAGCGAGTGCGGTTAAATAGTTTATTTTGATTCATTTAAACTTAAATTTTATATAATTGTTAAGAACAGGCAAGATGCCTGTTCCACAAAATTCAATTTTACTCGTTCCCAGGCTCTGCCTGGTAACGCATATCTGGAGGCTCTGCCTCCAATTTTCATGGAGTCTCTTCGAGGCAGAGCCTCGGTAAATGGATTTCCAGGCAGAGCCTGGAAACCAGTTAATTTTCATGTTTTAGGAGTTCTGCATATTCGCTCATTCCGAGTTCTGCAAGTTGTCGGTCTTCTTCGGCAAATTCGCTGTAGAGTGCAGCTAAGTTACTTTCATCTATTTCTGGAATAGTAGCTAATCTGGCACGGAATTTCAGAAATGCAATAAATTCAAATACTTGTTTGAGTTGTTCGATATCCAGCTTTTCTAACTCTTGTTGGATTAAATCTTTCATGGCAGTTATTTTTCCGATCGACTTTTCTATATTCTACGGGTTCCCAGATTCTGGCTGGGAACCCGTAGAATGCTTAAGAACAGGCAAGATGCCTGTTCCACAAAAATTAAATAAATTTTTTTGTGGGGAGGAGGGGTGGGGCCGGAGTTCCCGCCCTACTTTAATTGCTCATGCGGTATCCGACGCCGTGAACGGTTTCAATTAAATTCGTGCCGCCAACCGACTCAAGTTTGCGCCGCAGCAAGCGCACTTGAGCTGCTACCACATTGCTAAAGGTATCTGCACTCGCCTCCCATAGCTGATTCCGAATTTGGTCAGTGGTGATAATTTGGTTGGGATGTTTCATAAAGTATTCTAGCAGTTGAAATTCTTTGTTTGTCAGCGAAATTATCTGGTTGTTGCCGTTGCGATCGAGATGGCACACAGTTCGAGTTCCGCAATCCAAAACCAGATTCCCTACCTGTAGCTGTTGCGGTTGAATTTGGGGCGATCGCCTTTGCAAAGCTCGCAATCTTGCTAACAGTTCCGCCATGCCAAATGGTTTAACTAAATAATCGTCAGCCCCGGCATCTAGTCCCGCAACTTTATCTTCCATTCGGTCTTTTGCGGTCAGCATCAAAACGGGCAGGGCGCTATGTTTAGCACGCAATCTCCGCAGCAGTTCCAATCCAGACAATCCTGGTAGCAACCAGTCAAAAATAGCCAGGTTATATTGCATCCAGTGACTGTCTAAATATTCCCAAGCTTCACTGCCATCTAGGGCCCAATCAACTATATATTTTTCCTGCTTTAAGGTTCGCTCGATCGCTTTCCCTAAATCGGGCTCATCTTCAACTAGCAAAACTCTCATAACTCTAATTTATAGCGGTAAATCCTTATACATTGTTAGCGATCGGCAGCATCTACCCCAACATCTAACCTCACATACTGAGATGAAATCAGCATGAAATTTTCTAATTTCGCAGAAAAAAATGATAGTTGACAATTATTGACAACAAGCTGGAAATGTCTTATACTCAAACGCAATCAAATTTTTGAGAATAATTTTCAATAAGTATGACAGATTTATCCGATCGCCCCGCCATGAAAAAGCCGGGGCGCTGGAGTCGCCGCCAACTGCTACAGCTAGGAATAGCTGGGGCTGGGGTAGCGGGCGGCGCGATCGCACTTCAACACTTGACTCGCAAACCGACATCAGTCGCGAGAATACCGCCCATGCCCGCAGATGCACTCACCGTCAGCAATATCAACCCGATGCAAATTGCGCGGGATTTTGATTACGGCACCGTGACGCGCGAAAACGGGCGCACGGTTCGGGAATTTCGCCTGGAAGCTAATACTTCGATCGTCCAACTTAATAGCGCCGTCACTTTCAACACCTGGAACGTGAACAATCGCGTGCCGGGGCCGACATTGAGGGCAACAGAGGGCGATCGTATCCGCGTCATTTTTTATAACAAAGCCGGACATTCTCATTCGCTGCACTTTCACGGCGTTCATACCAGCGACATGGATGGCGTTAAACCAGTGAAAAACGGTTCGGTATTTATTTATGAATTCGATGCCAATCCCTACGGAGTGCATCTTTATCACTGCCATATTGCTCCCGTAACGCGCCACATCGGTAAAGGACTCTATGGAATGTTCATCATCGATCCGCCAAAACCCCGTCCTCCCGCCGATGAAATCTTGTTGATCATGGGAGGGTACGACGTAAACGACGACGAAAAAAACGAACTATACGCTTTTAACGGGTTGCCAAATTATTACATGAACAACCCTATTTCAATCTATAAAAATCAGCTAGTTAGGCTGTACGTTCTCAACCTGATTGAGTACGAACCAGCCGTGACTTTTCACCTGCACGCCAATTTTTTTGACGTATATCGCACGGGAATGACTTTAACTCCCAGTGAAAGAACTGATGTCATCACAATGGGAGTAGCTGAAAGACATATCTTAGAATTTACCTACGGCTACGCTGGAAAATATATGTTTCATCCCCATCAAGATGCGATCGCCGAAGCTGGCTGCATGGGTGTATTTGAAGTCATCACTTAAACCAAATCCTGCTACCACGGTGCGCCGATTCAAATAAAGTATGAAATTATTTGACAAGCTCGATCGCAAATAGGTAGAATGAATAGCTCGCAAATAATTGAGAATTATTCTTAATAACTTGTGAGTCGAAATGCACATAACGTAAAAATTAGCAACTGCCATGTTACCATCCTTTCGCTTATTACCGACCGCCACGGCTACAGCCATCCTCGTTGCTCTGACCGGTTGCGTTTCCCCCACAGCCAGCAACACCGACAGCACAGTCTCACCCGCTGCCACAGCCACTCCCGCATCCACAAACGGTCACAGCATGAACCACGGCGGCAAAGGCGGCATCAACATCAATACAGCCATTCTTTCAGAGTTAGATAAACTCGAAGCCAAGTTAGGAGTACCGGCACTTTCTAACAAAATTCAAGCCAGCCGCCCTTACGGCAAAGTCGAAGAATTAGTCTCAAAAGATGTCATTACTCAAGCCCAATTTGACCAAATCAAAGACTTGGTAACTATTGAAAATGTGGTGCTGACAGGCGAACCAAAAGATGTAGACTTCATGACTAAAATGGGCTTGATGAAAGGGCATCTTTTTGTAGCAAAAGAACTCTTGGATCAAGGCAAACCCGACCAGGCCGAACCTCACATCGGGCATCCAGTCGAAGAAATTTATGCCGATGTGGAAGATCAGCTAAACGAGCGTAAAATTCCCGAATTTAAGACTACTTTAATTAAATTGCAGGATTTAGTTAAAGCGGGTGCAAAAGATCCGGCTCAAGTGAATGCCGAATTTGACACATCAATGCAAGCAGTTGACGGAGCAATTGCCGCTCTTCCCGAAGCCCAACGAAAAGATCCGAAATTCGTGCTGCAAGTGATTAACGGCTTGCTGGATACAGCTAATTCCGAATACGGAGCGGCAGTTGCTAACGGCAAAATTTCCGCAATTATTGAATACCAAGATTCGCGGGGTTTTGTCATGTACGCGGAAATGCTGTACAAAGATATCGCCGATCAAGTGGCTAAAACTAGCCCCGAAATTGACAAAGCAATTGTTGCCAACATGACTGAACTGAAGACAAATTGGCCAACTGCGATCGCACCCCCCGCCCCTGTAAAAACAACCGAACAAGTCAGCCAGCTAGTTAAAACGATCGAAAGCGACAGCCAAAAAGTTCTCAAACCCGCATCTTAAAAACATTACTCCCATCAACAGCGGTAATTGGTAAATAATCTGCCAATTACCTCGCTCGTTAACCAGTCCCATTCCCACCATAAAAAAATGAATTTTGGCGAAGCATTGCCCACCTTTGTAATTACTCTCCGCGAAGGAGTCGAAGCCGCCTTAGTTGTCGGAATCGTTCTCGCTTGTCTCAAAAAATCAGGACAAAGTTATTTAAGTCCTTGGGTTTTCGGCGGTGTTGGCGTTGGACTGATTGCCAGCGCTTTGATAGGTGTACTTTTCGGCTGGACTATTCAAATTTTGTCCGCATCTAATCAGCCTTTTGCACCGATTATGGAGTCGCTGCTAGAGGCAATTTTTGGGGTTATAGCGATCGCAATGCTGAGTTGGATGCTGATTTGGATGACCAAGCAAGCGCGATTTATGAAAGCCGAAGTCGAAGGCGCTGTAAGTGCTGCCTTAACGCACAACTCTCATGCCGGTTGGGGCGTATTTAGTTTAGTTTTTATTGCCGTTTTACGCGAAGGGTTTGAAACTGTTTTGTTTGTCGTCGCCAAGTTTCAACAAGGGATTATTCCGGCAATCGGCGCTTTGGCGGGCATTCTCTCAGCCGCCGGACTTGGTGTCCTGCTGTTTAAATGGGGAGTCAAAATTAATATCCGCCTGTTTTTCAAATATATGGGCATTTTATTGCTGTTTATTGTAGCGGGTTTAGTGGTATCTACTTTGGGAATTTTTGACAGCGCGATGAATATTTTATCGCAAACAAACCGCGAATCAGCAGCACTGTGTTTCTATTACGAAAGATTTACTAAAATCCACTCTTGCATTCTCGGGCCGATGGTCTGGAATACCTCGCAACTGCTTCCCGAAGAAAAGTTTCCCGGTTTGTTGCTGAGCGCGCTGTTTGGCTACACGGATAAGCTCTATGTCGTGCAGGCGATGGCTTATTTCGTATTTTTAATTACCGTGGGCGGGATTTACTTTCAAAGTTTGGCAGGTCGAGTGTTTTTTCCGTTTAAAAAAACTCAGGTAACGAAATAGGAAATTAAGTGCGATCGAAACGCGATCGGCTTTGTAGTCGAAATGCAGGAGGCAGTTGTTTGTTGCTAATAACTAATGCGCCCCTAACTTAGAGCGCATTAGTTATTAGCCATCTATTGATTGAAGGTAAAACGACCGTCAACTTTTTCTCCGTTAATATCCGCAGTCACTTTCACGGGATAACTTCCTGCATCTTTGCCGGGAAACACCACAGCGTAATGTTTGCCCTCAGCATCATACTTGAGAGCTAGGGTTTGCTGCTTTCCATTCGGCAACTGCACTTGAGCCGTCACTTTGGCGTTAGGAACTGGTTCCTTTTTCTCCCCTTTTTGCAAAAAAACATCTAAATGAGTTCCGGTAGCTTCTTTTTCAGGTACAAACTCTAAATAGTAAGCTCCAGACTTTACAACTTGCCCTCCTTGAGTTGCTGTTGCAGGAGCGGTGGCGGGAGCCGAAGACGCAGGTTGAGAGGCGACAGGAGGGGATGCTGGAGTGGTATTTGGATCGCTTGCTTGGTCGCTTTTACTGCAAGCTCCCAAAAATAACAATCCGACACTACCTAAAATAATTAAATTTGACTTGAGCGATTTCATTGGTTTGACTCCTTGCTGACTGACAATAATTAGAAAATATCACACCTTAACTACCTTTCCGTCTTCAATAACTGGCTGAGGTTGTTGAGGTCGTAAAAAATGCCCAAATTGAGCATACAAAGCTGGCAAAACTAACAGAGTTAAGGCTGTAGAAGTAAATAACCCTCCTAAAACTACTACTGACAGCGGTTGCAAAATTTCCTTGCCCGCCCCGCCTTCAAATACTAAAGGTGCTAAACCCAAAGCTGAAGTTAAAGCGGTCATCAGGATGGCGTTGAGCCGTTCCATCGAACCTTTAATAATTGCTTCCTTAAAAGGCAGTCCTTCAGCAAATTTAGTGTTGTAGTTGTCTACTAAAAGCAAGCCGTTACGGGTAGCAACGCCGAATAATGTGACAAAGCCAACCAGGGAAGCTACAGAGATGATGCTGCCAGTCAAAGCTACCGCAATTACTCCTCCCACTAATCCGATCGGCAAATTAATCATAATCATAGCAGTTGAAGGAATTGACTTGACGGACAAGTACATCAATACTGTAATTACCAAAAAGGCGATCGCACTAAATATCATAATATTTTGCGAAGCTCTTTGCTCAGCTTCAAATTGACCGCCGTACTGGATAAAATAGCCAAAAGGCAACTGTACCTCTCGTTTGACTTTAGCTTGAATTTCATTCACAACCGATCGCAAATCTCGACCTTTAGCATTCGCCGCCGCCACAATCAAGCGAGAAACATTCTCGCGGTTAATCGTATTTGGCCCCGTACCGTATTTTACAGTAGCAACTTGGGCCAGGGGAATTTTGTTGCCGCTTGGGGTATCAACCAGCAAATTCTGAATAGTTTCTAAGTTATTTCGAGCTTCAGGCTGCAACCAAACAACTAAATCAAAAGTTTGCTGCACCTCCAAAACTTGAGACACAACTTTGCCATTCAAAGCAGTTTCAATTATTTCTGAAAGTTCTCCAATCTTTAAACCGTATCTACCCGCAGCTTGACGGTTAAACTTAATTTGAATTTGTGGCACAGGCACCTGCGGTTCGAGTTGCAAATCCACAATTCCTTCAACTGTTTTCATTTGCTCTTCAACTTTGGCACCGATGCTGCGAAGTTGCTCCAAATCCGGGCCAAAGATTTTGACAGCAATCTGACTTCTGACACCTGATAAAACCTCATCCATCCGGTGAGAAATAAAACCCCCGATATTTGGTGCAACTCCCGGCAATTTACCAAACTCCTGCCGCAGCGCTTCCAAAGTTTTCGGCCTGTTTTTCATGCCCTCCTCGCTTAAACCGATATCAATGTGAGCTAAATTGACTCCCGCAGCATCAGCATCTCCCGGAGCTCTGCCCGATCGCACTTGCACGTATTGAAACCTGGTATCATCCTGAAGTCCATCTTCAATAGCAAAAGCTGCGCTATCTGTTGTCTCCAAAGACACCCCCGGATAAAGCATAATAGTATTCACCAAAGTTTGCTCCTGAAACTCCGGCAAAAACACCCGCCCAAAAGATGGCAAAATAATTAATGCAGCCACTATACTAGCAGCCGCAAAAGCTAAAATAATCGCCGAATAACGCATTGAAATTCTGATACAATAATGATAAATATGCTTGCAAAATCTCGGCAACCAAGGTTCTTTACCACTCATGCGTTTGGTAGGCAACAAAATAGCGCAAAGGGCCGGAGATATTAACAGCGATTCCAGACTAGAAATCACCACAACTACCAGATAAGTAATCCCCATAGGCGTAAAAATTCGACCTTCTACACCGGGCAAAGTAAAAATAGGAGAAAACACCACAATGCCAATAACAGTGGCTCCAATTAACGAATCGCGCACCTCCTGACTGCCATCAAAAATCACATCCATCACCGGACGCGGATGAAGAGAAGACGTATTTTCTCTCAAATTGCGGTAGGTATTTTCGGCATAGACGATCGCATCGTCGATCGCAGTGCCGATCGCCACCGACAAACCCCCCAAAGTCATCGTATTCAGCCCCAGCCCCAGCCAATACATCGCCAGCAGCGCCAACAGCCAAGTCAGAAAGAAATCCAGCAAAACAACCGCCAGAGTGCGCCAATTCATCAAAAACGGGATGAGAATAAGGGTGACAATGATGCTGCCTTCAACTAAAGCCGATCGCACATTCTCCACCGAGGAATTAATATATTCTTCCTGTCGAAAAGTCACAGTAACTTTAATATCTTTTGGCAGAGCTTCCTGCACCTCAGCCATTGCTGCCTCAACCGCTTTCGTTACCGTCGGAGTATCAGCAACTGGCTGTCTGTTTACCATCACAATCACAGCTTTTTTGCCGTTAAAACTGCCATCGCCCCGCTTGATTGCAGCACCAATCTTGACCTCAGCCACATCACTAATTCTGACGGGTGTTCCGTGGCGAGAGTCGATCGCCGATTGCTGCAAATCTTCCAGAGACTCAATCCGCCCCACCCCCCGGATTAAAGTTTCTCGATCCGGCGTAATTAAATACCCCCCCGGCGCGTTAACATTCGCAGCCGCCGCCGCTTCAGCTACTTGCTGCAACGACACATTAAAAGCTTTCAACTTGGCAGGTTCTACTAATATTTGATACTGCCTTTCTTCGCCACCGTAAGCTACTACTTGAGCAACGCCAGTCACAGCCAAAAGGCGATTTGTGACTTGCGAATCAACTAGACGGCGCACTTCCATCAAAGGAGTAGTTTCCGAGGTAAAAGCATAGGTAATAACAGTGCCCACAGGAGAAGTTGTGGGAGAAATTTGTGGTGTTTCTACCCCAGCCGGGAGTTTGCTTTGCGCTTGCTGCAACCGTTCTGTGATCAACTGCCGCGCTTGATAAATTTCAGTTCCCCAATCAAAGATTACCTTAACCGAAGAAAGCCCCACAGCGGAAGACGATCGCACTGCTGTTACCCCAGGAGTTCCATTAATCGCACTTTCGATCGGTAGTGTTACCAAAGACTCGATTTCTTCCGGCGCGAGCCCCGGTGCTTCCGTCTGAATTTCCACCTGCGGGGGTGCAAAAGGAGGGAAGACATCAAGGGACATTTGGGGGATGATATACAATGTCCACAGACTAACAATAATCGTAGCGATAACAACTAGCCAGCGACGGTTAATTACCCATCTGAGAATTGTGCTGAACATTTAATAATTTAGGAATTGGGAATTGGGCATTGGGCATTGGGCATTGATAAAAACAGCTATCCGTCAATCCGTGACTTCCGTGTCGTGCTGTTACTTTAAACTCTTGACTTCTGTCTCTTGAGTTTTAACGTGATGGTTGTTATTGTGTAACAGCAATTCATCGTCCCAGGTCGATGTAGAGGCGGAAAAACCATTATTTGCAGCATTGTTTCCAGAATCCGCTGCTATTGCTGGCAATTTGCGCCGATTTCCCCACAACACGCCGGCTGTGAAAGTCAGGGATGCGATCGCAACTCCTCCCCCTATTCCCGCCCACCATAAAGACACGGGTAAATTATTAAAATTAACCTCTGCTGCCTTGGGAGTTGCCTCTTTCTTTTCCTCGTCTTTTGAGGCCTTGCTGCCGCCCCGCAAAGATTGTGCGTAAAGTTGAGGTGCTCGCTGCGTTACTATCAAATCTCCCTCGAATAAACCCCTCTTCACTTCAACTAAATCTCCGGCTGTTTGACCCAGTTCAATTTCAACAGCTTGATAAGCATTGCCATTTTGGAGGTAAACGGTTTTTTTACCGCTAACATCCACTACCGCCGCACTCGGAATTGCTAAAATATTTGTGGCAGTTTTGTCTGTTAAAATCTCCAACTCCGCAAACAGTCCTGGCTTTAATTCACCGTTAATATTATCTAGTTCTGCTTTGACTGGCACAACCCGCGTTTCTCCTTCCACGGATGACCCAATTAAGGCGATTTTTCCCTTGAAAGTGCGATCGGGTAAATTAGCGACTTTTACCCTGACTTCCTGACCCTGTTTTACTTGATTCAGGTCTTTTTCGTAAATATTGGCTGTGGCAAAAACGCGGCTGTCATTTAACAGACTCATCAACGGTTTTTCAGCGTTTACTGACTCGCCTGGGGTGATTTCGCGATCGGCGACCGTCCCCGAAATCGGAGCAACTACGGTAACGAGTCCTTTTTCGTTGGCAGCAGTTCCTAATTGTTGCAGCCGCGCTTGATAGGCTGCATCAGCCAAGCGAATGCGCGACTGAGCGACTTCTACGGCAGTTTTGCCGCGTTTGAGTTGGTTCTCGGCTTCTAGGACTTCCCGGCGGCTCAGAGCTCTGGTAAGTTGAGCTTTTGCTTCTGCTACTCTGCCTTGAGATTCCCGCAATTCCCGCATTGGCAGGTCTACTTCGGCTTGTTTAATTTCGGTTTGGGCTTTGATAACTTCAGGACGGCTTTTTGCCTTAGCAACAGTGGCTTGTGCTTCGGCGAAGTGGGCTTGCGATTCCAGCATTGTGCGCCGCGCGATCGCCCCAGATGCCACTAATTCTTTGTCGCGATCGAACTGTTCTTTAGCAATAGTTAATTCTGTTTCTGCCCGCGCTATTTCTGCTTGCGCTATTTCAACTTGACGCTGATAGTTTTCTTTAGCGGCTTGCACCACGGAACGATTATTTACTAATTCTTGTTCTTGCTGGTACTGCTTAGTTACCGCTGTCAACTGGGTTTGGGCTTGGGCGATTTCTGCGGCGGATATTTGACTTTGGCGATCGTAATTTTCTCGTGCTAATTTGAGATCGCCTTCCGCTTGCTGCAAATCTGCCTCAGCTTCGGCACGTTTCGAGAGAGATTCAACTCGCAACTGTCCTAATTCTGAACTCGATAAAACCGCAAGCGGTTGACCTTTTGATACTTTGTCCCCAGGCTTAACCAGCAACTCTACTACTTTCCCAGCAACAGGAGCAGTCACTTCTACTTTTTGGTTGGGTAAAGTCTCAATTTGTCCGGTAGTTTTAATGCCCACAGCCAATCGCTGAGCTTTCACTGACTCAACTTTAATTCCGATCCGCTTCGATGTTTCCGCATCAACAGAAATAGCAGTAGGAGTTTGAGTTGTTTCGCCGCTTTGGTGAAATTCATTTCCGTGGCCAGCGTGGGCAAAAACAGCGGCAGGAGAACTTAGGAAAATTAGGCTGAACAAACTTCCCGAAAAGCTGCTAATAATTGCCGGATATTGAGCATATTTGTGAAATATCATCGTTGGCATTGTCCTTGAAATCAGGTTGAGTGCCACAGGTTTAGCAGTTGGTATTTTGCCAAGGTAAGTAAGTGATACCCATTAAGTAAAGTTACTTATTAGCATTTTCCAAGAAGCGACCGCTAAGCAATGACCAAGAGCTAGAAATGCTCTACTCAACCTAGTATTTCATGGTCAAATGAAATTAGGATGAAATTTCGCATCAGCAGCCCAGATGCCCACCAGATTCTAAAATACGAAGATAAGTTTCGCCTAATGACAAGCGATTGGGCTGTATATTTTTTTCCGGTTTTTTTATCTCTGCTCGCGCTTCAATTTCGTTTTTCAATGAGCTCACTAGCTCATCTACGGCTGTATTTGATTTATAAGTGGTGTTTAATTCCAAGCTATTCAATATCATACACTACCCCTTCTATCTATATAGCTTTTTGCTGACCTATCTACTACTTTATAGGTAGAGCCGATCCATTGTCTACAGTATTCTTACGTAACTTTCTACTACTTGAGAGGTATGAGGGTTCAATTATCTACAGTATGTGTAGATACTCTCAGGAAACTGAGGTGGAGTCAGACAAATGCTGACAGCCACAGTCGAGCTACATTACTTTGTCTACCAAGGTTGTCGCCACTTTTTCATTTGCTCAATTTCGGGCTTTTGTGAAGCAAGTATTTTCTTAACTATTGAGCTACTGTGATTAATGTCACTCATTTTCTGGATTTGGGTCACGTTTTGTTGAGGTGAGCTAAATTACTGGGGAGCATTTCATATTTGTAAAAACACTTCTTCTGGCTCCTTCCTTCTGACTCTTTCCTCCTGGCTCCTGTCTCCTGCCTCCAATTTCTAGCTTGGGTGCAAAAGTCAGATGCTCCCAATTACTGTTTATACCAAGCTTGGCGCCACTGTTTCATTTGCTGAATTTCTTGCTTTTGCGAAGTCAGAATTTCTTGAGCTAATTTCTTCATTTCCGGGCGTTTTGACTTCTTCAAAGCATCTTCAGCCATCATTAAAGCTCCTTCGTGGTGAGGAATCATCGCATTGATAAATCGCAAGTCAAATTGGTCGTCAGCGGCCCCTAAATCCATGCTCATCATCATGCTTTGCATTTGTTCGGGAGTCATTGCCATCATGTGACCCATGGGACCGTGATAAGCCATCGGCGTACTGCTGGCTTTGGGATACCAAGTTTTTCGCCACTCTTTCATTTGATTTATTTCGCGTTTTTGAGCAGCAATTATATCAGTGGCAAGTTTCTTCATTTCCGGGCGTTTGGATTGTTTAAGCACATCTTGAGCCATGTTTACAGCACCTTGATGGTGTACTGTCATGCCATCAATAAATCGCAAATCGTAGTCGGCATCAGCAGTGCCTAAATCCATTGACATATCGTGATTCATGCCATGATTCATGCCATGATTCATGCCACCCATGCCACCGCCTTGTACCACGTCTTGCTTGTTGTTTGCTTCGGTTGCAGCCGTAACATTTGGGGCGGGAGTTTCACTGGAAGGGGCATTTGAACAAGCTGCAAGCACTCCACTGGTAAAAGCGGCTGTGGCGGTCAACATCAGCGCTGCAAAGCCTGTTTTCAATGAAGTTGGTTTCATAGAGCTTATATCCTTAAAACTGCCATTTATTTTCAGTTTTTCATATATAAATGAAATTAGGATGAAATTTTTGTGGCAAACTTGTAAAGAATTATTTCTGTGCCGTCGATCGCACTCAAATTTAAGATTTACAGAACTCACTTGAATCTAATTATGTAGGGTGCACAGTGCGTGCCTTACCCTAGGGGTAGCGTGTCAAACCAGTTTTTTCATAATTCCTGATTTATTTTGCAATTCCCCTTGACTCTCCTGTGTACTGGAGACTTTACAATGGAGTTAATTCATTGATTGAGCAGAGTAGTTTCTGCTGAGGTTCAAATTATGACTTTACAGCTAAAAGTTCCTAAAATGGCTTGTTCTGCTTGTGCGACTACAATCACAAAAGCAGTCCAAGCCATTGACTCAGCCTCAACGGTTGAGGCGGATCTCAAGACAAAATTGGTCACGATTCAAACCGCTAAGTCAGAAAGTGAAGTTAGGAAAGCGATCGCATCGGCGGGCTATCCAACTATTTAAAGACAAAGGGTAAATGTCTCATTGAGGATGGCATCTATGGACAATCTCACACTTAAATTGCGGGGCATGAGTTGTGCTTCTTGTGCTTCATCTATCGAACAAGCAATTCAATCTGTTCCCGGCGTAATTGAGTGTCATGTCAATTTTGGGATGGAACAAGCAACCATCCAATACGACTCCAAGCAAACCAACTTAGAAACCATTCAATCTGCTGTTGATGATGCGGGATACCAAGCTTTGCCGCTTCAAGAAATGGCAGCGCCAGAGGATGATTCCGAACAAGCCGATCGCAAATCTGAATCTCAAACCTTGCAGCGGAAACTCTGGACAGCAGGTATCATCAGCATCCTGCTAGTTGTGGGCGCTATTCCAGCGATGACCGGCTTGCATCTGCCATTTATTCCCGCATGGCTGCACAATTATTGGGTGCAATTAATCCTGACATCCCCCGTACAATTTTGGTGCGGGAAATCGTTTTATGTGGGAGCTTGGAAATCCCTAAAACGGCGGGTGGCGACAATGGATACTCTGATTGCCTTGGGTACAAGTGCTGCTTACTTTTATTCTGTATTTGTGACATTTTTCCCAGGTTTATTCACAGCCCAAGGTTTAAATTCTGGCGTTTACTACGAAGTTGCCGCCAGCGTTATCGCCTTAATTTTGTTGGGGAAAACCCTAGAAAATCGGGCCAAGGGAGAGACTTCGGAGGCCATTCGCAAACTCATGGGTTTGCAAGCAAAAACTGCTCGGATAATTCGCAACGGGGAAGAGTTGGAAGTGCCGATCGCCCAAGTGGAAATTGGCGACATCGTGCAGGTGCGGCCGGGAGAGCAAATCCCCGTAG
Source organism: Microcoleus sp. N9_B4 (assembly GCF_036701635.1). Classification (NCBI taxonomy): domain Bacteria; kingdom Bacillati; phylum Cyanobacteriota; class Cyanophyceae; order Oscillatoriales; family Microcoleaceae; genus Microcoleus; species Microcoleus sp. N9_B4. The sequence continues at coordinate 135,797 of NZ_JAUBRC010000010.1, read as the reverse complement.
ACGGAGAGGTAATTGAGGGTGCTTCGACGGTAGACGAAGCAATGGTTACGGGAGAAAGTTTGGCTGTCAAAAAGCAGCTTGGCGACGAAGTTATCGGAGCCACAATTAACAAAACTGGCAGTTTAAAGTTTCGGGCGACAAGAGTGGGAAAAGATACATTTCTAGCTCAAATTGTCAAGATGGTGCAGGACGCACAGGGGTCAAAAGCACCGATTCAAAAGTTAGCAGACCAAGTGACTGGTTGGTTTGTTCCTGTAGTAATTGCCGTCGCTTTAGCTACTTTTATTATCTGGTTTAACGCGACGGGAAACTTCACTCTCGCCACAGTGACAATGGTGGAAGTGCTGATTATTGCCTGTCCCTGCGCTTTGGGTTTAGCGACTCCGACTGCTGTGATGGTTGGCACGGGTAAAGGTGCAGAAAATGGGATTTTAATTAAAGGAGCCGAGAGTTTAGAATTGGCTCATAAAATCCAAATTATCGTATTAGATAAAACTGGAACTCTCACGGAAGGTAAGCCGACTGTAACTGATTTTGTGACAATTAAAGGAACGGCGAACAGCAATGAGTTAAAGTTGCTGCAATTGGCGGCGTCAGTAGAGCGAAATTCGGAGCATCCTTTGGGGGAAGCTGTTGTTAGATACGCTCAATCTCAAGAGGTTAATTTGACGGATGTTAAGGATTTTGAGGCGATCGCGGGAAGCGGCGTGCGCGGGGTTGTGGAGGGAAAGTCGATCGCCCTGGGAACGCTGAGGTGGATGCAGGAGTTAGGCTGCGATACTGAATATTTGGAACTGCGCGCGAGAGCTTTGGAAGCTGCGAGCAAAACGGTTGTTTGGATGTCTGTAGAAGGCAAAATAGAGGCAATTCTCGGCATTGCTGATGCTCTCAAACCGTCGTCAGCGCAGGCGGTGAAAGCACTTCAAAAACTTGGTTTGGAGGTGGCGATGCTGACGGGGGATAATCGCGCGACTGCGGAGTCGATCGCCCAATCCGTAGGCATTACTCGTGTTTTTGCCGAAGTTAGACCCGACCAAAAAGCAGCTCAAATCCAAGCCCTGCAAGGCGAAGGAAAAATTGTCGCGATGGTGGGAGACGGGATAAACGATGCACCGGCTTTGGCCTTAGCAGACGTGGGAATTGCGATCGGCACCGGCACAGATGTGGCGATCGCCGCCAGCGACATTACCTTAATTTCAGGAGATTTGCAAGGCATAGTTACAGCAATTAAACTTTCCCGCGCCACCATGCGGAACATCCGCGAAAATCTGTTTTTTGCGTTTATTTATAATATCGCTGGAATACCGATCGCGGCGGGGATTTTGTACCCCATTTTTGGCTGGCTGCTCAATCCAATTATCGCCGGTGCAGCAATGGCTTTCAGTTCAGTCTCTGTACTTACTAATGCTTTGCGATTGCGGAATTTCAAACCCAAATCTATTGCATAAATTTAGTCATTAGTCATCAGTCAACAGTCATCAGTCATCAGTCATCAGTCATCAGTCATTAGTCAACAGTCAACAGTCAACAGTCAACAGTCAACAGTCAACAGTCATAGGATAAATTTAAAAAATGTTGAACCAGCGCCAAATGTTAGGAAGCCTCGGAAGTTTAGGAATTATGCTCGGAATTGCATCGGGGGTTCGAGCAAATCAAATCTCAACTCATCCGGCAAAATCAACAGCTCAATTTCGGCATATCGAACAGCCGTTAAGTTTAAAAATAGGCGTAACAGCAGGCGGACTGACATTAATTGGTTTAGAATTATGGTGGTTTTTGTTCAGTAAAAAGCCAGCTAAAACCAAGTAAACTTTGCCGAGGCGGTTTTTTCCAGGGAGATATCGCTAAAATTGAGGAAGCTTAAAAAATTTGGAGTGAGCTAAATGCAACTACTACACACGATGCTCCGAGTCGGCAACCTGGAAGAATCCCTCAAATTTTACACTGAGGTTCTGGGCATGAAATTGCTGCGGCAAAAGGACTATCCAGACGGTAAATTTACTCTGGCTTTTGTGGGCTACGGCGATGAATCGGACACTACAGTTTTGGAATTAACATACAACTGGGGCGTCACAGAGTACAATTTGGGTGATGCTTACGGTCATATTGCGATCGGCGTTGACGACATTTACGGTACTTGCGAAGAAATTAAAGCCCGCAGCGGTAAAGTTATTCGGGAACCCGGCCCGATGAAGCACGGTTCAACAGTCATCGCTTTTGTGCAAGACCCAGATGGATATAAAGTTGAATTAATTCAACTGGAAAATCAAAGCAGCAGCAGTCAGAAAGTAGCTGCGGTAAGCGCATCCTAGAACCTCTCTTGCTAGGGCGTCCTGGAAACCAACTTTTTGAGTTAGTTTCTAACTCTGGTTCCGGGGCACCTTACTGTCGATGATAGACCCTTCTTTGATTATGCCGAAATTTGACGACAAACTCGATACGATCTATGCCAGCGATCGCGCCTGCTGGCGGCAATGGTTGGAGCAAAATCATCAGGACTCGATCGGCGTTTGGCTCGTCTATTACAAGGTCAAAAGCGGTCGATCGAGCGTTCTGTACAGCGAAGCCGTGAAAGAGGCACTTTGCTTTGGTTGGATTGATAGCAAAGTCCAATCCTTGGACGAAGCGCGTTATCGGCAAATCTTCACACCCCGCAAGCCCAAAAGTGTATGGTCGAAACTGAACAAGCAATATATCGAAGAACTGATCGCGCTGGGACAGATGACCGAGGCGGGGTTAGCAAAAATTGCAGCGGCAAAACAAGATTTTTCATGGACGATCTTAGATGAGATCGAAGCGTTAATTATTCCAGAAGACTTAAAACAAGCCTTGGCGTTAGACGAGACTGCGAACAGATGCTTTACAGAATTCAATAACACCACTAAAAAAAACATTCTCCTTTGGATTCAAAGTGCTAAACGTCCAGAGACGAGGTTGAACAGAATCGAGAAAACGGTGAGTTCATCTGCACAAAACAAAAATCCATTGCTGAAACTATGACCAAGGTCATTAGCAGCCACTCATCGCAGTGGCGGCTGCGTTTTAGTATGGTGCCCCGGAAACCCACTTTTTGAGTGAGTTTCTAACTCTGGTTCCGGGGTACCCTACTGATGCGATCGCACCGACGGTACAAACTGCTGCAAGTAACTCTTTTGCCACAAAATAGAAAAACTGTTGCCTATTTGACTTAAACTATCAAATTTAGGGATTAATTTAGATTCTCGGCGCTTGTCTAAGGCAGCGAGCGCGGAAAAGAATACAGCTAATACTAACAAAAATACCACCATCACACTAAATAAAATAGTCCAATAAACTAGAAATTCGCTTGTGTAGCTGATGGTGAATATCGAGTTAATCACTGAATCCGATAAATACAAGAGCAGCCCTACTGAAAACCAGACTCCCAACAATACCCACGTCCACTTAAACATATCTGTGGCAGTCTTCTTATTTTTAGACACAGAAAGTTCTAAATCTCTAATTAGGCTGTTAATTTTTGATGTGACTTCATACAAAGTATATTGCAAAGACTCTCTGATATAATTTAGCTCGTTGTCAAGGTTTATGCACTGCTCGGAGGTGCTTTTGTCAAAACTGAGGTTTTGGAGTTTCTTGCGGTGCACAGACAGTTTATGGCTTAGGGTGTAATCCCATTTTTGCAGCCGCTCTATAGTCAAATACAAAAGTTCCCTATTAGCATCTAACAAGCTCTGGCAATCTACGATCGACTTCACTAACTTGCTGAGATTGTTGATATGCTCGTCTACAGTATTTTGGTATTCCCTCTGTTTTGCTGACAAGAAACTTGCGAGTTCGACATCCCGATCGCCGCACAGCGCCAAAGCCTCACAATACAAGTCGTCAATTTCCCTTTTACCGAAATACAGTGACGCTTTGTACTCCTCGATTTCGGGAAGAGTCAGGGATTCTAAAGGCTGATATTTTACATTAAATTTATATAGGAGCGCTGTCAGAATCTGCGCCGATTTTCGCTCCAGCTTGTCTTTGTAGGGTGCTAAAATAATTGCAGCTAAATTTTTGACTTTCGCTTCGGGGTGATGCAGAAACTCAAAAATTTGGGCAAGTATTTTAGATAATTCCAAGTCATTAAAATTATTTTCTGCAACTTCCAAAAAGTTTTTTACCGCTGCATCGTTTTCGGCATTCAATTTGTACGGGCCTCTAAGTGCGATCGCAGCAAATACTCGATCGATCCAAAACAGATATTCCTCGCAATCCATTGGCAGACTGGGCAGCAGCCAGCTAGGGCCGTACACCCAAAAATCGAGACAATTCTCATATTCCTTGTGGCTGTCATTTCTGCTGCTGTCGTCCAAAGCAAATTTGTTGCTTGCTAACAGTTTAATTTGCTCTTCTACAATCAGCCGCTCAATTTCCCCTGCATTGATTGTGACATTGACAGCACCTTCCTTGCCTTGCCCTTGCCCTGCTTCATCCAACGAAATTGACTTAATACTAACAGCCGCAGACCACCGAATTAAAGGAGTAGATCCCCCTACCGCTTCCTGTTCTAACGCCGCCAGCAGATTTTTGCTAAAATTACTTGCTCTAGCCTTTCTCTCACTTGATATCAGTCCCTCTCGCACCTTCCCCAATGCCTGAATTGCCAAAGCGCGAAACAGCAAATTCGGATGCGGTTTTCTGACGGATTCCGGTATATTTTCTCTGAATATTCCGCTGTTGGGTACGCCCAAAACTTCAGCAAAAGGATCGATACCGCACTGTTGCAGGATTTTTTCAACTAGGTTTATTCTTTGCCAAGGTTGAGTATATTTAGTGAGAGTGAAGATTAGCGCTGTGCCGCTGCACCCCATTGACTCAGGGATGTTAGTGCGATCGAGTTTCCACAAATTGCTCGTCATAATTTGTCGCGATGACAATTACTATATCTTGGCGCTGTTGTTTGATGCTCAATTCAATTTTAGATCTACTGCTGCTTTTTGTCAATATTAGTCCTGGACGTATAGGCAATTAGAAACCCGGTTTCACGAGTAAATTTATTATAACTCAAGCCTATATTTTCCCTATAAACCTAGTTGATCAAGGCCAATGTGCGCCCCTAACTAAATATATAATTTTGCAATAATTGGTCAAATGTCCAAATTTTAGGTTGGGCAACGAAACCCAACCTACTATAGTTATTTCTTTGTCGGAGCTTTTAATATTTTGTCGCTTACCATTTTGTCAACGATTAAGTCGCTGATAATTTGAGCTCCGTGGGAGGTAAAGTGCAAGCCGTCATTATTTTTCACATAGCCTCGCTTACCGGATTTATTAGCAACTACTGGAACAAATCTTCCTGCTTGTGCAAAAGTCTCCCAAGTAGAAATAAATTCGATTTTGGATGAAGATTTGCTGGCACTTTTATAAATATCGTTCATGATCGGAAAAGCTTTGAGATACGAAGATTTGTTAGGAATCGATTGACCGACCCAATACACTTTTCTCACGGATGACGAATCCAGTAAATTGGCATATTTTTCAACTCTTTCTTGATAAGCTTTTTGCCATTCTTTGGTCATAACAGCCCGGGCTTTTCCTTGAGAATCTATAATATTTTGACGGTCATTAGCCCCGAACAAAACTATCACTACATCCGGCTGGTAATTATTAAGAGTTTGGCGAGTTCGGGCATACCAATCATAATAATCTATCCGATTTAATCCGGTCGAGACCTTGTAGTCAATTTTCGTATCGGCGATATTGTATTTTTTCTTAAGAGTGTACTGGAGTTGAATTCCTAAGTCGAACATTACGGAATCTCCAATAAATAAAAATCTGCGATAAGGTCTGGTCAGTTTGGGTTTAGCTGGGGTTGGTTTTTTAGCGGGAGTTGGTTTTTTAGCATTAGCAGGCTTTGGGGGTTCAACGGCTGCTTTTGTTTCGGTTTGGACAGGAGGAAGTTCTGATTCTTTCGGGAGGCTATCGAAGTTAATATCTTTAATTTTGCTCCAAAAATCTTGTTCGGATTTTCGGAAACCGTCTATTTCGATCAGGCGCGCAGCTTGTTTAATTTCTGGACTGGCGAAAGGAGTTGAAGCAAAGCTTTTGAGAAATAATGATAAGTTTGAAAATATTAAAGTGAGAATTACAGAAGTAACAATCAGCAAAATTTCCCGGTCTTTCATATTTCTTAGAAATTAAAGTAAATAAAAGGCGGCATGGTACTCGGCCCCAACATCAAGATAGTATACACGAGCAGCGAAACAAAGACAACCCGGAAGAAAATGTTTTTTAATGACAATACGGTTTGCAATAGTTGGGAGATGCGATCGCCCCACAAGTTGATCGCGCCAATGACTGCAATTACTACATACAATTGCCAAAAGTTAAACTGAAAAGTTGTGACGGCAGGATAGACAATTCCTTGAAAAAAACTCACCGCAGTTTCCCAGTTGGGAGTGCCGAAAAATACCCAGCTACAAGTAACAAAAGTAAATGTTAGCAGCCAACTGCAAAATTTAGCAAATCTGGGAAAGGCATAGTCTAATTTAAAGTGGATAGCTTGGGGGATATCTTTACATAAATGGTTGACAATTAATCCTAAACCGTGAATTGCTCCCCAGAAAATAAAGTTTAAACCTGCGCCGTGCCACAATCCACCGATCGCCATTGTCATCAGTAAATTTACGTACTTCCTCAACTTGCCGTATTTGTTGCCACCAAAGGGAAAGTAAACGTAATCCCTCAGCCACTCGGAAAGACTGATGTGCCACCTTTTCCAAAATTCTTGCAGGCTGAGCGATCGGTATGGCATATTAAAGTTGGCAATGGGTTTAAAACCCAGCAAACAGGAGATGCCGTTGGCTAAATCTGAATAGCCACTGAAATCTACGTAAATCAAACAGGAATAGGAAATTGCCGCGAGGATTAAATCGATGCTGCTGTACTGCTGGGGGACTTTGAATGGCAAGTCAGTGAAGTTAAACAAAAAGCTCGATAAAGTATATTTTTTGAAGAGTCCCGACAAAATCAAAACTATAACTTCTTCAATTTTATAGTCATATTTTTCCGGTGAATTTAGCTGCAAGTAAAATTCGCGAGCTCGCGAGATTGGCCCGGAGGCAATTTGGGGAAAGTAGGTAATGTAGGCGGCATAGTCTACAAATTTCGGACAAGGGATTTTTTGCTGGTAGCAGTCGATTAAATGAGAAATCATTCTAAAAGTGTAGAACGACACGCCGACGGGGGCGATTATTTGCAAAACTGGAAAGTTGGCTGGAATTTGTAGCTGGTTCAGTACCTCAAATAAAGAAGTTACAAAGAAGTTGCAATATTTAAAGATGCCGAGATAGCCAATGTTGAAAATTAGACCGGAGATTAAAGCAAATTTTTTATACTTACTCTTGCAGAGAACCCGGAGAATGATATAATTGTAGACTGTAGAGAAAATGAGGAGCAAGAGAAAGTCAAAACTCCAAAACGAATAAAATAATAAACTCGCAACTAACAAGACAATTTTATACAAATCGACTTGGGGTTTCACAGAGACGATCAGGCTAAAAATAATTAGGAAAAAAACTAGAAATTGGTAAGTGGGAAATAGCATAAGTCTCAGCCGATAAAAAATCTTGTTTCGGGCAATATTTTTATAAGTACGGCCAGCGAACCTCTCCCCAAGGGTATCGCCAGAGTCGGTCTGAACGCACCAAAATTCGGGGTGGATTGCGGAGTGTAAGCTTTTGCAACAGGTCAATTAGGTCACAACTTCCGCCCTAGTTAACCGCACTCATAAATTCATAATCCTGTTTAAAGATTATGATGGTTGTGAGACGATGTATTAACGGATAACAACAGGAATCCCCTTGATTGCGAGGAACCAACGTGCAGCCAACAGACCCTAGCAAATTTACAGATCAAGCCTGGGAAGCCATTGTCAAATCCCAGGATGTAGCCCGCCGCTTTGCCAATCAGCAGCTAGAGGTTGAACATTTAGCCATTGCCCTTCTCGAACAGCAAGGCCAGGCCAACAGCATTCTCAGCAAAGCTGGAGTCGATGCCCCCCGGTTGGCCCAGCAGTTAGATGCTTTTGCCAAACGACAGCCCAGAGTTGCCAACGCTGACCAACTATACCTCGGTCGCGGCTTAGAAGTGATGTTAGATGTTGCCGAGGCCACCAGGGCGACTTGGCAAGATAATTTTATCGCCGTTGAACATTTATTAATTGGCTTAGTAGAAGACGAACGAGTCGGCCGCAGGTTGCTGACAAAAGGCGACGGCCCGCCGGGTCGCCCCGGTTACGATCGCAAACCCCCAGCCGGTACACTCGATCGACCAAAACTCGAAGAAGCCATCAAATCTTTCCGCGCCACTGCTAAAGCCCAAGAAAAAAATTCCGAAACGGGGAAAGGCAGCCGCAGCAACGCTAAAGCCCAAGATCAAGATGGCGAAGCTAACTCCGACGCCCTCAGCAAGTACGGCCGCGATTTGACAGAAGCCGCCAAAGCCGGCAAACTCGACCCAGTAATCGGCCGCGACGAGGAAATCCGCCGCGTGGTACAAGTTCTTTCCCGCCGCCAAAAAAACAATCCAGTGTTAATTGGCGATCCCGGAGTCGGAAAAACGGCGATCGCCGAAGGTTTAGCGCAGCGAATTGTCAACGGCGACGTACCCGAATCTTTGAAAAATCGCCAGCTATTCAGCCTCGACATGGGCAGTTTAATTGCTGGGGCCAAATTCCGGGGCGAATTTGAAGAACGATTGCGGTCTGTTCTGCGGGAAGTCATCGATTCCGACGGGCAAATTGTCCTATTTATTGACGAATTGCACACGGTTGTCGGGACTGGTGGCGGCGGCAGTTCCGGTTCGGGAATGGATGCGGGAAATTTGTTAAAACCCATGTTGGCGAGAGGCGAATTGCGCTGCATCGGCGCTACAACTCTCGACGAATTCCGCAAGAATATTGAAAAAGATCCTGCCTTGGAACGCAGATTTCAACAAGTATTTGTCGGCGAACCCAGCGTTGAAGATACTGTTTCGATTTTGCGCGGATTGAAAGACCGTTACGAACGCCACCACGGGGTAAAAATTACTGATTCGGCCCTGGTAGCTGCTGCAACTCTGTCTTTTCGCTATATTTCCGATCGCTTTTTGCCGGACAAGGCGATCGACCTTGTAGATGAAGCGGCCGCCCACTTGAAAATGGAGATTACCTCTAAACCTGTGGAATTGGAAGGAATCGACCGCCGGGTGATGCAGTTGGAAATGGAAAAATTGTCGATCGAGGGCGAAGGAAAAGGTGCTCTAGCCCCTGGCCTCGGCTTCCGCGTCGAACGCATCACATCTGAGATTGACATCTTAAAAGTTAAGCAGGAAAAATTGTCCTCTCAGTGGTTGGGCGAAAAGCAGTTGTTGGATGCAATCAATAAATTGAAAGCAGAAGAAGACCAATTGCGAGTCCAAATCGAACAGGCAGAAAGGGCTTACGATTTGAATAAAGCCGCACAGTTAAAGTACGGCAAGTTGGAAACGGCGGTGCGCGATCGCGAAGCCAAAGAAGCGGAACTTTTGAAACAGCAAGCTCAAGGTTCTTCCCTGCTGCGCGAAAAAGTTACTGAGGGCGATATTGCGGAAATTGTCGCTAAATGGACAGGTATTCCGGTTAACCGGTTGTTAGAATCTGAACGCCAAAAATTGCTGCAATTGGAAAAACACTTGCACCAAAAAGTCATCGGTCAAGAGGAAGCTGTAACAGCCGTGGCAGCGGCAATTCGGCGCGCTAGGGCGGGGATGAAAGATCCCGGAAGGCCGATCGGCTCTTTCTTGTTTATGGGCCCCACAGGCGTCGGAAAAACTGAGTTAGCGCGGGCGTTGGCGGAGTTTTTGTTTGACAGCGATGATGCGATCGTCCGCATCGATATGTCGGAATACATGGAGAAGCACAGCGTGTCCCGGTTGGTAGGAGCTCCTCCCGGATATGTCGGTTACGACGAAGGCGGACAACTTTCCGAAGCAGTGCGGAGACATCCTTATTCGGTAGTGCTGTTTGACGAAGTGGAAAAAGCGCACCCCGACGTATTTAACATTTTGCTGCAAGTGTTGGATGACGGCAGAATTACCGATTCTCAAGGTCGAGTGGTTGACTTTAGAAATACCGTAATTGTGATGACTAGCAATATCGGCAGCGACCACATTTTAGACGTGTTTACTAAGAAGGAAAAAACCGTCAAAAAACCTGCGAGTCGGAAGCAGGAAACGAAAGATTTGTCAAGTCAAAAGACAGATTATAAAGTCGCTGCCGACGGTACTGTTGAGGTGTCGGCCCAGCGAGTTGATGTTGATAGTGTAACTAAGAGTGAAAACAAGACTGAAAACAAGACTGAAAATGAAAATTTATTGACTCAAGACCGGGAGACAGACCAAGAGTACGAACAGATGTTAAAACGGGTGATGACAGCCCTGCGATCGCACTTCCGACCCGAATTTCTCAATCGGGTGGACGAGATAATTTTGTTCCACACTTTGAGCAAGGTCGAATTGCGGCAAATTGTCAGCATTCAAGTCAAGCGGATCGAGCGTTTGTTGGCCGAGCAAAAAATTACTTTGGAACTGTCCGATGCGGCGAAAAACCATATCACAGATGTCGGTTACGACCCGGTTTATGGCGCTCGTCCCTTGAAACGCGCTATCCAGCGGGAGTTGGAAAACCCGCTGGCTAACAAGATTCTGGAAAATGCGTTTGTGGAGGGTGATACAATTGCGATCGACTGTGAAAATAACTCTTTGCAATTTCGCAAAAAAGAGTCTCGCCCAGCGCTAGTCGGTAACAGTTTGTAGTTGCCGAATAGTTAGGAACAGGCAAGATGCCTGTTCCACAAACCATCAATTTTCTTGTGGAACAGGCATCCTGCCTGTTATTGAAAATTAGGAACAGGCAAGATGCCTGTTCCACACACAATCAATTTTCTTGTGGAACAGGCATCCTGCCTATTATTAAAAATGGTGAAAGATGTCAAGAATTAGACATCGTGCGGCTGCCATAGGCGTCCATGCTGTAGGCGGGAACGCGAACGCGGTAATCAATTTCTGTTCCCGTCACTGATTTTGCCAGTTGTTCAAAAGATTCATCGTTCCAATTCCGCTCGTGGATGGGCTTTGACTGTTCCCCGAGGAAATATGCTTGAGTGCCAATTACTGAGGCTGCGACCCAACCGACGATTAAAAGAGCGATTACAATAGTCATTTTTGCTTTTTCCTTAACTTTTGTTGCTTTATGTAAACTAATGTAACGAAAGTTTGTAATAAACGTCAAGGTACTGTAAGGCCGTGGCAACCGTCCGGCAGGTAGTAAATACCGCACCTCATCCTGAGTCTGTAGGGTGCGCTTAGTGTCAACAAGGGATCGATCCCCCTAGCCCTCCTTAATAAGGGGGGGACAAGAGTGTTCTCAAAGTCCCCCTTATCAAGGGGGATTTAGGGGGATCTACACTGGACTACCAGCGAGAGATACAGAGGGGTTTCAGGCTTAAGTTGACACGCCTTGGTAGGGTGTGCACCGCGCATCGGTAGCTAGCACAGTACCCGGATTGTGAACTGTATCCTAAATAGCAAAACAGATTGTTGAGATTTTATAGTTAAGAAATTATAAGTTTTGCGTTAATAAATTACGATTAAAAGTCTGCCGCTAGCATGAGGAATAGCGGCCAAATTATAAGTTATGATTTATCAGTTTGGATTGGAACTAACAAATCCCAATTACCAAATTTTAAGTAGAAATTACCAATTACCAATCATCGCTACAAATTATGCCAAACTCAATGTTAAATGACGACCCATTGTGGTTCAAAGACGCGATTATTTACGAAGTACCAGTTCGGGCTTTTGCCGACAGCAATGCAGACGGGATCGGCGACTTTAGAGGACTGACAGAAAAACTGGATTACCTGCAAAACTTGGGAGTAACAGCAATTTGGGTACTGCCATTTTTTCCCTCGCCGCTCCGAGACGACGGCTACGATACATCTCACTATACTACGGTCAACCCGATTTACGGCACATTAGAGGACTTTAAAGACCTTTTAGAAGCAGCGCACCAACGGGGAATTCGAGTCATTATTGAGTTAATTGTTAACCACACTTCCGACCAGCACGCTTGGTTTCAGCGAGCGCGTCGCGCCCCGAAAGGCAGTAACGAAAGAGATTTTTATGTGTGGAGTAACACGCCGGAAAAATATCAAGATGCTCGGATTATTTTCCAAGATTTTGAAACATCTAATTGGGCTTGGGATGCGGTAGCAAAAGCTTATTACTGGCACCGTTTTTATTCCCACCAACCAGATTTGAATTACGACAATCCCGCCGTCCGCCAAGCCATTTTAGATGTAGTAGATTTCTGGTTGGCACTGGGAGTAGACGGACTGCGAATGGATGCGGTGCCTTACCTGTACGAGCGCGAAGGTACTAACTGCGAAAACCTGCCAGAAACTCACCAATTCCTGAAGCAATTGCGGCAGCACGTAGATGAGAAATTCCCGAACCGGATGCTGCTGGCTGAGGCGAATCAGTGGCCGGAGGATGCGGTTGAATATTACGCGAATGGGGATGAATGTCACATGAACTTTCATTTTCCGCTAATGCCGCGTTTATTTATGGCTTTGCATATGGAAGATAGCTTCCCAATTAGCGACATTCTCCAACAAACTCCACATATTCCCAATAATTGTCAGTGGGCATTATTTTTGCGGAATCATGATGAATTGACGCTGGAAATGGTGAGTGATGAAGACCGAGATTATATGTATCGGGTTTACGCTCAAGACACTCAGGCGAGAATTAATTTGGGCATCCGCCGCCGCTTGGCTCCTTTGATGGGAAATAACCGCCGCCGTATCGAGTTGATGAATGCTTTGCTGCTGTCTCTTCCGGGTACGCCGGTGCTTTACTACGGCGATGAAATTGGCATGGGAGACAATATCTATTTGGGCGATCGCAACGGGGTGAGAACTCCGATGCAGTGGAGTGGCGATCGCAATGCCGGTTTTAGTCGCGCCAACCCGCAGCGGCTGTACGCACCGCCAATTGTTGATCCTGAATATCACTACGAATCTGTTAACGTGGACGCGCAGCGGGCGAATCCGAGTTCTCTGTGGTGGTGGATGAAACGCCTGATTGCAATTAGGCAGCGCTTCCAAGCATTCGGTCGCGGAACTTGCGAGTTTCTGTACCCGGAAAACCGCAAAGTTTTAGCTTTTGTACGCACTTATCAAGACGAACACATCCTCGTAGTGGCTAATTTGTCACGCTTCGTCCAGACGGCAGAATTAGACCTGGCGCCCTTTAAAGGTGCTGTTCCGGTGGAGATTTTCGGCCGCACGGAGTTTCCTGCTGTTGGCGAGAATCCTTACTTTTTGAGTTTGAGTCCTCACACGTTTTACTGGTTTACTCTTACTGTTAAACACGAAGATTTTTCGCTGCACGGTCATCATACAGACTTGCCTAGTTTGGCGGTGATAGGCAATTGGAAAACTGCTTTTGCTACAAGTCAGTTAAGCGATATGCTGCTTAATCTTTTGCCGGGATACCTGCGCCGCAATCGCTGGTTTAGCGGTTCAGATCGGACAATTCAATCTTTAGAAATAAGTGAGATTGTACCGATTGAATGTAAAGATAGTGCGGGAGAGGAATCTCAAGTTTACATTCTGTTTTTGCAGTTGAATTATACTGAAGGTATGCCGGAAACTTACGTTTTGCCTTTAGGGTGGGAAGAGATTAAAGGCGATGTGGACGATCGGGCGATCGCGCGCCTGCATTTCCCAGAAACCAAAAAGGAAATCGGGGTACTATTTGATGCTGCTGGGGAGAAAGGTTTTCTGACCGCGCTGCTGGGGGCGATCGGCAATTCTCGCAGTTACAGAGGTGTTGCAGGTCAACTGGTAGGAATTGCCGACAGTGCATTCAGCTCAGAAGAAGATTTATCCCACCTCGACCCCCACGTGTTCAAAAAAGAACAAAGCAATACATCTGCAGGTTACGGCGACCGCTTCGTCCTGAAAATATTGCGAAAAGTCGAGGAAGGAATCAACCCCGAATTAGAAATCGGACGCTTTTTAACAGATGGCAACTCGATCCAACACTATGCTCCAATTGCCGGAGCATTGGAATATCACACAGCAGCAAAACAAGTCCTTACAGTCGGAATCCTACAAAAATTAATCCCCGACAGCGTAGATGCTTGGTCTTATACATTAGACACACTGCGGGACTATTTCGAGCAAGTAATGACAGTAGAAGCAAAGCATTCCAGCGAGAATTTATCTACTGCCCCCGAAAATTATTTGCCGAACGCTTTGACCGGACAAACCCAGCGGCAGCCCAACTCGCTAGTAGCCGATTTATCCCTAGAAATTCCGCCATTAGCTCGCGAACTCATCGGCTCTTACTTAGCATCAGCCGAACTTTTAGGTCAACGGACAGCCGAACTTCACCTCGCTTTAGCTTCTGACGCAGAAAATCCCGCTTTTGCCCCAGAAAGCTTCACCTCCTTTTACCAGCGTTCCATTTATCAACACATGAGAAATCTGGCAGGAAGAACTTTGCTGGATCTGAAAAAACGGCTGTCCAAACTGCCACCAGAAATACAAAAATCGGCGCAAAAGCTCCTCAACCGCGAAGATTTGCTCATGGAACGTTTCAAGTCTATTTTGAACTTGAGAATCACCGCCGATAGAATTCGCTGTCACGGGGACTTTCATTTCGGGCAAGTTCTTTATACAGGCAAAGACTTCGTAATTATTGATTTCGGAGGAGAACGCGATCGACCCTTAAGCGAGCGGCGGATGAAGAGGTCGCCCCTGCGAGATGTTGCGGGAATGCTGCAATCTTTGAATTATGCTGTTACTTTGGCACTCCGCAATGAAGTAGAAAGTGGCATGATTCGCCCTGAAAATCTCCCGGAGATGCAGCAGTGGGCGAACGTTTGGCATCGCTGGGTTAGCCTGACTTTTGTCAAGAGTTATTTGGCGACTGCCGCCGATGCAAATTTCTTGCCAAAATCTATCCCGGAACTACAAGTTTTGCTGGATGCTTACATTTTGGAAAAAGCGGTTGCCGAACTAGCCTACGAACTCAATTACCGCTTAGATTTCGCGGAAATTCCGCTTCAGCGGATTCTACAATTGCTGAATTAATAAGGGCGGGTTTATCTATACTCGTTAGGGTGCGTGGCTTTTTAGTTCCTCAATTAACAGCGATATGCTGGAAACTCACGCACCTTACACCATACCCAATCTACTTTGATAACGATGTGACCTGCGAATATAATTCGCTCTTCTACAAAGAAATTTCGCGCCCAGCGAGGCTAGAATAAAAGATGGTA
>NZ_JAUBRC010000010.1:10141-120363 GCF_036701635.1 Microcoleus sp. N9_B4 | reverse complement strand
AAAAACTGATTTCCTCTTACTTAAAATAAAGAGCGGCTTGATATAAAACTTGTTCTTGATGAGTTAACAAAGTGCAGACCTGCGAATATAATTCGCTCTTCTACAAAGAAATTTCGCGCCCAGCGAGGCTAGAATAAAAGATGGTAAAAAACTGATTTCCTCTTACTTAAAATAAAGAGCGGCTTGATATAAAACTTGTTCTTGATGAGTTAACAAAGTGCAGTCAGAAAGCGGGTAAGCCACACAAGTAACAGCGTAGCCAGCTTGCAATTCTGACGGCTTCAAAAACTTTTGTTCGCTTTGGTCGATTTCACCGCTCAGCAATTTGGCAACGCAAGCAGAACACTCTCCTTGCTTGCATCCGTTCGGCAAGCGGATACCGGCATCTTCTGCCATATCTAAGATATACTGGTCGTCTGGTACTGCGATCGTGCGATCGAGCGCAAGTTCCTGATTTACCAACCGAACTTGATAAACTGCCATTTTTTTCTTATTCCTCGCGAAAGGGCGGGTTTACGATGCTGTTAGTCCTAGCAAATATTTCGGGTAAAACCCGCCCCTACAACTAGAAAGGGCGGATTTATATGGTGTATATCTAGACAAGTGCTTCTTGATAATCGAGATTTTCATCTAGATAAATAGCCCGAATATCCTCCGGTAAGTTGGATTCTAAACTTTGATATCCTTTTTGCAGCAAAGCCTTTACCTGAGCCGGCGAAATAGCTTCGCCTTCTGCTTGCAAATAAGCTGCAATTCGAGTTTCGCTCCAGCGGAAAGTCTGAGCCATCAACACCACTAAACGGGGCAGCGGCGCTAACAATTCTAAGGCTTGTTTGACGTAACACCACAGGGGAGGCGGCGCCGATTGCAAAGAGTAGTGAATCGACTCAACAGGGGGCAATTCAGCTTGATTTATGCAGACTGCGGTGACATTAATCAGCCAGTTTTGGAGACTAAGATTTCCGCCATCAGACTCTTGGATCTCGCGGCGCAAATCGAGGCCTCGGAGTTCGTGATAGATGTGCAGCCAAGTGTGGGCAAACAGGTAATCGCCTTGTACGGGCGATCGTACGGAATGGCGAATCAGGGAGTGGACAATTTGAGCGTAGCGGCAAAAAATCGCCGTGAAGAAGCGACCCTGATCGGGATGGTTTTGAAACAGAGTCAATAATTCCTGGTCGCTGTGATGGAACAGGGATTTGACCACAGGATGGTTGAGTTCTGAAAAATTAGGTGTTTGCACAATTGTTCTGGAAAGGTTTGGAGAATAAATGCGGGTGCAGCCCGATTCTACAACACGATATACATTTGATGCAAGTGCTTAAAAAATATGTTGATAATAAAGTCAAATTTATTATATAATTAAGTTGTAGATGACTGTGGATCAACGTCAATTAGTAGAGTGAATCTTATTGGTTCAGTGTCACCTACAAATGTTATTTAAATGGTAAATTTTTTGTATGTCTAGCATTAATACTGGTATCGAATGGACTGACAGAACGTGGAATCCAACGACGGGCTGCGATAAAGTCAGTCCGGGCTGCACGCATTGTTATGCCGAAGCATTAACAAAAAGGTTTCACACTAATTTTCCTAACGGTTTTGATTTAACACTGCATCGCGAGCGGCTGCAAGAACCCAAACGCTGGCGAAAACCGAGCCGCATTTTCGTGAATTCGATGAGCGATTTATTTCACGAAGAAGTTCCTTTTTCATTCCTTAAAGAAGTTTTTGAAGTGATTCGAGAAACTCCTTGGCACGTATATCAAATTCTGACCAAAAGACACGAACGCCTTCGCGATCTAGCAGATAAATTAGACTGGCATGACAACATTTGGATGGGAGTTTCTGTTGAAAATCAAAAGTACGTTGACAGGATTGATTGTTTGCGAAAAGTACCTGCCAAGGTCAGATTTCTCTCGTGCGAACCGCTTTTAGGTGCTTTGGATATTGATTTAAAAGGCATTCATTGGGTAATAGTTGGGGGAGAATCTGGACAAAAACACCGTCCCATGCAAGCAGAATGGGTTGAGAGTATTCAACAGCAGTGTGAGGAGGCTGAAGTAGCGTTTTTCTTCAAGCAATGGGGAGGTAGAACACCTAAAGCTGGTGGGCGACTTCTGGATGAAAAAATCTGGGATGAGATGCCGGAAGCATGGGATAAACATCAAAGGCAATTCAATGGCTACACTTTCAGGATGAGTCGTAACTCAAATAAAGTAGTAGCACCTACTTTGGTAAAAATGTAACTGTCACCTTCTCTCCAAATGTAATTTCTCCTTTGTACTTCCTTCGTTTACTGGCAGGTGGATCTGCTATTATTTTACCTTGTTGTTCGAGTTTCTTAAGAGCTTCTTTGTAATTTTTACTAATGTAGCGCTTGCCAACATGATGCTGATTGTAAATTTGTTCCATAGTCATCGTCTGAGCGGCAAATTCATCCAACAACAAATTTTCCAGCTCATCCAGAGGACGGTAAAGCTCATATAATAGGGGATATCTAGGTGGAGCGGGATTGTATTCAAAAGAAGAAACACCTTGTTTAGCGCTAGAGCTTTCTCCAGCCATGATTTCTTTCATGATTGAATAACCCAAAACATTTTTTGAGACAAAAATTAAATGATGGGTAGTCCGATTACCGCCTTCATTTTTAAAGCAAAATGGGAGTACATATGAGCCACCTATTTCTTTCAAAGCCTGAGAGATAGCCTCCACAATTATTAACTCTCGCTCCTCTGGTTGCTTCGATTCAAGCTGTCCCCTAAGATTGTCGGCTCGTTCTTTACCGAAGAGAGAATTCATGTGCTTCTCTACGGCTGTATTATGCAATCCCATGTTGATCCGGTTGTAGTTAAAGAAAAATATACAATCACAACCCCAATCTTTGATGACCGCTCCAATTAGCGCAAGTGACAAGCCTTTATAACCCCAAGGGTCGATAAAGAATAGTGTAGGAATCTTAGTGATTTGTTTAATTGCTTGAACAATTTCTTCTCCAACCTCCTTATTTAAAAGTATTGGCTTATGGGTTAACCTGCCTATATCTGGGATGGATTCTATAGCCTGCTGGAGAGACTGAGTATTATTTGAGTCCTTATCATTAAACAAGGTTACTAGCATTTGTGACATATCTGGATCGGCAATAGCACGTTCCAAGATAAGTAATGGAGTAGACTTAGAACCGTCTTGATAGCGACCTGGCCCAGAGAACAAATCAATATAGGCAATTTTATTACTCCATTTCTTTGCTGTGGGTATAATTACCTTTGCCCAGGCCCAAAAGTATTTAGCAACTATTTCTGATTTTACTAAAGAATTATCTCTGGACTCATCAAAGAAAGAACTGTCAGGCATCACAGTCACCTCTACAATTTAGTTAATTTTACTGCGGCTACATAATTGTACCATAACCTCCACCCCCAGGAGTCTCAATGACAAACACATCCCCCGGCTGCATTTCCACAGTCGCCGTACTCCCCAATTCCTCAACTTTACCATCAACGCGCTCTACATAATTCCGCCCAACTTTCCCCGCTTCACCCCCATTCAAACCGCAAGGAGAAATCACCCGCCTCCCCGATAAAATTCCCGCCGTCATCGCCTCCCGAAACCGCACTCGCCGCACCACTCCATTACCGCCGCGATGATATCCATTCCCCCCACTATTAGCCCTAACTTCAAAATTTTCTAACAACACCGGGAAGCGCCATTCTAATACTTCTGGGTCAGTTAAACGCGAATTAGTCATGTGAGTTTGTACCGCATCAGTACCGTCAAAATCTGCACCAGCGCCCGAACCGCCGCAAATTGTTTCATAATATTGATAGCGCTGATTTCCAAAGGTAAAATTATTCATAGTTCCCTGAGAAGCCGCCATCACTCCCAAAGCACAATACAAAGCATCGGTAATATTTTGCGAAGTTTCCACATTACCTGCAACTACCGCCGCTGGATAGCGAGGATTCAGCATACAGCCTTCGGGATTGATGATTTCGAGAGGTTTCAAACAGCCCGCATTTAGAGGAATATCGTCATCTACCAAGGTGCGGAAAACATACAAAACAGCGGCTTTGCACACCGCAGCCGGAGCATTAAAATTGTTAAATTGCTGAGGAGATGTGCCAGTAAAATCTATTTTTGCACGGCGCGCAGATTTGTCAATTGTAATCGCTACCTTAATTTGTCCGCCACTATCCATCGGATAAGTAAACTCGCCATCTTGCAAAACATCAATTACGCGCCGTACCGACTCTTCAGCATTGTCTTGTACGAAGCCCATATAAGCTTGTACCGTTTCTAAGCCGTAATGTTCAACCATCTTGAGAAGTTCTGCTACACCGCGATTGTTTGCAGCAACTTGCGATTGCAAATCCGCGATATTTTGGGCGACATTGCGAACAGGAAAATCCCCGGCTGTGAGAATTTCTAGTAATTCTTGTTCTCGAAATTTTCCCTCGCTTACTAGCTGGAAATTGTCAAACAATACGCCTTCTTCAGTTACTATCTTACTATTCGGAGGCATGGAACCGGGAGTGATGCCGCCGATGTCGGCGTGGTGTCCCCGCGATGCTACATAAAACAAAGGAAGGAAAGAATAATTATCAAATACGGGAGTAATTGCGGTGATATCTGGTAAATGCGTGCCGCCGTTGTAGGGATTGTTAGAAACATAAACATCGCCCGGTTGACTTACATCGCTTTGTGCTAAAATTAAAGCTTCAACGCTTTCGCTCATCGAGCCGAGATGTACGGGAATGTGCGGCGCGTTGGCAACTAATTGCCCGTTTTTGTCGAAAATTGCACAGGAAAAGTCGAGACGTTCTTTGATGTTGACTGAGGAACTTGTGTTTTGCAAGGTGACGCCCATTTGTTCGGCGATCGCCCGAAACAAGTTATTAAATATTTCCAGCAAAACCGGATCGGATGTAACCGCAGATAAACGCGAATGAACGCGGATATTATCGGTTTCCATCTGCGTGCATCTGCGGTTCAAAATTAGATCGTTATTTTCGGTGATTTCCGCTTCCCAGCCCGGTTCTATGATATTGGTTCCCGTTGCTTCAACAATCATCGCCGGGCCGCTAATGCAGTCGTGCGATCGCAAATCGTTTCTCTGATAAACCGGCGTTTCCCGCCACCCGCCAGCAACATAGGTTTGCACGGTTGAAATTGGTTGCACAGGCAAGATGCCCGTGCCACAAGAGGGGGAAATTGTGGATGCTTCCGGCACATCCATTCTTTCTACAACTTCCACCGAAACCGCTTCCACAATTAGCGGTTTTTCGGGCATAATAAAACTATAACGCTGTCGGTGGGCGGCTTCAAATTCAGCCTGCATCGCCTCAAAATTGTCAGCAAAATTGACCGCCAAAACCGAGTCACTTCCCTGATATTTTAAGCGCAACTTGCTAACAACTAAAACCTCTGACTCATTCTCTATGTTCTCTGCGCGTCTGCGGTTCAATTCCCTCTTTCCCTCTGCCTCCAATTCCGTTAAAATATGATGCAAATCAGGTAATAATTCTGCATTTAATTGTTGCTCGATCGCCCTTTCGCGAATAGCCCGCACATCAGCCAAACCCATACCGTAAGCGGACAACACACCCGCATAAGGGTGAATAAATACCCGTTTCATCCCCAAAGCATCGGCGATCGCACAAGCGTGTTGGCCGCCCGCACCGCCGAAACAGCACAATGTATACTCCGAAACATCGTAACCGCGCTGAAGCGAGATTTTTTTGACAGCATTTGCCATCTTTTCCACAGCGATCGCCAAAAAACCCTCCGCCACCTGTTCCGCCGTCCTCTCGCCCCCAATTTCCCCCGCTAATTGCCCAAATTTTTGGTTTACTACGTCAGAGGCGATCGGCAAATCTCCATTCAATCCAAATACTTTCGGGAAAAAATCCGGTTGAATTTTCCCCAACATCACATTGCAATCAGTCACCGTCAAGGGGCCGCCTTTGCGATAGCAAGCAGGCCCAGGATTGGCCCCAGCAGACTCCGGCCCGACGCGGTAGCGAGCCCCGTCAAAAAAGACAATTGAACCGCCGCCGGCTGCTACAGTGTGAATTGCCATCACGGGCGATCGCAATCTCACCCCAGCAATTTCCGTCTCAAATTCGCGTTCGTATTCGCCGTTAAAATGAGCAACATCTGTCGAAGTTCCCCCCATATCAAAGGTAATAATTTTATCAAAACCTGCCTTTTTGCTCGTTTGAACTGCACCGACAATTCCCCCAGCAGGGCCCGATAAAATACTGTTTTTTCCTTGAAATTGTGCGGCGTCCACTAAGCCGCCGTTGGACTGCATAAACATTAATTTAGGGGACGGGCACGGGGAGGAGGAGGAGGGCGGGCACGGGGGCACCGCCCCTACAGATAATTGACTGGTTACTTGTTCGACATAACGCCGTAAAATCGGAGATAAATAAGCATCGACAACCGCAGTATCTCCCCGCGAAACTAATTTCATCAGCGGGCTAACTTCGTGAGATACTGAAATTTGAGTAAAGCCAATTTCTTTCGCTATTTTAGCAACTTGTTTTTCATGTTCCGAGTAGCGGTAGCCGTGCATGAATACGATCGCACAACTGCGAATTCCCTCATCGTATGCTTGCTGCAAAGACGGGATAAACTCGGGATTGACAGCAGTTAACTCCTCACCTTGAACACTGTAGCGTTCGGCAACTTCAATAACTCGATCGTACAGCATCTCCGGCAAAACAATGTGGCGCGCGAAAATATTCGGGCGGTTTTGATACCCAATTCTCAGCGCATCGCCGAAACCTTTAGTAATTAACAGAATTGTGCGATCGCCCTTTCGTTCCAGCAAAGCATTTGTCGCCACCGTCGTCCCCATTTTAATCGCTTCAATTTGTGCAGCAGGTATGGAAACATCTGCGGCAATTCCCAAAATGTCGCGGATTCCTTGGACTGCTGCGTCTGTGTAGCGTTCCGGGTTTTCCGATAGCAGCTTGTGAATGACTAACTTACCGTCGGGGCTCTTAGCGACAATATCAGTAAAAGTACCACCGCGATCGATCCAAAATTGCCAGCGAGTGCGAACGTCAAAAACAGCATTCATATCATTATCCATCATAAATGTTAATCAGCCTTTTATGGGCGGGCAGGATGCCCACCCCACAATACAATTTATCTCTTGTGGAACAGGCATCTTGCCTGTTCTCGATCGTAAATGTTAATCAGCCTTTTATGGGCGGGCAGGATACCCACCCCACAATACAATTTATCTCTTGTGGAACAGGCATCTTGCCTGTTCTCGATCGTAAATGTTAATCAGCCTTTTATGGGCGGGCAGGATGCCCACCCCACAATACAATTTATCTCTTGTGGAACAGGCATCTTGCCTGTTCTCGATCGAGGTACAAAATGTCAGTTAAAATAAAACTGCTATATATATCGAATAGCCTCAACCAACCCCTGACAAACACCAGCCAGAAAATCCAAATCCAAAGTCTCAATCCGATCGCTTTCTTGATGATAATGTGGGTTTCGCATATTAGCAGTATCAGTCACCATGATAGCCGGATAATCATTATCCCAAAAAGGAGCATGATCGCTGCGGCGAGTATCCGCCACAATTAAACCTCGATTCGGCACCGGCAGCCACTCGCAGGGCTGACCAGATTTGCGAATTTTACCACTCAAATTAATCATATCGGGAACCGTCCGCAAATTGCCAATTAAAGCAATAAAATTACCACTATTTGGATAAAAATATTTCAAGCCAGCGGGATAGCTTTGAGAATTAGGATTATGGTTGCAATAACCCAACATTTCCAAAGAAATCATTAACCGGATTGACTCTTGCTGTTGCTTGTATTTAGCTGCATGATGACTGCTGCCAAAACAACCGTATTCTTCCATATCGAAGGCGACTAATTGCACAGGATATTTGAGCGGCCTAGATGCGATATGCCTTGCGAGTTCCAGCAACACAGCAACACCAGTAGCATTATCATCGGCCCCAGGCGTCCCCGGCACAGTATCGTAATGAGCACCAATTACGATCGGCGGCAACCCCTTCTTACTCGCCTGATCGAAGGGGGGTAAATCCAAAATAAAATTGTGATGAATTCGGCCGCGCACCGAAAAATCGTCAATTTCTACAGTTCCCCACTGTGCCAACTGTTCGCGGATGTATTGCTGAGCATAAAAATGCCCTTGGGATGCGAGGTATGGGTTGCGATCGCGTACAATTTGAATCAGATGGCTGTGCAAGCGTTCTTTGAGATTCATGCGATCGGAGATATAATGAGTACACTAAGGATTATATGGGATTGAATTATGATTGGAGAAGTCAGAATCGAAAATTATAAGTCCATTCAAAAGCTGAAGCTAGAATTAGGACGAGTAACTGTATTGATCGGTGAAAATGGCTGCGGCAAGAGTAATATCCTAGAGGCGATCGCCCTTGCTTCTGCGGCGGCTAATTATAAGCTTGATAACGAGTTCTTAGCTGCAAGGGGCATTCGAGTTACAGAACCTCGATTTATGCGAGCAGCTTTTGAAAAGGAAAATTTAGTTAAAAATATCAAAATTGAGTTAAGAGCAAATAACAAACAACAATTTCGTTGTATTTTACAAAATGATAATGCTCCTTATTCTCAGTGGATGACTAAAAACTTTTGGGGCAACAATGAAACATCTACAGAGAATGTTTTTAATCTTTTTCTTCAGAAATACGGGGGGCTAGACAGACTTTTATCAATTTTAAAAAACACAACGGAACTACCAGAACAAGACTTATCAAAATTGAACCACGATATAGACTCCTTTATTGAAATACTTCACTTACATCTATTTATAGTTTACTCTCCTGAAAATCCCGCTTTACGAACATTTGAAAAAGAAGGGCAAATTCAACCGTTAGGCATTAATGGCGAAGGCTTGTTTAAACTTATTAATTTTTTGAATTTAGATGAAAATCAATACAAATTTAATGAAATAAAAAAAAAGCTACGCTTGATAGATTGGTTTGAAGATTTTGAAGTTCCTCAGAATTTAGCAGCAATGCAAACTTCTATCCAAATCACAGATAGGTACTTAGATACTGATTTAAGTTATTTCGACCAAAGAAGCTCGAATGAAGGCTTTTTGTTTTTACTCTTTTACTTTACCTTGTTCATTAGCGATCTCACACCTAAATTTTTTGCAATAGATAACATTGATGCTTCTCTCAACCCCAGATTGTGTCGCAGATTAATGCAAGAATTAGTTGAATTAGCTAAAAAACACGACAAACAAGTTATCTTTACAACCCACAACCCGGCAGTTTTGGACGGTTTGGATTTAGAGGATGACGAACAGCGACTGCTTGTGATTTCTCGCAACCAATTAGGTTATACTAAAGCCAGACGCATTCTGGGCCCCAAACCTCTAGAGGGCCAAGAACCAGTAGAATTATCAGAGGCATTTTTGAGAGGCTATATCGGCGGACTTCCTAAGAATTTTTAATATGATTAGTTTTGGATTGATTGCAGAGGGACTGACTGACCAAATTGTAATAGAAGATATTTTAGCTGGATATTTTAATAGTGCATATATAGAGGTGACACCTCTTCAGCCAAAAAGAGATAAATCAAAAATCGGCGGCTGGACTCTAGTATTTGATTATTGTAGGTCAAAAAAATTTCAAGAAGCATTTCAATTTATTGACTATATCATTATTCAGATAGATACGGATGTTTCAGAAGATTATGGTGTAGCCAAACAAGATGAAAACGGTGAGTTTACTCCTCAGCAGTTAATGGAAAAAGTTATTGAAAAGTTTAGAGGTGCGATCGGCGATAATTTTTACAGCAGATATCAACAACAAATTATATTTGCCATCTCCGTACATTCTATTGAGTGTTGGTTGCTGCCCCTGTATTATACAGACAAGAAGAAACAAGCTAAAGTTAAGAACTGCCTCGATACTTTAAACCTGCAACTTGCGAAAAAACACAAGTTTACGATCGACGCTAATGCTAAAAATCCTGAATATTATCGAGAAATTTCAGAACAATATCGCAAGCATAAAGTTTTGATGAAGCATTACGCAGAAAATCCCAGTTTAAAAATTTTTATAGAAGAGATTCAAAGCAGAGACATTAAGATTGGTGATGATGAGGATTGGTAAGCTGTTGGGCATCTAAATTGTATCTTTTGGGCGGGCGAGACGCCCACCCCACAAGACTTTTCTTAAACTTGACTATACAATTTAAATGCACTTCAGCTTAATGAAGCAAGTTATTCTGTCATATAATAGAAACATAGTTATCGGAGATTACCATGCAAGCATACAAACTTAGAGGTAAAATCGATGCAACTGGCAACTTGGTAGTTGTGGAACCTGTGAATATGCCGCCGGGAGATGTAGAAATCATCGTCTTGCAGCTACCTGATGCGGTTGTCAGTTCTCCAGATCCACTAATTCAGTCGGAGGAAGCTAAGCCTAAAAGAAAAGTGACAACTAAAATCAAGGCTTTGCAAGCCTGGTTTGAAAATACTGAACCAGTTTCACCTGACTTCGATGCAGAGGCAGCTAGATGGGAAGCTTTAAAGGAGAAATACAATCTGTGAAAATCTTGCTAGATACCAACATCATTTTAGATATCGCCCTTGAAAGACAGCCATTTTTTGGCGAAAGCGAACAAGTTTTGTCCTTAGTTGAACAAGGAGAGGTAGAAGGCTATATTTCAGCCTCAACTTTTAGCGACCTTTACTATATTATCCGTAAAGCTAAAGGTCGAGATTCAACGCTTGAATTTTTGCGGCAGCTAGCCACATTTTGTCAAGTCGCAACAGTAGATAACTCTGTTATTTCAATGGCATTAACTTGCAACTTCAAGGATTTTGAATATGCGATTCAGTACAGCACTGCTGTAATCAATCGAATTGATGCCATTGTCACCCGCAACCCGCGAGATTTTCCGGTTACTACTCCTAGGATTGTAACTCCAAATCAGTTAATTCTTGAATTAACCAATTCTCCCTAAATTTCTCAAAGCCCTAAACTTCTGATTCCAGTTCGCTAACCCGCAACTGCACGGGTAACTCTACAGAATTCAACTCAGACGACTCTAACAATCCTGTTGCTTCAACTTCTGCACTCGCTTCACCGTGCCGCACTTTTCGCAACTTTTCACCCAAAGTATCCCGCTGATTAATCAAATAAATACTAACCAAAGTCAGCCCAACCCCCATCGATTGCAGCGGATTGAGCACTTCGCCCAAGAACAAATTGCCGAACAGCAAAGCAAATACAGGCGTAAGAAAGGTAAGAGAACTTAAACTGGTTAGACTGCCACTCGAAGCAAAATAAAAGAATAAACCGTAGGCGATCGCACTTCCGAACACGGTAGAATAACCTAACGCCATCCAGCCGGAAAAATCGATATTCACAAACTGATCAGACTCAGTTGCAGCCGAAATTACCAACAGCGGCAAACCGCCCAAAATCATGTGCCAACCAGTCGCCACCACCGGGTCAACATAACGGCAAACCCAGCGCACCAAAACCGTACCCACAGCCATCGACAAAGCGGCCAACAGCATCAACCATTCTCCACCCTGAAACAACTGTTCGATACCCGCAGAAACTGGTGCGTTTTCAGGATGAAAAAGCCCCAAAATCCAGCCATCGGGCAACCCAATCAAACTGATGCCGACTACGCCAATAACTAATCCCAACCACCCCCAAAAACCAATTTTTTCTTGAAACAGCCACAAACACAAAATCGCCACAGCTAGCGGTTGAGAATCAATCATCACCGAACCCAAACCCGCACCGGTTCTCGCCAAACCTTCGGCTAAAAAGCCTTGAAACAAAGTAGCGTCAACTAAAGCAAACAGCGAAATCCACAGCCAAGCTTTCCAACCCTGGGGCTGCGATTTTCCCATCAGTGCCGCCGCCAGCAGCACCAACACGCCCGCAGGTATCAAACGCACGACAGCCACAAACAGCGGCGTTGTGTGCGGCATCACCCCCTTCATCGCTACCATCGCGGTTCCCCACAGGAAAAATGGTGCAATTAGCCACAGCGGGGCAAAAGGTAGTTTTGAATCGGTAAGCTTTAGCTGCATGGCGGAGACTCCAAATAATTGATGAGATTGATTCTCGTGGGGATGATGTAGTTTTGTTAAGCAATTTTTACAATTATATATTGGTGTTGGGTGAAGTGCGATCGCACAAATCTCGATCAGCCATTAGGAACAGGCATCTTGCCTGTTACGAACAATCTGGAACGGGCTCTGCGGTCTGTTGCGAACACAGGCACAACATCTACCCCGATGAATAAGGCACACTATAAGAAGTTAGCTACAAAAATCCGTAACATTGCCTGTAAACTGCCCATGATTTGGCCATTCAAGCCCCGCTACCGCAAACAAATCGCCCGTATCGAAATCACCGGAGCCATTGCCGGAGAAACCCGTAAACGAGTGCTAGAAGCTCTCAAAACTGTTGAAGAACGCAAATTTCCCGCCTTGCTGCTGCGGATAGACAGCCCCGGCGGCACTGTCGGCGATTCCCAGGAAATTTACAGCGCACTCAAGCGTTTGCGCGAAAAAGTCAAAATTGTTGCCAGTTTCGGCAATATTTCAGCTTCTGGCGGAGTTTACATCGGCATGGGAGCCGAGCATATCGTTGCCAATCCCGGTACAATTACCGGCAGCATTGGGGTGATTATCCGGGGCAACAATCTAGAACGGCTGTTAGAAAAAGTAGGCGTTTCTTTTCAGGTGATTAAATCGGGGCCGTATAAAGATATCTTGGCATTCGATCGCGAATTGACAGATCCGGAACAGCAAATTCTGCAAGACTTGATCGACACCAGCTACCAGCAATTCGTGGAAACCGTTGCGGAAGCCCGGAACTTGGGCGTTGAAAAAGTCAAAAGTTTTGCCGACGGTCGGGTTTTTACCGGTCAGCAAGCCTTAGAATTGGGTTTGGTCGATCGACTGGGAACAGAAGAGGACGCTCGCCGCCTTGCTGCCGAACTCGCAGGCCTCGACCCGGAAAAAACCGAGTCTTGCACCCTAGAAAAACAAAAACCTTTCCTAAATCGCGTCTTGGGGAGTAGTCTGGATATATCCGGGCTTTCAGCTTACAATAATTTGCTGGAATTCGAGCTTTCTACTAGCGGTTTGCCGCTGTGGATGTATCGCCCGTGATTAAATAGTCAGTTGGCAGTTGGCAGTAGTCTGTTGGCAGTGGTAATTAGTAATTAGTAATGGGTAATTGCAACTAGCAACTGACAACTAGCAAGTGACAACTAACAACTGACAACTGACAACTGACAACTGACTAATATGGAGGAAATTTGCGTGGAGTGGCAAGTGCGGGGTATTCGTGGGGCAACTACTGCTAGCGAGAATTCGGTGGCAGCAATTCGAGAAGCGGTGAAAGAATTATTAGATGAATTAGAAGCAAAAAATGATATAAATCCCGATTTAATTATTAGTGCTACGTTTTCTGCTACTCGCGATTTAGATGCTGTGTTTCCGGCTGCGATCGCCCGCGAACGTCCTCACTGGTGTAATGTTCCTTTGTTGGACGTACAGCAAATGCACGTTGAGGGTGCTTTGGAACGCTGCATTCGGTTTTTAATTCACGTCAATTGGCCGGCACATACTGAAATTTATCATCCTTATTTGCGGGGAGCTCAAAATTTGCGCCCCGATAGGAATTTAGCGGTGGCGGTGGCTGGGGAAAAATAATAGATTCACTTTGGGCTTGATTTAAAAGTTAACTCACCATTACAGGTGGGTTGATTTTTTACGGGACTTGATACAGTACAAAACCTGCCCTGGGGATATATGCTTAAAAGCTTTTATTAGAAAAAAAACCCGGCCTCTCAAAGAAACCGGGTTTTTTGTCAATCAGACGCTTTTTTGTGATGCAGCCTAATCCCTAAAAAAATGTCATATATAAAACTCCAAAAGTCCTTTTTCCCTTCCAATATTCCCAAAGTTTGAGGAGAACCTTTCTCATCCAACAGCGGCTTCACAGCCTCATAAGCAGGCTTGTAATTGTACCAAGGAATCGAAGGCCACAAGTGATGAATCAGATGATAATTCTGCCCCAAAATCAAGATATTTAGAATAGGACTAGGATATACTCTGGCATTTTTCCAACGATCGCGCTCGTGAAACGGACGGTGCGGCAAATAATCAAAAAATAACCCCAAGGCCAACCCCACCACCAAAGCAGGAGAAAACCAAAAATTCAGCACGTAACCTAGTTGGTCGTATTGAATCGAGATATACACGATCGCGATCACAAACAAACGGCTGAAAAACCATTCCAATAATTCGTATTTCCGCCACAGTTTGCGCTTAAAAAAGAAAATCTCGTGGTAAAAAAACCTCGCAGCAATCAACCACAAAGGCCCGCCGGTCGAAACATAATGGTCTGGATCGTTATCTGGATCGTTAACATGGGCGTGATGCTGCATATGTACCCGCGTAAACACCGGGAAAGCAAAACCCAACATCAGCGCGCTACCGTGCCCCAAAATAGCATTGATCGTGCGATCGCGATGGGCTGCATTATGAGACGCATCGTGAATCACAGTTCCAGCCATGTGCAAAGCCAACACGTTTAGCGAAAAACAGCACCACTGCGGCCATCCCCAACACCAGAAACCCAAGTTAGAAATCACGAGAATCACTACTGCACTCAAAAATAGCAGCAGTGTCGGATTAAAGTCACCGGGAGGACTCAGAAACTCTTTCGGCACTGTCAGCGGCCGTCCTGCCTCCGACATCTTTGTTAAGACTCCTTAATATTTCACACTTGCGTAGTATAAGATACAAGCCAGACAATAGTAAAGTTTTGTCAGGAACCTCAGCCTCAAGGCATGAAAGAACAGAGTTCGATCGCCAGACACAAACGTCTGCACAAGCAAAAAAGTATTGCTGTTGTACAAGGATACCAGTGCTAGAGTAGCCACAAGAGCTCAGCAGAAGAAACAAAATCAATGGGTATGTCTGTATTTATGTCAAGCCTGAGAGCGGAAAAATTTGCAAAAAAGAGCGCTCCCCAAGAAAAGATTACCGATCGGTAAAAAGTCAGATATTCTATATATTGTTCAATACCTGCTTTTTTGACGACTATCAAAATTTTTAAGACTTGAGACTAGCGTCATTGCTTGTAGTGCAAAATGAAACGTTAGCCGAAATTTAAACAAGAAATCCACCTGCCTCCCCAGAACACCGCTGATGCAATTGCCAAAAGCCCTACGCCGGACTAAAATCGTCGCCACCATTGGCCCAGCAACTTCGGACCCACAAGTGCTGCGCCAGCTCATAGAAGCAGGTGCCACAACTTTGCGACTCAACTTTTCCCACGGAACAGAAGAAGACCACCAGCGCAGCATTCGCTTAATCCGGCAAACTTCCTTTGAACTCAACCAGCCGGTTGCCATCCTCCAAGACCTCCAAGGGCCGAAAATTCGTTTAGGGCGCTTTGAGACAGGCTCTATAGTTGTCAAAAACGGCGATCCTTTCATTCTCACAAGCCGCCAAGTTCCAGGTACCGAACTCATTTCTTCCGTCACCTACGATCCCCTAGCAGACGAAGTTCCAGAGGGAGCAGTGATTCTGCTCGACGACGGGAAAGTGGAAATGCTGGTCGAAAAAGTAGACCGCGCCGCGCGGGAATTATACTGCCGCGTCGTAGTTGGCGGGCCGCTTTCCAACAACAAAGGCGTGAATTTTCCGGGAGTTTACCTGTCAATTAAAGCGCTGACTGATAAAGACCGCAAAGATTTAATGTTCGGCCTCGACCAAGGTGTCGATTGGGTGGCCCTGAGCTTTGTGCGGAATCCCCAGGATATGCTCGAAATTAAAGAGCTGATTGCGAGTGCGGGCAAGCAAGTACCGGTGATTGCCAAGATCGAAAAGCACGAGGCGATCGAACAAATGGAGGAAATTCTCACCCTTTGCAACGGCGTGATGGTCGCCCGCGGGGATTTGGGAGTGGAACTACCCGCCGAAGACGTGCCGATTTTGCAAAAGCGGCTGATTGCTACCTCCAACCGCCTGGGTATTCCGGTAATTACCGCTACCCAGATGCTCGACAGCATGGTCAACAATCCCCGTCCCACCCGCGCCGAGATTTCCGACGTGGCCAACGCGATCCTGGACGGAACTGATGCGGTGATGCTCTCGAATGAAACCGCTGTCGGCAAGTTCCCCGTCGAAGCGGTGGCGACGATGGCAAGAATTGCGGTGCGGATGGAGAGGGAAGGAATTAAGCGGAATATTAGGAATGTAGAAGATATTGGTCGATCGATCCCCAACGGCATCAGCCAAGCAGTCAGCCAAATCTCCGAACAATTGAACGCGGCTGCCATCATGACGCTGACCAAAACCGGCGCCACAGCCCGAAATGTCTCGAAGTTCCGACCGAAAACTCCGATTTTGGCAGTTACTCCTCACGTAGACGTAGCCCGACAACTGCAATTAGTATGGGGAGTAAAACCCTTGCTGGTGCTGGATTTGCCCTCCACCGGCCAGACATTTCACTCTGCCATGACAGTCGCCCAGGAAAAAGAGTTAGTGTGCGACGGAGATTTAGTGGTGATGACCGCCGGTACTCTGCAAGGGGTTGCCGGATCGACGGATTTGATCAAAGTTGAAGTAGTGACAGCAGTTTTAGGCAAAGGCACCGGTGTCGGTTTGGGATCGGTGAGTGGCATGGCCAGGGTTGCTCGCACTGCTGCGGATGTAGGCAATTTCCACCCTGGAGAAATTTTGGTAGTCGAACACACAAGCGTCGCTTTTGTCGAGATGATTCGGAAAGCCGCAGGTGTGGTGACGGAGGAGGACAGTTTGACTTCTCACGCCGCGATTATCGGTTTGCGCTTGGGCGTGCCGGTGATGGTGGGCGTAAAGAATGCCACGCGGGTAATTCGGGACGGAACTATGCTGACGCTGGATATGCAGCGGGGTTTAGTTTATTCCGGGGCCAGAGGCGGATCAACTGACACTGAAGTGACCGTTTAGCTGTTGGTGAGTTGTAGAATTTTGCATTAAATTCTACAACTCCTTGCTTTTTTCGCTATAGTTGTGCTATAATCCAAAATTGTCTGTGCCGATGTAGCTCAGTGGTAGAGTAACCGATTCGTAATCGGTCGGTCGCGGGTTCAAATCCCGCCATCGGCTTTGGGTTTCAGCGATTTTTGTCTATCTTTAGTCTATGATTGAGCTCAAACTGTGATCAAAACGCAGTTTAACTGCTCAAAAATGCTCTCGGCAAAGTAGCCGAGAGCATTTTTATTTGCCCTAAATCCTTGTGTGGTGGAGATTATGAATTTTTTAAATCATATCGTTTCCGGTTGCATCGGAATAATAAAATCCAATACGGTTCAGTTAAGGAAAATTGTAGAGAAAATGTTGGGCGGAGTGAAACGGAGGGTTCGTTCCACGGGCCCAACCTACGCACGATCGGTTTTTTTTAGCACTAACCCAAGCGTATTGTAATAAAAGCGAGTCAATATTTAACACTCAACAATTCAGTTTTTCGACCCAGAGTCAACAGTCAACAGTCAACAGTCAACAGTCAACAGTCAACAGTCAACAGGAGTGCAACCGGAATTTATTATGACATCGTATTAGTTGGGGGGCCGGGGGAGGCGAAAACTCAGGGGACTGAGGATTTGATTGAGAGTTCGCAGTTGTTCAGCAGTACCCAAACAAATCAGCATATCTCCTCCTTCGATCGCAGTTTCTCCGGTAGGCCCGACAATCAAAGTCCCGCCAGCGCGCCGCACTGCTAAAACCAAGGCCCCCGATTGCGATCGCAACTTGGCATTTCTCAAAGTTTCCCCGACGTAGACACAACTATTGGGATCGACCAAAAATTCTTCCATGTAAAAAGAACTCTCGGTGCCCGTCAAAACACCATCTAAAAAATCCATAACTTGAGGCCGCAAAGCAGCCGCCGCCATGCGTTTTCCCCCGGTAATGTAGGGGGATACGACGGCATCGGCGCCGCCCCGCTGCAACTTCTTTACGGCTTCTTCTGTGGTGGCGCGGGCGATCGCCCGTACCTTCGGATTCAGAGTTTTCGCTGACATGACAGTGTATAAATTCTCGGCATCCGAAGGCAAAGCTGCTACTATGCAAATTGCGCGATCTATCCCCACATTCACCAAAGTTTCGTCCAAAGTCGCGTCTCCTTGGACAGCCGTGTACCCCAGCGTCAAAGCTGCCTCAACCGACGGCACTGCCGAATCAATCACCACAAAAGGAATATTTTCTGCCTGAAATTCCAAAGCAATCTGACGCCCAGTGCGCCCAAAACCGCAGAGAATGTAATGCCCGATCAAAGAATCTACCAATCGCCGCTGCTGCCTAATTCTTGCTCCTTCTTGAAAATATCCTTCAATCAGCGCTTCTGTAAAGCGGTTGACGATGAAACCAATCACAATCACGCCCATCAAAATCAGGCATATGGTAAACATTCGCCCGCGTTTCCCGAGGGGCTGAAGTTCACCGTAGCCCACAGTTGCTAGGGTAAAGACTGTCATGTAAGCGGCATCCAGCAAAGACCATTTTTCCACCTGCCAATACCAGAGAGTACCCGTGCATAAAATGCCCCCAAGGGCGATGACTCCGTTTCTTAAGTCTTTTTGCAGGCGCTGGTACTTTTGTTCTAGAGTTGAATACACCGATCGGGCTGACCTATTACCTATTAGCTGCTACCAAATTAAACCATATCAGCCCTAGACGCAGGGGCGGTCAATCGATTTTAGATTTTAGATTTTAGATTTTAGAGGCGACCCCAGGGATAAATGCGGGGGCTTGAGGATTTTCGATTTTCGATTTTGGATTGATTCCACGGATAAATCACGTGGCGGGTACCATCAAGAAATTCGTGGTCAAAAAGCCAGTTTCTGCCTAGATACTTTGCTGCCAAACTCAAGATTTTGAATCTTAACCCGGTTTTTTTTGCGTGAGTTCCGACTGAGTTCCAATCCCGTCGCAGAGGTGGCGATTGTTTGGATTTGCGATCGGATTTGTCTGAAAATAATTGCGGGCGACATTGCAGCCCTGCACCAGCAAATCGTCAAGATTAAGATTCCACAGCATCACCGTACCGTCAGCACTAGCACTAGCGATCGCTTTGCCGTCTGGACTAAAACTTGCACTCCACACAGCATCCTTGTTACCTTTTAAAGTTTTGAGCAATGTACCGTCAATGTTCCACAGCCTCACCATTTTGTCTGTGCTTGCAGATAGCAACATTTGACTGTCGGGACTAAAGCTGATATTTGTCACTCCACTTGTATGCTTGAAAATACTTAGCGGTGTGCCGTCTTTGCTCCAAATTCTCGCAGTTCCTCCAGCACTTGCAGCCGCCAGCATTGCTCCGTCTGGACTGAAAGCTACACTCATAATTTTATCACTTTCCATCTGTAAAGTTCGGAGCAATTTGATATCCTTGCTTGCTTCGATGGACTGTTGTTGTTGCAACTTTTCCACAACCTTTCTCAAACTCCAAAGTTTAACACTGCCATCAGTACCAGCCGCAGCAATTATCTGGCCGTCTGGGCTAAAACTCGTGCTGGTTATCCAACCTCGCTCGACTTTAAAACTTGACAATTCTTCACCGTTGATTTTCCAGAGTTTAACAGTTCCATCGGCACTGGCTGAAGCAATGATTTTACCATCGGGACTCAAACAGACGCTTGTTACTTGACCCCTATGTCCTTTTAAGTCATGAATCAATTTGCCATTTTGTTCCCAAATTTTTACAGTTTGGTCGTCGCTTGCTGAGACAATAATTTGACCATTATGATTGAAGATTGCCCTTCTAATTTTATCAGTATGCCCTGTTAATGTTGCTTGCAAAGTTCCATTGGTTTGCCAAAGTTTGATATAATTATCATCGGTAGCAGTCACAATTGTTTGACTGTCGGGACTGAAACTCACGAAAGCGAGGGTACTGGCTTGAGTCTGCAAGCGGCGGCGTTCCCGAAAGTTGTAAACTGCCTGTTCGAGGGCGATCGCCACTCGCATCTGAATATCTGAACTCACTCCGAGCGATCGTTTCATTTCTGTAACAGCTCTAATGCTTTCTAGCAAAGCTTCTTCTTTTTTATCTGCGGCAAATAGCGTTTCTGATAGCAAACTGAGAGTGAGAATTTTGTTGTTTCTTTCTTCGATTGACGGTTTGACCCAAAAAGCTACTATCAGGATTGATATTAATATGGCTGCGGCTCCTGTAACTGTTTGCACTCTCAGTTGTTGCTCGCGCCAAAGTTTAACTGCAATCGCTTTTTTCTGCTTTTGTACTTCGCTTAGTTCCTCTAGTAACTTTTTTTCGCGGCGCAGTTGTTCAATTTCTGTTTGAGTTTGTTTTTCGCGATCGCGCAATTTGGCAAATTCCGCTTCTTGACTCGCACCTAAAAATTGATAATCTTGGGTGTTCAAGCTTTTATTTGCCGCCCACTGTTGGGCATCTTCCAGTGCTTGACCGCGCAACAAGCGAGATTCGTCTTGACAATTTGTAGCTATCCATGCTGTTAGGGATTCAGCATAGGGGCGTAAGTCGCCGAGTGCTTTTTCTACCCAGTCATGGCTGAATATAGCTGCGTAAATGCGGTTGGATACGGTTAATTTCCCCGCTCGTTTTACTACTAATCCGCTCAGCCGCAATTCTGTTTGTTCGGGAGTATCATCGGCGCAGATCCCCCCTGCCAGGGCGGGCACGGGGGCACCGCCCCTACAATCGGGGGGTTCTGAAAGTGGCAATATTTTTTGATATAGCCCTAATAACCTACTGGCGCGGTGCTGACTTCTGAGAAGGCGATCGCGAATTGTTTTGATGTGTACTGGTTCATCGGATGATTCCCAATTATCAATAATATGAGATTGCACTATATCGCTAATTAATAATTGATTTTTAGTAATAATTTCTGTTTTGCTTTCATCGGTTGAATCTGATATAATAGAAGCAGACGCTAAGCTTTTTACATGATGCAAAATCAGCTTGCAAAGCTTTTGAGTCAGAAAGGGCTGCCCTCCAGTCCAGTCCAAAATCTCTTTTAAAACCTCTTGAGGATTGTCTACTTTTCCCTCAAATCCCTTTGCTAAAGGCAGAGCTTCCGGTAAGTTAAAACCGTGCAATTCAATAGCTAAACCGATATTAAAGGGCGTGCGAGTTGCATCGCTAATTAAATCCGATGGCGTAGCTACTCCCAGCAAAGCAAATGTAATGCGCTGGTATTCAGAATTGTGAGCGCGTTTATTGTAGCAACATCTAATTAATGCAAAGAAATCGTCTAGCGGTTCTTGGAAACTCAGAACGCTATCAATTTCATCAATAAAAATGACAAGAGGTTGAGCAAGTTTGACCAGCAGCAATTCTTCAATTAACTCTCCTAAGCGCTGCACCGGCGACATCAACTCTCTCTCCCGCCACCAAGCCATAAACTCGACTGGGTTAAACAGGTTGAAGCTGCACAAGAGTTTGTAAGCCACGCCGCCGTACCACTTATCTAGAGAGACTTGCTGGTTGCCAATGTCCGAAAGGTCGATCGTAGCACAGGCAATGCCATCAGCCGAGAGTTTTTGTACAGTTCGCACCAGCAAACTGGATTTGCCCATTTGTCGGGAATTGAGCACGTAACAAAACTCTCCAGCTTTGAGGGCTTGATAAAGTTCTGAGTCAGCTTGTCGCACTACATAAGTAGGTGCATTTTGCGGGAGGCTGCCGCCGATTTGATATTGGTAATCGACTGTCATTATCTTGCGTATAGTTAGTTTGGTGAGACCATTGGTATTGTGCCTTTACCGCAAGCAGTTTTACCATTTTCATAGGTGGGTTCCGCTGGTTGAATTCTACCGGGAAAATCCGCTTCGCAGAATATGAACGTTGTAGTTATTTCCTCTTGAGTAGCATTGGAAACAAAGTTTTTTGGCGGAACAATAAAAACACCGCCGACATAACTTTTTAATTCGTTTTCCTTTGCTACTGCATAATTAAATGCTGCTTTCTTAGTGGCGCGAATTGAATACTTGAAAAATTTTGTCTCTGTTTTAATGCCAATTCCCAAAGCCTTAACAGAACTGGAAAAAGCATTTTTTTCTGCAAAATAGGCTTGCTGACCTCGGTTCACTGAGCTAACATACTGTTGCGCTTGAAATGTCATATACGATCTCATATACTTATCTTGCGTGCTATCACCCAAAAATAATGGTAGAGCGATCACGCCCATTACTCCAATGCCCATTAAAAGCAATAAGCATCCGCAACCATTAGGTACAATGCTAGCTGATTTAGAATCTTGTTGACTCATAGTTTTGTATCCTCTCTGTTGGTTGTAAAGACTTTAGTCCGGTAAATCTCAATTGAAGGCCGATTTGATATTGTAATCGACTGTCATTATATTGCGTATAGTTAGATTATTTGGATCGTTTTGTCGTGCCTTGACCACAAGCAATTTTACCATTTTTATAGGTGGGTTCCGCTGGTTTAATTGTCCCGGAAAAATCAGCTTCGCACAATATGGACGTTGTAGTTCTTTCCTCTTTAGCAGCATTTGGCTCAAAGTTTTTAGCAGGAACCAGAAAAACACCCCCGACATAACTTTTTAATTCTTTTTCCTTTGCTACTCCATAATTCAATGCTGCTTTCTTAGTGGCACGAATTGAATACTTGAAATGTGTTGTCTCTGTTTTAATGCCAAGTCCTAAAGCATAAACAGAACTGGAAAAAGCATTTTTTTCTGCAAAATAGGCTTGCTGACCTTTGTTCATCGAGCTAACATACTGTTTTGCTTCGGGAATCCTGCAGCTATGGCTAGTATTAAGAAATGATGGCAGAGCGATCGCGCCCATTACTCCAATGCCCATTAAAAGCAATAAGCATCCGCAACCGCCATAACCTGCATTGCTAATACTTGATTCTTGATATTTAGTCATGTTTTGTCTCCTTAAAGGGTATATACAATGCGAATTAAATTCAGTAAGGCAGAGCCTTTGGATATGCGTTACCAGGCAGAGCCTGGTAACGAGGAAAACTAGGGAATACTAATCCTTAAGCTCGCAGCTTTTGTACTTCTTTCCGGTCAATGGATGTGGGCTGGATCACTTTACTGCCGATCGCAAAATCGCGCAATTCCACCCTCGTAAACTTCACACCCCAAGGATCGGTGGTTGTATCCAACTCCTGCACTAAAGCATTATTGATTTCATTGCGAGCCGTGTAAAGTTCCTCTACAGCTAATGTCGCAATGTGAGTCCGAATTGAAAGAATCAGCATATTTAACATCGCTTCCTTGAGATTCTGCACCTTGTAGGAAGCTTTTTCTAAGTCAATTATGCGCCAGTACACAATAAATTCAACGGTGACGGCAACGCGATCGCGCGTGGTGCATTCTTGCGGTGGCAATTTTAAAATTTGCTCGCGCAGAGTTTGTTTATAAGCCACTGTTTCGACGAAGGGAATCAAAAAAGTCAAACCAGGTTCGAGTTTCTTGCGATCGTACTTTCCGAAAATTTCAACTAAAGCCTCATCTCCTTGACGGACGATTTTGACGCTGTTGGCTAAGGATACTCCGGTGATTGCAAACAACACCATCAAAAAATACTGATACATAATGAATCTCCTGGTAAATAGTTGACTGTTGACTGTTGACTGTTGACTGTTGACTGTTGATAGTGATTTATTAGTCTCTTAGAGAGGGACTTTGTTTGGCAAGAAGCGATTTCTATCTCCGAGTCATAAAAGAGCTAACTCAGATTTAGCTGTTGATATGAATTAATCTGTCAGGTACAACAATCAGCGTGTTTCCTTCGCGGCGCAAAACGTAAACTTTTTGTCTGGGTGCGATCGCCCCTTGGGAATCTTCGTTGCGGGCTTTCCACGAAGCCCCTTCATAAATTACCATTCCGGTTTCTCCGGGGAAAATTTCGGAGATTGTTGTCGCTTCCGTTGCTTCGGGAATGACAAACTTTTTGCGAACAATGAAAATCGGTCGAATCCAGATACTCAGCGCGAGGGCTATACCCATCCAGTAGAAAATTTGCCAGTCAAAATCTTCATACATTATGTTCGCCCAACTAAACTGAAATGCTACCGATCCTCTCCACAAAATAAACGATTCAATTAAAGCAGAAGTTCCCATCATTAGCAGGTAAAACCTGTATTTTTGGGGCTGAGTTTTGATAATTAATAGCTCGATCGCACTAAGCACAACTCCGATCAGCAACCACAACATCGGGGGGGTGAAGGCGAAACCTGGTTGATTAGTGGCTGACGCCAGCGACCAAATTAGGATATAATACACAATGCTTTTACCTCGTTGCGATGGGATTCAACCTTGTTATTTCTAATCTAATCAGGTGGGTATTTGAGTTGGCGACTGAGTTATTTGAAAATTCATCGACTTTTCATCGACTTTTCATCGACTTTAGGTACGGTTGGCATTTATGATGGTTTCAGTGTTTTGATTGTGATAAGCAATGCCACGATCGCTAAGGGTGCGCGAAGAGTGCATTCGCGCAGTTAAATCCTGTCTCCTGAGAAATGGCTTTCCCAGCCAGAAAATCCTGGCTGAGGATTTAGGGATGGCCCAATCTACTGTCAGCCATTTTCTGAATGGCAAACCTGTGGATTATGCCAATTTCATCGAAATTTGTCGCGGATTGGGGCAGGAATGGCGCGATATAGCCGATTTTGACGCGAATTCAGAGCCAGAGGAGGTAGTGCTGGTGAGGGCAAAAGTGGCGATCGTCCGTTGGCGAAGCCCTCGAAGAGGATCGACCTCAAACAATACCCTTTCTCAGCAGTTACACCAAGCTTTGAGTGCGGGAGGGCACGAAGTCTTTTTTATTAACAACAGCAGCGACTCAGGCTCATATTTAAAGCGTTGCGATTATTTGCTGTTGCTGATTTCCGAAGAATCTGCCGCTAGCGAAATGGTATTGGAACAAGTGCAGCTAGCCAAAGAATTGCACAATTTAACTGCTCATAAACCCGCCATTTTACCGATTTTAGTTGAATTAAATACACCGCTTTCTTTTGATTTACTGAGCTATTTAGCAGGAATTCAGCCCTGGCTGTGGCGCGGTGTTGGCGACTCATTTAAGTTATTATCACAAATTTTAACCATTATCAAAGAAGGTCGCACATCGTTAACTGCCGACCATGAATTAGCTGTACAATGGCACGCAATTACTAGCACAAAACAGTCAATAATTCAACCCCTGCCAGCCGCGCCACCTGAATTGCCGGGAGGACAAGTTGAAATAGCTTCTCGTTTTTATATCGATCGCCCTCCGATCGAATCCCGCTGTTACGAGACGATCGCCCAACCGGGAGCCCTCATCCGCATAAAAGCACCCAGACAAATGGGCAAAACTTCCTTGATGGCGAGGATTTTGCATCATGCAGAAGTGCAAGGTTCTCGCACGGTAGCGCTGAGTTTTCAGCTAGCAAATCGGAAAATATTCGCTAATTCCGATACATTTTTGCAGTGGTTCTGTGCTAGCATCGGTCAAGAGTTAGGAATGCTGGAGCAGTTGCCCAAGTGTTGGGAATTAGCCGATTTGATT
This sequence comes from Microcoleus sp. N9_B4, assembly GCF_036701635.1. NCBI lineage: Bacteria > Bacillati > Cyanobacteriota > Cyanophyceae > Oscillatoriales > Microcoleaceae > Microcoleus > Microcoleus sp. N9_B4. The sequence goes on along the minus strand of NZ_JAUBRC010000010.1, from coordinate 94,788 downwards.
GGCAGCAATCAGTGCTGTAAGGCTTATTTTGAACAGTATTTGCTGTCTGAATCTTCAAAACCTCTGACGTTAGGGTTGGATGAGAGCGATCGCCTGTTTGAATCGCCGGAAATTGCCGACGACTTTTTTGGCTTATTGCGAGCTTTGCACGAAGAAGCAAAACGGCGAGATATTTGGAAAAAATTGCGTTTGATTGTGGTGCATTCGACGGAAGTTTACATCCCGCTGGATGTGAATAAATCGCCGTTTAATGTGGGGTTGCCCATTGATTTGCCTGAGTTTAATTCCCAGCAAGTGCAAGACTTAGCAGCGCGGCACGGACTGAATTGGAGCGCTACAGAAGTTGCAGAATTGATGGCGTTAGTGGGAGGACATCCCTATTTAGTGCGGCTGGCTATGTATCGCATTGCCCGTCAAGATGTGACTTTAAATCAATTGCTGAAATCGGCGACAACGGAAACAGGAATTTACAGCGACCATTTGCGCCGACATTTGTGGAATTTAGAAAAATATCCAGAATTAATCGAGGCGATGAGAGAGGTTTCGAGTGTGTCAAAGCCAGTCAGATTGAGGCTAGAAGTGGCGTTTAAATTAAACAGTATGGGTTTGGTGAAGCAGGAGGGCAATTATTGCACTGCCAGATGCAATTTGTATGAGGAGTATTTTCGCGATCGCCTAGGTTGATAGTCATAGGTTGTACCAGTCTCAAGAACGGGCAAGATGCCCGTTCCACAAGAAAATTTAGTTTTCAAGAACGGGCAAGATGCCCGTTTCTAAACAGGTGATTGAGAAGGAAGCCTGATATAAGTTAATACCACTTTCCATAAACGTTGTTCCCTTTACTCACAAGTTGAAAAGGGTATGAGACGGTAGCGGTCAAATCTCTATCAATGGAAGGGTGTATGCGGCTGACGGATTCGCTATCTTGAAAGTAATTAGCCATCATCCTCAGCAATCTGCAACGGTTGGCTGTTTGGGCAGGCACCACAATAATCAGAGTTAGCATAACTTTATTCCATGCAAAACACCCTAGAGATACTTCCTTCTTCCGACTCGCCGAGTCTTCCCAAAAAGCAGCCCGCACTTCCAAATTATGAAGCAGCCGATCGCCAATTTGTCAATTTGCTAGAAGTCGAGGATTTAGACAAGACGGTGGCGGCAAAACCGTTACTTGTCAGCGATTTTGAAAGCGCGATCGCCTATGCAATTCAAGCAGCTTACCAACAGGAACCTGGCGATGAGGCCGCTCACCGCTTCTTGCAGCGCGTGCTTTACCGCATCAACCGCCTCAACTTGTTTTGGTACGACGATTTGCGCCGCTACAATAACGAGCGATCGCACTATTTGCGTTCGGTGCGCGATCGCATTGAGGAACCTTGGCAGCAGTGGGAAATCGCGCAAATCGACGTTGCAGCGCTGCAAAAATTGCCGGATGTCAAGCAAGCGCTGCGCGATCGCGCGGCGGCCGATGTCGATCCTCCGCTAACTGAGCTCGATCGCTACCAGCGGGAACAGATGACTGAACAGGGATACAAACACCTGCTGGCGATCGCCTCTTTCGACGGTTTAGTGGAAGCCAGCCGCCTTTCTCGCATCCTCGGCGGTGCCGGCAACGAAATTCAGTGCACCCTTACCCGAGTGCTGATCGAAGAATACGGCGGCGGTCGTCTCCCCCGCAAGCACTCGACCTTTTTTGCTCAAATGCTGGCAGAATTCGATATGAGTACGGAACCGGAAGCGTACTTCGATTTAGTGCCTTGGGAAGTGCTCGCAGGCATTAATCACAACTTCCTACTTACCGAACGCAAGCGCCATTTTCTGCGCTACAACGGCGGACTCACTTATTTTGAGGTGGCGGGGCCCGTGGCTTACCGCAATTATCTAGCCGCCGCCCAGCGTCTAGGCCTCTCGCAGGCTGCGATGGGTTATTGGGAACTGCACATCAAAGAAGATGAACGTCACGGCCGCTGGATGTTGGATGAAGTGGCGATGCCGCTGGTTGATAGATACCCGCAAGATGCGTGGGAACTGGTGTTGGGGTACGATCAGGAGAAGTCGATCGGCGATCGGGCTGGGGCTGCTGTGGTGCGATCGATCCAAGCGGCAGAACGGAATTAACAGCTATATAGTAGGGTACGTCAGAGACTGATGCACCCTAGATCTTGCACCGTTCTCAATAAGCCTTTTAGGAACAGGCTTTCCGGCCTGTTCCACAAAGAGTGTATTTCTTGTGGAACAGGCCGGAAAGCCTGTTGCTGACAATGGTGTAACATCTTAGATGCACCCTACCAGCGCTGTATTTTAAAATGCCGTCATTAACTGAATTAGCTCGATCGACAAATCTCTTTGCGACTTTTCTTGCTTCTTAAACAAAACTCCAGCCAGCAGATAGATATTTTCCGAATAAAAAGCCATTCCCTGTTCTCGCAGAGTGGCGATCGCACTTTTCACCTTGGGTTCCGAACTATAATAGCCAAAAGTTAAAGGTGCAATCTCAAAATTCGCAACCGAGTAGCCTCGATCCAAGGCATAATCGACCAAACCCACAGGATTAGAATAGCTAGAAACCATCAGCAAAACTTCATCGCTGCCCAAAGATAAAAGTTTCTTAGCAATTGTACAACCATCATTCCCGCCGTGCAACAGCGGCTGGTAGATTTTATCATCTACCGCAGGCAAGTAAGGGGGATTTGAGATTACACAATCCGCCGACTCGTATAAAGGTGAATCAAAAAAAGAGCAATTGTTGACCGTGTATTGTTCGCTCAGTTCATATTCCTTAATTTGAGACTGAGCAATTTTCCAAGCTACATTATTTAGCTCAAATCCCTGTATTTTCCCATCAAAATCACTTCTCAGCAAAGACTTAATAACTGGACTTCCCTCTCCTGAACCAAACTCTACGATAAGTCGAGAATTGTCGCTAGCATTTAACACTAAACTTTCCAAGCAGTGCGCGTAAAAATCCGATTCTTCCGGGCAGTGGAATACCTGTTTGAGAGGATGGGATGAAGTGAGCATAAATTCTGTAACAAAGTTAACTATTTTTAAAGTATCGAATAACTAATATTCCAGCCATCTGTCGCAAGAGCTATTTTATCAACTTGTGCAATCTATCTCTTCGTGTTTTACCTGGTGCGATCGAATAACTATTTCTGCCGGCAGATTATCCAATTAACTAGATTAATCCGATTGACAGATTGCAATTAGAGCGATTGCTGGTGAGATAGTACCTAAGCTAATAATTGTAAATTTTAATAGTGTCAGATATGACCTTTTTTAATTATTCAGTTCCGCCTCTGCGCCGGAAACAGCTTAACATCGAGGTTCAGGAGTTAGAAGGGCTTTGGCAGGTTCAGTTTCCCCTTGGCAAAGATCGATTTTATTCACAATTTTATACTTGTCTCGATCGAACTTGCTTGCTGTGGAGCTTGCTGTTAATACCCATATTCGGCACAGCACAATTTTTTTCTGTGAGTTGGATGCTGCAAGCCGGTTTGTGGTCAGCGCTCAGCCTCGTAGGTACAGCAGCAATGGTAAGCATGACATACTCTTGGGTCAAAATAGAAGGCCTGATTTGGGTGCTTTACGGTTGGGTAATACTAATGTTATTAGGATTGCTACTGACCGATTTAGCAATTTTTCTCAGATGGGGAAAACTGTTGGCGAATCTCTGTGCCCTGTGGTTAGGAATGAGCGGAATAGGGTATTTGGGGACTGGATTTGCAGTGCGCTCGCGCGCGCTTTTAGCAGCAAGTTTACTTCACCTGTTGGGGATTTTGATTTTGCCTTACACGGGCGGTTGGTCTTTCCTATTTACGGGAACCGTAATGGTATTTAGCTTGCTGGTGTTAGCCGAATTGCAATGGGATATGCGCCAGCCTATTAACAGGCTGCATTAACTTCTGTACCACCGCGATTCCAACACCTATCAACGTAAAGCATAAATCACAAGTGATGAGTACATTGCTAATGACTGATGAGATCATGCCCGCTAGAATAACGTCACTGCAATTAGTTGGTAGTGAGGACTCTTCGTTCTCATCAAAAGTTGAGGAATGAAGCCCTCACTACACAGCTAATAGGGGTTATGTTAGCGGACACGATATTACTAATGGCTGATAACTAATTGCCACCAGACTGTACAGATTTGCGGGTTTGGTTAGTATCGTCGCCCTTGTGATGCCACGTGCCACCTTCGCCTTTAACATATTCAGATTTTACACTGTTCCAAGCAACGCTAGTAGCACCATCTGCGCTCATTCCATCTTCGCTAGCGCTCTTAAAAGCAGCCTGAAAAATTTGTTGAGCTCCTTGGGGGAGTTCTTGTGCTTCCGAAGGTAGGGTGTCAAATTGTTGTTCTGCCATAATGACCTCTAATTATTAAACATAAATGTAATCTTATATACGAGAAGCCACTACTTTTCTCTCTCTAAAAGCAAGTTTTAAACCGGATTTTTCTCATTCCCCAGACAGATGTAATATTAAATTTATTCGCAGCGGGAAAAGGAATTTAGTTGCCGTTGCAGGTTCAGCCGTATTTGGGTAATTTATTTTGTGAAACAGTCATTAATCTGATTTCGGCTTTTTCACTTGCGAATTTAGAAAAAGCGATGAACATTAGATAGCGAATTCTGGCAATAATTCGATACAGCGTAGTTGATGTCTGCTTATGAAATGTGTTAGGGAATAAGCGCTATCTGGCATAGTTTTGGTTTTACTATATCAGAGTTTAGCCGATCGCACTCACAAGCAATTCTGACGACTGCGCCGCCGCTGGTTAATTTAATCTCGCGCGGGCAGGACTCGGATAGCCCTCAGTTCGCCTTCCTGTTTAACGCAAGTCAAAGCCCAGTCAAAAGCCTTGCTGTTGCGGGGGTGTAGGCGCTCTGGGACTATGAGCGCTCGGGCGTTTTGAGATAATTTAGTTTCCTGAGAAAGTTTGAGCGGTATGCTAGGAGGGGCAAAATTGCCAGCAGCAAGTTCAGGAAAAATAGCGCTCAAAAAAATTTTAAACTAACTCATCTGGCGGAGTGCTAACCCAAAATTGACGGTGAAAAAATCAAGAATTGCTGTCTCAAAGCACTAGCAGCCGGAGAAAATTTATAGGAAGAACCGCGCGCTTGTCTGAGAAACCCGGTTGATTCCTATATGTCTCGTGACTCAACCCAAAATTTTTCAGATCAACCCGCTTTTTATCCCCCGTAGACAAATTTTGATTAAGCTAGTCGGTCGCCCTATCAAATATCATCCACCACTTGAAATAAAACGCCATTTTGCCAAATATTCCTAAAGATGAATGGCGAACTTGAACGATACCTAATAGCTTATAAGCTGTTAACGCGGCGGTCTAATTTATCCGTGATAAATAATCGAGGAAACGGGACTAAATATGCTCCTTTACCTTCATTATTACGCAGCAAAAGTTAGAAAAGTTGCACGTTACGCTGTCAATTTGACCCTGCGGTTTTGGCATCACAAGCGATCGCAGGTATCTACGTAAAAGCAAGCATTACCATGAAATCTTCTAAATTGTTGAAAGTTGTTTTAGCAAGCGCTTGTACTTTAGGTTTAGCAACGGTTTCCTTCGCAGTGCCTGCTTCTGCCCAGTCAGGCGACGGTACTGGAAGCGGCACGGGCACAACAGGTACAGGCACGACTGGCACAACGGGTACAACCGATACGACTGGCAGCGGTACGACAGGCACGGGTACAACCGGTACCACCGGCACGGGTACAACCGGTACCGATACGACTGGCACGGGTACAACAGGCACTGGTACAACCGGTACTGGTACAACAGGCACTGGTACAACCGGTACTGGTACAACCGGTACCGATACGACTGGCACTGGTACAACCGGTACTGATACGACTGGCACTGGTACAACCGGTACTGGTACAACCGGGACTGGTACAACGGGTACAACCGGCACGGATACAACCGGCACTGGCACAACCGGTACAACCGGCACGGATACAACCGGCACTGGCACAACCGGCACTGGTACAACCGGCACTGGTACAACCGGTACTGGTACAACCGGTACAACCGATACAACGGGCACTGGTACAACGGGTACAACCGGCACCGGTACAACCGGGACAGGTACAACAGGTACAACCGGTACGACGGGTACAACAGGTACCACCGGTACAACAGGTACCACCGGTACAACGGGTACAACCGATACGACGGGCACGGGTACAACTGGTACAACCGGTACGACGGGTACAACCGATACGACGGGCACGGGTACAACCGGTACGACGGGTACAACTGGTACGACGGGTACAACCGGTACAACCGGTACGACAGACGGTACGACATCGACGCCGGCTGATACTAATTCTGGAGTTTTGAGTGCTCGGCGCGATAGCCCCAACAATTTCGGGTGGCTGGGTGCCTTGGGCGCGTTTGGTTTGATCAACTTGTTTAGGAAAGGCAGCACACCCTCCCATCGCTAGTTTGGGGCGATTCCCTACGGGATAGCTTCGCTTCACATACTTTTGAAAACAACTTAGAGGCTTAGAAATTCATGACTTCACTCAATCGCAAAAGTTTGTTCAAAAAATTGGTAACAGTTGCCGGAATTGCGGGCGTTAGTTCCTTGATAGCTGTGCCGGGATTCGCAGAATTAAACCGCCAGACTCACGGCTTCAACCAGTCGGGCGATCGAGTTTTTGAGCTTGCTGATAACGCTACCGACGATGCTACTACTCCCAACACTCCAAATACCCCCACCAACAACACTCCCGGCCGTTCTCCAAATAGCCCCATCAACAACACTCCCAGCCGTTCTCCCAACACTCCCACAGGTAGCGAAACTTCGCCTAATTCTTTCAGCAGCCAAGACAGAAACTTTGCCATGCAAGCAGGTCAAATTGGTATGCTGGAAGTGGAGCTCGGCAGATTGGCAGTGCAGCGCGGTTCTAGTGCTGGTGTGAAACAATACGGGCAAGAAATGGTTGAGGAACACACCCAGGCTAATCAAGAACTGATGCAGTTAGCAATGCAAAAAGAGGTAGAACTGCCAACCGAAATGAATACCCAGAACAAAGCTTTGATGGATCGACTTTCGGGACTCTCCGGTACAAGTTTTGATGCTGCTTACAAGCAGGCTATGATCGACAGCCACAATCAGGCTATTGCTTTGTTTCAGGCTCAATCTCAACAGGGACAAGATCCCGAGTTGAAGGCTTGGGCCACCCAGAAGTTGCCGAACCTTCAGGCGCACTTGCAAATGGTTAACCAAATGTTGGCAGATACCAGCAAGCCGTAATATCAGGTAGAGGAGGTAGAGTGCGATCGCCTAAAAGCCGATCGCACTCTACTTTTCCTAATTCGAGACTTAGCCTAAATTAATCATTTTTTAACACACAGGCGTACGATCGCCCGATCGCGAAAACAAGCAAGTGCGATCGGGCGATCGTATTTCACCGCAGATTTATTCAAACAACACCCAATTAATTAGTCCTCAGTGTCCACAAAAACAGTCACAGCCGCCACAGCGATTAGCATTTCATCATTTTTATCATTCAGAGAGGCGATCGCCCTTCCTGGCACAATCATGCCTCCTTGTTCCACAATCAGAGTTTTGCTGCCAAAAGGCAGCACCGCCAACACCTCCTGTTCCCGCACTTGTTCCGGGTAAGGAACAGCCACCTTAACCTCAACAATCATCTGATTTGGGTCAGTCAAACCCGCCACTTCCCAGACGCCTAGGAGAGCATTATGGGCGATCGCATTCCGTACAGCCCTTGCACAGGCTACAGTCGGTTCCTGCCCGTGCTGGTCTATACCCATCCCCATTTCAATGATGAAACATTTACGTGCCATAGTTGCCCTTTGGTTGATTTTTGTTTGTAGTCGATCGCACAGTTTCCCAAAACAATTATCAACCCTAATGACCGCATTTTATATTATTTTATCGCTCCATCGAATAACACAACAATCATCTCATTTAATAAAAAAAAGGTAACTTTAGACAACCTCCAAACTTATATCTAATCAGTCATTGTAAATCTCAAATCTCAAATCTCAAATCTCAAATGGTATAACTTATGGTAATATAACCAAATTCACCATTCCTCGCGGACTGCAAAACTCATCGCCAGCTTGAATCATGGATAGTTTTCTGCCAATTGCCTACTTTCAAAACCAATTTCTCCCATTTACAGACGCCAAAATTTCCATAGCCACCCACGCACTGCACTACGGAACCGGAGTTTTAGGCGGGTTGCGGGGAATTCCCGACCCCCAAAATGCCGATCGAATATTGCTATTTAGATTAGACCGCCACTGTCAAAGATTAAGTCAAAGTGCCAGCTTCCTTCACTGCGATTTGCCAGCAAGCAAAATCCAACAAATAATCATTGATTTTGTCCAAAAAAACCAACCAACAAAATCATTTTATATCCGCCCTTTTATCTACACATCCAGTTTAGGAATTGCCCCCCGACTGCACAACGTAGAAACCGACTTTTTTGTCTACGGATTAGAACTTTCCGACTATTTGCCCAAAGAAGGAGTCAACTGTAGAATTAGCTCTTGGTACCGCCAAGAAGACCGCAGTTTGCCCTTAAGAGGTAAAATTAGCGGTGCTTACATCACCTCAGCTTTAGCCAAAACAGAAGCAGTAGAATCCGGCTTCGACGAAGCTATTATGATGAACACTCAGGGAAAAGTCAGCGAAGCTTCAGGAATGAACATATTTGTCGCCAGAAACGGTAAATTAGTTACTCCCGGTTTCGATCAAGATATTCTCGAAGGAATTACCAGAGACAGCGTAATCACCATCGCCAGAGACTTAGGAATTGAAGTCATAGAAAGACCCGTTGATAGATCAGAACTGTTGATTGCAGACGAGATTTTCCTCTGCGGAACGGCCGCCAAAATTACGCCAATCAAGCGAGTAGAAAACTATCACTTGCCCAAAAACCGACCCATCACCGAAAAGATTTTGGACAAACTAACCGGGATTATCGAAAATCGCGACAGCAAGTATCAAGACTGGGTATTTCCGATCGACCTAAATTAACCGTTTGTAGTGAGGAGTTCAGTCCTTCTTTTAAAGACTAAATTCCTCACTACAAACCATCAACTGGACTGCCATGTCCTTACACCCGTCTGCTGTATTTCATCGGCTTAAAAACTTCTATATCGACGCTCCATAATTAACTAGATAGATAATTAAGAAATGCGATGGAAGCTCGAGAATTTTACGAACAAGGATTCGACCTCGGTCGCAGGGGGCTGTACGAGGAAGCAGTTGCAGCTTTTACTCAAGCAATAAATCTCAATCCTGACTTTGTAGAAGCTTACATGATTCGTGCTACTGCTCGAAGTGGAACAGGAGATTTACAGGGGGGAATTGAAGATTTTGAGAAAGCTATGGATATCTACAGGGCTAGAGGACAATCGCAAATAGCTGATATGCTTTTAGTCCCTTGGAGTGCGCTGCACAATGAAATTAGGTTTAAGGACTAAAGTCCTTACTACAAACTAAAGTTCACTCACACAAAGCAGCCGCGTGAAATTGAATATGATCCTCGATAAAACTCGCCACAAAATAATAGCTATGATCGTAACCATCCTGCATCCTTAAAGTTAGCGGCTGTCCCGCTTTTGCACAAGCCTCCGCGAACACTTCCGGCAACAACTGCCCGTCAGCGAGATACGAATCAGCAGTGCCACAGTCAATCAGAATCGGACGGTTGTATCGCGCCTCAAGCACCAATTCGCTAGCATCCCAAGCCTTCCACATCTCTTTGTCGCCACCGAGGTAGTGCCCGAATATTTTTTGTCCCCAAGGGCAGCTCATTGGCGCGGAAATAGGCGCAAAAGCGGAAACTGAAAGATAGCGAGATCCATTTTTCAACGCGCAAATTAACGCCCCGTGTCCGCCCATCGAATGACCGAAAATTCCCTGTTTTTCCGGTATCGCCGGAAAATTTTCGGCGATTAAATTTGGCAATTCATCAACCACATAACTGTACATTCGATAGTGAGAATTCCAAGGTGCGGCTGTCGCATCAACATAAAAACCCGCACCACTTCCTAAATCCCAATCGTCATCTTCGCCAGGAATACCAGTATTGCGCGGGCTAGTGTCGGGCGCAACCAGCATTAACCCGTATTTTGCCGCAAATTGTTGCGCCCCCGCTTTTGCCATAAAGTTCTCTTCCGTGCAGGTTAAACCTGATAGAAAATACAAAACTGGTACGGGTTGAGATAAAGCTTGCGGCGGCTGGTAAACAGCAAATTTCATCTCGCTGTTGCAGGTTGAGGATTGATGGCTGTAAAAGCCTAGTTTGCCACCGAAACATTTCTGTTCTTTGTGCAGTTTTAGGGAGTCAGAGAGCATAATTGGGAATTGGGAATTGGGGATTAAGCTTTGTTCTATCTCACATCTTGCACCATTCTCAAGAACAGGCAAGATGCCTGTTCCACAAAGAGTGAATTTTCTTGTGGAACAGGCATCTTGCCTGTTCATAAAAAGCTTATTGAGAATGGTGCAAGATCTCCGTTCTATCCGTTACATCCGTTACAAAATCCGTTGCCGAACTTCTTCCTTCACCTTCAAAAACTCAAAATGTCAACACTGTGCGAATTACTTCGCCTTTGTGCATTAAATCAAAGGCTTCATTGATTTTGTCGATCGGCATTACCTGAGTTACGAGACTGTCAATATCAATTTTACCGTCCATGTACCAATCAACAATCTTAGGAACATCTGTTCTGCCTTTTGCACCGCCAAAAGCCGTCCCTTTCCAAACTCTGCCAGTTACTAGCTGAAACGGGCGGGTGCTAATTTCTTGACCGGCTCCCGCTACCCCGACAATTACGCTCACGCCCCAACCTTTGTGACAGCATTCCAGAGCTTGGCGCATCACATTAATGTTGCCGATACATTCAAAACTGTAATCAGCTCCGCCTTTGGTTAAATCTACTAAATAAGGCACTAAATCGCCTTCCACTTCGCGGGGATTGACAAAGTGAGTCATGCCAAATTTTTCCGCCATCTCTCGCTTGTCGGGATTCAAGTCTACGCCGACAATCATGTTAGCTCCCACCATGCGAGCCGCTTGAATTACATTCAAACCCACGCCGCCCAAACCAAAAACTACCACATTAGAACCAGGCTCTACTTTCGCAGTATTAATGACAGCGCCGATGCCAGTTGTGACGCCGCAGCCGATTAAACAAACTTTATCAAAAGGAGCATCTTCGCGAATTTTTGCTACTGCAATTTCTGGCAAGACTGTATAATTAGCAAAGGTAGAAGTTCCCATGTAATGGTAAAGTTTCTGCCCGTCTATAGAAAACCTACTCGTGCCATCGGGCATCACTCCCTGGCCTTGAGTCACGCGAATTGCTTGACAGAGATTTGTTTTGCGGCTCAAACAATATTCGCAGTTGCGGCATTCAGGAATGTAGAGAGGAATTACCCGATCGCCCACTTTGACACTCGTTACTCCCGGCCCCACTTCTGCGACAATCCCAGCTCCCTCGTGGCCTAAGATAGCCGGAAACAAACCTTCTGGATCGGCACCGGAAAGAGTGTAAGCATCAGTGTGACAAACACCAGTGGCTTTAATTTCCACCAGCACCTCTCCAGCCCTCGGCCCATCTAGATCAACCGTTTCAATGCTCAAAGGTTGGCCGGCACTGCGAGCAACGGCTGCTTTTACTTTCATGCTTTCTCCCTGCGATCGATTTGTCAATTAGCCAGTCAATATGTATTGTATTACTTAATGTCAAAATTCAGCAAATCTGTCACTAACCTCACCCTTTTAGGGTGAGGCTTGAAAGAGGAAAATTCACCACCTTCTTAATTCAAGACTAAAACAGTGTCTAGCCTGTGTCGAAAGAGACAGACTGAACTGCCTGGGAGTGGTATCCGGTAAGACGTTAAGAATGCTTCCCTAGTTTTTAACCTCTCTGGCAGTCAGTGGCGAAGGGAAATATACACCTAGAAATAGGACTTACCGTCAATGTTTGTACCCGTTGTAAACAGTGAAAATAGACCGTTAATGCCGACTACCAACGCCCGTGCAAAGCGTTGGATTAAGTCAAGCAAGGCAACACCATTCTGGAAAAAGGGAGTATTTTGTGTCCGACTAAATGCAGAACCTTTAAACCACAACTATCAACCCATAGCGGTTGGCATTGACCCAGGTAGTAAGCGTGAAGGATTTACCGTTAAATCCAAATCACATACCTACTTAAATATCCAAACTCATGCTGTTGACTGGGTGCAAGACCACGTTGAAGTAAGGCGCAATATGCGACGGGCAAGACGCTTTCGGAATACTCCATGCCGTCAAAACCGAGCTAACAGATTAGTTAACAAAAATCGCATCCCCCCATCAACGGCATCGAGATGGCAGTGGAAGTTAAGGATAATTAACTGGCTCACCTCTATGTTTCCCGTATCAGCTTTTGTTGTGGAAGACATCAAGGCACGAACCTGGAAAAACGGACGCAAGTGGAATGTATCGTTTAGTCCTTTAGAAGTGGGCAAAAACTGGTTCTATTCTGAACTCAGAAAGATCGCCCATCTTGAGACTAAATCTGGAAACGATACCTACGAACTGCGACAAAGTTTAGGACTAAAGAAGTCAAAGCAAAAGCTATCAAAAAAGTTTGAGGCTCATTGTGTCGATTCGTGGGTATTAGCTAATGGGTATGTCGGAGGACATATCCAGCCCGATAACACCAAGCTAATAGAGGTAATCCCTCTTGAATTCCACCGACGACAACTACATCGCTTACAACATTCCGCTGGTCACATTCGCACCCGATACGGCGGAACTTTAAGTGCGGGGTTTAAGCGCGGTTCAATCGTTAAACACCCTAAGTATGGGTTCTCTTATGTCGGTGGTTGGCAAGAGTCTCCAACAAAGAAAGACCCGTATCGGAAAACAATTAGCTTGCACAATTTAAAAACTGGCAAGCGGTGGTGTCAAAACGCAATGCCAATAGACTGTAAGTTTTTGTCTTACAACTCGTGGCGTATTGCAAATTAAATTGTAAAGCCGTCCTAAAAGGACGGGGTTTCAAACCCATTTTTATGATGACAAAATTAATTGTAATTACCGGAGTCAGTCGCGGTCTCGGTCTTGCCATGACTGAAAAGTTTATTGAATTGGGACATACAGTTGTGGGATGCGCCCGTTCTTCCGAAGCGGTGGAAAAACTCCAAGAAAAATATAGTGCGCCGCACCATTTTACTTGTTTGGATGTCGCAAACGACGATCGCGTAAAAGCTTGGGTTACAGAAATTCTGGCCAAAAATGAGCCGCCAGATTTGCTAATTAACAATGCAGGTGTAACTAATCATCTTGCGCCTCTTTGGAATGTTAGTAACGAAGAATTTTCGCAGGTAATTGATGTTAATATTAAAGGTACTGCTAATGTAATTCGCCACTTTGTCCCGGCAATGATTGCTCGAAAAAGCGGCATAATTGTTAACTTTAGTTCGGGTTGGGGAAGGTCAACTTCGCCGGAAGTTGCGCCCTATTGCGCTTCTAAGTGGGCGATAGAAGGACTTACGCGATCGCTCGCTCAAGAATTGCCCGCAGGTATGGCAGCAGTTCCTTTGAATCCGGGGATAATTCACACGGATATGCTGGAAATTTCTTTCGGAGAAGATGCGGAAAGTTACACGTCAATCAAAGCCTGGGTGCAAAAAGCAGTTCCTTTTTTACTCAAGTTGAAACCTTCAGATAATGGAAAGGCGCTGACCGTTCCTGGATAATACAGCAACCCTTGCAGAATTTGCGAACATCTCTCTTTTCTTCTCCTCTGCGCTCTCTGCGCTCTCTGCGGTTCATTAAAAAAATCAAAAATGAAATAAAATTGCTATATTCCCAAATCACAACTCTTTCCCCAAATAGCCACAGTGAACTTGCCGCTAACCTCCCCCTCGCAAACCGAAACCCGCAAAGCAGACCACCTGCGGATTTGCCTCGAAGAAGACGTACAATTTCGCGAAACTACCAGCGGCCTCGAACGCTACCGTTTTGAACACTGCTGTTTGCCAGAACTCGATCGCACTGAAATCGATTTAACCTCCACATTTCTCGGCAAAAAACTAGCCGTTCCCCTGCTAATTTCCTCAATGACCGGCGGCACAGAATTAGCCCAGACAATCAATTATCGCCTCGCCGATGTCGCTCAAGAATACAAACTAGCAATGGGAGTCGGTTCCCAGCGAATTGTTGTAGAAAATCCTCAACTAGCTCCTACATTTGCCGTCCGTCGCCGCGCTCCCGATATTCTCCTGTTTGCCAATATCGGAGCCGTTCAATTAAACTACAATTACGGTTTGGAACAGTGCCAAAAAATTGTTGATCTTTTAGAAGCAGACGCACTAATTTTGCACCTCAATCCGCTACAAGAGTGCGTCCAAACCGAAGGCGATACTAACTTTAAAGGACTGCTAGATAAAATTGCCAAATTGTGCGATCAATTACCAGTACCAGTTATTGCTAAAGAAGTCGGCAACGGTATTTCAGGAAAGATGGCAAAGAAATTGCTCGCCGCTGGGGTAGGTGCGATCGACATTGCCGGGGCCGGAGGCACTTCTTGGGCGAAAATAGAAGGAGAGCGAGCTAAAGATGGCAAGCAGCGCAGGTTGGGCGCAACCTTTGCCGACTGGGGAATACCGACAGCCGAGTGCATTGTCAGCACCCGCGCCGTAGCGCCGGATGTTCCTCTGATTGCCTCTGGAGGCTTGCAGAATGGATTGGATGCAGCCAAGGCTCTCGCCCTTGGCGCGGATATTGCGGGACTGGCGCGGCCGTTTCTACAAGCAGCAGCGGAATCGGAATCAGCCGCAGCCCTTCTAGCTGAGGCTTTAATTGCAGAAATCGCCACCGTGATGTTCTGTACCGGCTGCGCTAACTTGGATGAGTTAAAACATTCTGGGGTTTTGGAAAGGTTAAGATAAAAGTGAGTCAGCAGTCAAAAGTCATTAGTCAACAGTCATTAGTCAACAGTCATTAGTCAGCAGTCATTAGTCAGCAGTCATTAGTCAACAGTCATTAGCTAATAACTAACGACAGCGGATAATTGCTACATCCTACTTCCAGGAATGACCAATAAAATCGTTTCCGGTGGCATCGGAATAATATTTTGCCGAGTGCAGTGCGATCGACTCGCACGCGAGCGGGGACGCTTGCAAGCTCGGTATCATTCCGTTCTAACCGGATGTGATATAACTAATAACTAATGACTAATGACTAATAACTAATGACTAATGACTAATGACTAATGACTAATGACTAATGACTAATGACTAATGACTAATAACCAATAACCAATAACCAATAACCAATAACCAATTATCTAATGAAAGATTTCCTAAAATATACCTGTGCAAGTTTACTGGGCACCTTCCTAGGACTGCTGCTGCTGGGCAGCATCGGACTGGGGGGACTGGTACTACTAATTGCTATGGCGGCATCGTCGTCTAAAGATTCAGGGCCGCAAGTTAAAGATAAGTCTGTATTGGTATTAGACCTTTCTTTAAATATCACCGACAGCAAACCGAGCCGTAGCACTGGCGCGGCGATTGAAGAAGTGCTTTCGGAAGATTCCGGCGATACAGTGACGCTGCGGACTGTTTTAGACACGATCGAATATGCGAAAAAAGACCCGAAAATCGTTGGCCTTTATCTGGAAGGCAGCTCAAATTCGAGCAGCAGCGGGTTTGCCAATCTCAAAGAAGTTCGATCGGCCTTGCAGCGTTTCCGAGATGCCAAAAAACCCATTTTTGCTTACCAGATGGACTGGAATGAGCGAGATTATTACCTCGGTTCTGTCGCTAATACAATTGCAGTCAATCCTTACGGTGCTTTGGAAATCAACGGTTTTAGCAGTCAGGCAATGTTTTTCACTGGTGCTTTGGAAAAATACGGCGTGGGAGTGCAAGTGACTCGCGTCGGCAAATACAAGTCAGCCGTTGAACCGTTTTTGCTCACAAAAATGAGTCCCGAAAATCGCCAGCAAACTCAAAAGTTGCTCGGAGATATGTGGGGAGAATACCTGAAAACTGTCGCCCCGAGTCGCAAAGTGACTGTTCCGCAACTGCAAGCGCTTGCAGATAATGGCGGAATTTTGATGGCTGACGAAGCTCTCAAAAACAAGTTAGTTGATAAGGTTGTATATTTTGACGAAATATCGACCGAACTCAAAAAACTCACAGGAACAGATCGCGAAAACAAATCTTTCAAGCAAATTAGTTTGAAAAATTACGCGAGAATTGCTGAGAATAAAAACTCAACTCACGCTAACAAGAAAAACCAAGTTGCTATACTTTACGCTGAAGGAGAGATTGTAGACGGCGAAGGGGGCCCGACTCAAGTAGGAGGCGATCGCATCGCTCAAGAAATGCGGAAAATTCGAGAAGATGACGACGTAAAAGCAGTGGTTTTGCGCGTCAACAGTCCCGGAGGCAGCGCGACGGCGGCCGAAGTCATCGGGCGCGAAGTTATGCTGACGGGCAAAAAGAAACCAGTTATCGTTTCGATGGGCAATTTAGCAGCTTCCGGCGGTTATTGGATTGCGATGGGTTCCAGCCGCATTTTTGCCGAACCGAATACGATTACTGGTTCGATCGGCGTTTTTGGAATGCGGTTCAACGCCGAAAAGTTGGCTGCTAACAACGGTCTGACTTGGGACGTGGTGAAAACCGCCCGCTTTGCGGATATTAACACGGTTTCCCGCCCGAAAAATCCTCAAGAATTGGCGAATATTCAGAGAATAGTCGATCGCATTTACGATCGATTTATTACTAAAGTCGCCGACTCCCGCAAACTGCCGAAAAACAAAGTACAAGAAATTGCTCAAGGCAGGGTGTGGTCTGGTACGGCTGCGAAACAGTTGGGTTTAGTCGATGAAATTGGCGGGCTTGAAGATGCTGTCAGAGAGGCTGCTAAGCAAGCTAAACTCGGCGACGATTGGAAGTTGGAAGAATATCCAAAACGCCGCACTTTGGAGGAGCGAATTTTGGAAAAAATTTCCGGCGTTCATGTTTTGAAACCAGCCGCCAAACTCGACCCGCTAACGGCCGAATTTAAGAAAATGCAAGATGAATTGGCTGCGATCAAGTCGATGAACGACCCGCAGGGGGTTTATGTTCGCTTGCCTTTCAATTTGCGGATTGATTAATTAATACTAAATCCGGGATTTTTACCCCTTTATTCTTCAGTCCCACTCTGTGCGGACGAAAGTTTTGCTCTTGAACCGTTGCAAGCGCTGAGTCTAATAGGGGTTTTTAACCCGGATTTGGTAAAAGTAGGCTGACAAGCGAATTTCTTGATGGTACCCGCCACGTGATTTATCCGTGGAATCAATCCAAAATTGAAAATCGAAAATCCTCAAGCCCCCGCATTTACCCGTGGGGTCGCCTCTAAAATCTAAAATCTAAAATCTAAAATCTAAAATCTAAAATCGATTGACGCATCCTACAAGCAACTGAAAAACCCGGTTTCTTCCAGAAACCGGGTTTATGAATACCCTAAAAGTCGATCGACTGGGAATTGGCAATATTTGTTATGCAGCACGCTGAGTTAACAATCCCCAGATGAAAAGTACCACGATCGCACCTACGACTGCAAAAGCTATGCTGGGTAGAGTCAATGCTCCGAAGGATGCTCCCCCGCTCGTCCCCAATAAGACTTGACCTAGATAACCTCCCACTAGCGCGCCCACAATTCCTAAACCTGTTGTTGCCAGAAAACCGCCGCCTTGAGTTCCCGGATAAATGGCTTTGGCGATCGCACCGGCAATCAGTCCTAAAACGATCCAAGCAATAATTCCCATTTCTCTTTCTCCTGAATACTTAAACTTTTCTTGTGCCTTGTCTTATGTTCTAAGAATAACAACCCCTATCCCGCTCTTACCTCTACCGTAGGGAAGAATCGAAAGTGGTAGGATTTTTGATGAATCGTCCGAGTTTGAGGCTTTTTAATATCTCAAAAGAGTTAACCCACTTTTTCGAGGGAAGAAAGGTACTTATGCTCAAAGCAAAAGGAAAATAGGAGAATCTTTTCTGGGACTTTTTGTGTTTTACTGGTAAAAAAATTACAATATTTCTGTGAAATGAGGAAAGTTTGCGCCCGATGGATCTGACTCTGTGCATGATTGTGAAGAATGAAGAGGCAACACTGTCGCGGACTTTGGACAGCGTTAAGGGTGTTGTTGACGAAATGGTGGTGGTGGATACGGGATCGGGCGATCGCACCCGTGAAATTGCCCGAGAAGCCGGGGCGAGGGTTTATGACTTTGAATGGTGCGACGACTTCGCAGCGGCGCGCAATGAGTGTCTGAAGCACGCCCAGGGCGACTGGATTTTGGTGTTGGATGCCGATGAGGTTTTGGTACCGGAGATTGTACCTCAGATTAAGCAGGCAATGGCGAGCGATCGGCTGCTGCTAATCAATCTCATCCGCCAAGAAATTGGTGCCTCTCAATCTCCCTATTCCCTAGTGTCGCGCTTGTTTCGCAATCGCCATGACATCCGCTTTTCTCGCCCTTATCACGCCATGGTAGACGACAGCGTGGCTGAGATTTTGCAGAGGGAACCAAATTGGAAAATAGCTTCTCTCCCCGATGTGGCGATTTGGCACTCTGGTTATCAAAAAGATGCGATCGCAGCAAAAAGTAAATTCCAAAAAGCTCAAGCAGCAATGGAACGCTATATCGCTTATTATCCAAACGATGCTTATGCTTGTAGCAAATTAGGCGCGCTGTATGTAGAAAGCGGGCAAATCGGGCGGGGAATTAATTTATTAACCAAAGGCTTGACTGCTGGGGCAATTGATGATTCTATTGTTTACGAACTCAACTATCATTTGGGAATTGCTTATCGCCAGCAGCAGCAGTTTGTAAAAGCAAAAGAACATTATCAAGCGGCAATTAATACCAAAGTGTTCCCGCCGCTCAAGTTGGGTGCTTACAATAATTTGGGCAATTTGCTCAAAGAGGAAGGAGATTTGAAATCTGCTGAAAAAGCTTACAAAGCAGCTTTAAAAATTGACCCCAATTTTGCAGCAGGTCACTACAATTTAGGACTGACGCTGAAGGCCGCCGGAAATTTAGCAGATGCGATCGCCTATTACCGACAAGCGATAAAAATCGATCCCGAACACGCGGAAGCTCATCAAAACTTGGCAGTAGCCTTGCTGAAAATTGGTAAAATGCCAGAAAGTTTAGCCGAATTCAAAAGAGCGATCGCCCTTCACGAACAGCGACGCCCTTTTGAAGCAGAACGCCTGCGCCGGGGACTGCAAGAAATGGGTTTACTTTAAACTTGCATATCTACTTTATTGTTACCAAATAATTCTTAGGGGCAATCCCCGATGGTTTCCCCTCGCTCCCCAAGGGGTAGGCACTCTTGGCACTACCCTACAAATTCTGAAAATTACCAGCAAAATCAAGCAATTATCTCTACTTTGCCGCTATCCAAATCGTAGCGGCCCCCAACAACTTTAAGCTTGCCCGCTTTCACTGCTTCAGCTAAAATAGGCGACGAAGATTGTAACTTATTTACATTCATTTTCACATTAGCTCTGACTGCGTTATCCCACGCATCGCCTGTTTGACCTTTGGTCGAATCAACTGCCGGTTTAATCGCCGCCACCAAAGTGCTAATGTGACCCGGAACAGCTTTACCATCTAAAGCTGCTTTGACAGCACCGCAGCGTTCGTGACCCAGAATTACTAATAGTGGTACGCCTAATTCTAAGGCCGCATATTCTATATTTCCGAGAACCACATCGTCGAGAAAATTGCCAGCTACTCGGATATCAAATAAATCCCCTAATCCTTGGTCGAAAATAATTTCGGGAGCAACGCGTGAATCAGAACAAGCCAGGATGGTTGCAAACGGATGTTGACCCTGTGCTACTTCTACAACTCGCGATCGAGCTTGGTCGGGAAATGTCCGTTTTTGCTCAATGTAGCGTTGATTCCCCTCGATCAATTTCTGGAGAGCACCCTCGGGAGTAATGTCAGAGATTGCCTCTGCTTTTGCTGCTTCGGCTTGTAAAAACGCTGGTGCCAAGCTTGCCGCCAGCATCCCTGCACCAGCCCTCAACATTAAATTGCGTCGCGAAATCATGCTTCTACTTCCGCTTTCAGTCATTGCTTGTAACTCGGTTCAATTTTTTCTATTTTATACCATAAGATATACCACAAGCTCAGCCAGACTTCTTTGATTTTTCTTTACAAGCTGCTCCGGCACAATGTAAACTTCAAAAAAGTAGCCCATTTTTATGTCATTCATATTTTATTTAGTAAAGTCAACTGCAGTCATCCTTCTGCCGACAGGAGATGCTAGAATGTATCTAAAACGACAATTATTTATCAATGGCTCGAAATGTCTTACGTCGCCAGCATTCATATCTATCCGGTCAAGTCCCTTGACGGCATCGCAGTCAGTCAAGCCACTATTCTAGCCAGCGGAGCTCTATCCGGCGATCGTTCTTTTGCAATCTGCGATGCAGCAGGAGAATTGGTTAACACTAAGCACAACAGCGGAGTCCGTTTTCTACGCTTATCCTTTGACATCAAAAAGAGAATTGCCGGTCTGAAAATTCAAGGCACTGAACAAGAAATATTTTTTCATGTAGATAGAGAACGCTTGGGAATAGAATCTTGGTTGAGCAACTACTTCGGTTTCCCCGTCAAGTTAATTGAAAACTTGCTGACTGGTTTTCCCGACAATCTCGCTGCACCAGGGCCAAGCATTATCAGTACCGAAACAATTGCCGAAGTTGCATCTTGGTTTCCGAGAGTTTGCGTTAACGAGATGCGCCAGCGCTTGCGAGCTAATATTGAGATAGGAGATGTCCCGGCTTTTTGGGAAGACCAACTTTTCTCACAATCCGATGAAATTGTTAGGTTTAAAATAGGAACAGTAATATTTGAAGCTATTAATCCCGGTCAGCCATGTATCCTATCTACGCGAAATTATGCGGCGCAAGCAAGCGATCTAAATTTTAAAAATCTACTAACAGCCAAGCAAAAGGAAATCATGCCTGACCTGGTAAAAAAAGGGCATTTAAATCACTTTAGTCGGCTGATAGTTAACACGCGAATCGCATCGCAAGCAGCAGAAAAAATATTACACATAGGAGACGAAGTTCACATTATCAGCGTCAGCAACTCTCTATTGAATACCATTTCTGATTAGTTGTAGGTTACGAGTCTGCTCAAGCCGGCGGCAACTCCAAAGTAAGTTGACCCAAAACACCAGTTCTAAAATCGTTTAACATCTGCCGCGCCGTTCGTTCGACATCTCCTTTATACCTGTCTTTTGCTACCTCGTGCAAATAATCTTCACCATTACTAGAGGCTGCATCTAATTTATACCTGGATTTGAAACCAGATACTGATATCAAAGTGTCATCAGCCGCCTCAAGCCCTAAGAGCAAATCTACCATCGCTGCTGCTACTACCTGATTGTCGTAAGCTGCTTCGCCAATATCTTCGCAAATAGCTAATTTTAGGGCATTTTCTTGATTGTTAATTCGGGTTGGGATCACTCCGGGGGCGTCTAATAATTCAATTTCGTCAGAAATGCGAATCCATCGGAGTGATTTAGTTACTCCAGCTCTGCGGGCACTATCCACTACTCTCCGCCCTAACAGCCGATTAATTAAAGCAGATTTTCCGACATTGGGAAATCCCATTACCACTGCCCGGACTGGACGGGGCAGCATACCTCGATCGAACCTTCTTTGATTTAGCTGCACGCCAGCATTCTGCACGGCATCCGCCACAGCGTCTACTCCGTGACCGTGCTCGGCATTGGTAAAATACGCAGTTTCCCCCTGGGCCTCAAACCATGTTTCCCACGCCTCGCGCGATCGAGGCGTAATCATATCCATGCGGTTGATGACCAATACTCGCGCCTTGCCGCCCACCCAGGTCGGCATTTGGGGGTGATAAGTAGCCAATGGAATGCGGGCATCTCGGACTTCGAGCACCACATCTACCCGCTTTAGCTGTTCTTTTAATGCCCGTTCAGCTTTGGCAATGTGACCGGGATACCAGTGAATTTTCATTAGTTAGTTGACTGTTGACTGTTGACTGTTAACTGTTGACTGTTGACTATTGTTATTGGTTAGTTGTTATTGGTTAGTTGACTGTTAACTGTTGTTATTGGTTAGTTGTTAGTTGTTAGTTCTTGAATTACAACAGTCAACTGCCAACCGTCAACACTCAACAGTCAACAGTCAACTGACAACTGACTAAGGCACAATCAAAACTGCACAAGGAGACAGATTGATCACCCGATTGGTAACGCTGTCAGACGCCCCATCATCGGTTAAACCCATCCCCCGACAGCCCATCACAATCAAATCGGCCCCAATTTCGTCAGCCACATCGCAAATCGTGAAAGCAGGTTTGCCTTCCCGTTCGATGATTTCAGCTTCAATTCCCTGCTGGGAAAACATCGATTGGGCCTCAGAAAGAAGTTTGGCGACTGCTTCGGGGGAAGTCATCACCTCTCGCGCGGGGGCGTCGGCCTCCTCGGCTGGGGGCTCGACTACCGAGAGAATAACTAAGCGAGAGGCGTAGGTTTTCACGATATTGACCACCTTTTCGGCAGCTTCGCGGGCTTCTCGGCTTTGATCTACAGGAAATAAGACAGTCTTGAACATACTGCGCATCTCCGGGACGCGGACTCCGATAAAATGTTTACGTTGAGCCAATCAGTGCCGTTTGTTTCATCTTCCGTTTTTTGTACGGACGCGGTTGAATGCGTCCGAGGCCCAAGTGCAAGTGACCAGTGCCGCCATTTCAACGGAATTCGACAAAAACACACATATTAGGAGGTTAATCCTGTGACAAAAAAAACTGTAGCAAATTTATCGGCATCGGACTTATCGGGCAAACGGGTATTGGTGCGGGCGGACTTTAACGTGCCGCTCGACAACGGCAATATCACCGATGATACTCGCATCCGGGCGGCTCTGCCGACAATTCAAGATTTAGCGTCCAAGGGCGCTAAGGTGATTTTGTGCAGCCACTTCGGCCGTCCCAAGGGTGTGACGGAGAAGTTGCGCTTGACGCCGGTTGCGAAACGGCTGTCGGAATTGTTGGGCAAAGAGGTCAAAAAGACTGACGACTGCATCGGTGATGAAGTCGCTGCTACAGTCGCCGCGATGCAAGATGGCGATGTGCTGTTGCTGGAAAATGTCCGCTTCTACCCAGAGGAGGAGGCAAACGACCCAGAATTTGCTAAGAAGTTAGCTTCTGTGGCCGATTTGTATGTCAATGATGCTTTTGGTACTGCTCACCGGGCTCACGCTTCTACTGAGGGCGTTACTAAGTATCTGAGTCCTTCTGTGGCTGGGTTTTTGATGGAGAAGGAACTGCAATATCTCGGCAGTGCGATCGACAATCCTCAGCGTCCTTTAGCTGCTATAATCGGCGGTTCTAAGGTTTCCAGCAAGATTGGAGTCATTGAAAAACTGTTGGAAAAGTGCGACAAACTGCTGTTGGGCGGTGGCATGGTTTTCACCTTCTACAAAGCTCGTGGCTTGAACGTGGGCAAGTCTTTGGTGGAAGATGACAAGCTGGAACTGGCTAAGTCTTTGGAAGCTAAGGCGAAGGAACGGGGAGTTGCTTTTCTGTTACCTACTGATGTGGTAGTTGCTGACAAGTTTGCTGCTGATGCTAACACTCAAACTGTCTCTGTTGAAAGCATCCCCGACGGTTGGATGGGTTTGGATATCGGCCCGGATTCAGTAAAAACTTTCCAAGATGCTTTGGCCGATTGCAAAACGGTAATCTGGAACGGGCCGATGGGCGTGTTTGAGATGGAGAAGTTTGCTGTAGGAACTGAAGGTATCGCTCATTCTTTGGCTGGACTTACTAAAACTGGTACTACCACAATTATCGGTGGTGGTGACTCGGTGGCGGCTGTGGAACAGTTGAATTTAGGCGAACAAATGAGCCACATTTCTACTGGTGGCGGTGCTAGTTTGGAGCTGCTCGAAGGTAAGGAATTGCCTGGTGTTGCTGCTTTAGATGAAGCTTAATTAAGTTAAGTAGGGCGGGCTTTGCCCGCTTTGCTGGAACCAGGTCTAAATCCTTGGCTGCGAATCATTTTTTTGAAAATTTACCGCAGAGGGCGCAGAGAACGCAGAGCAAGAGAAAAGAGAGAATGATATGGGTTTAAAGTCTACAGTTTGCTAGTATAATTTGTTTGAAGTAGCAGTGAGGTTTGTTTGTGAAACTTAAACTCTTGGCAACTGTAACGGCAAGTTTAACTTTGTTTGGGCTGGCAGCTCCCGTTAAAGCTCAAAATCCCGATCATGTTAGGCAATTGCTGGAAACTAAAGAGTGCGAAGGCTGTGACTTGAGAAATGCTGATTTGTTCAAGGCTAGCTTGTACAGAGCTAATTTAAGAGGAGCCGATTTAAGCGGAGCAAATCTCTATGAAGCTAATTTGCTAGAAGCGGATTTAAGGGGTGCTAATTTGGCGAATGCTAACTTAGTTAATGCGGAGATGTACGGGGCTGACTTGGATGGTGCTAATCTGCGAAATGCGGATTTGTCTAATGCTTTTTTGGGGCGAGCGAATCTGACGAGTGCTGATTTGCGCGGTGCTAAACTTTTTAAGGCGAATCTGGGCGAAGCTTATCTGCAGCAAGCTAATTTGTCGAATGCCGATTTGAGACGTTCGCTGCTGTTTAGAGTTAATTTGAATCGTGCGAATTTAAGCGGAGCGGATATGTCTTTCGCGGATGTGCGCGATAGTAATTTGCAGAATGCTATTTTGTCAAATACTAGGCTTCCTAGGGCTCAATTGACCGGGACAAATATCGATGCGGCGAATAACGTGCGGCAGGGTGATTTGGAACGTGCCAACTTCCGGGGTACCAATTTGGGGCCAGGGGTTTGTGTGATAACTAATTATCCTTATTGTGTTTTGAATGTGGAATAATCTGCTTGCTGAGTGCGTCAGCCTCCATTTTTTTGGCAGCTACGGGAGTTTTTGCTCCCGCCCAAAAACGGATACAAGCCTGCGACTTAAGTCGTGGACAGATCAAAATTTTAGACTAAAGTTTTAGCTCCCCTATGAATCTGTGGAATAAATCTAAAATCTAAAATCTAAAATCCACTGGCTGGCGCACCCTAAGTTGACATCCGAGCTAAGTTTGAGGTGGTTTGTGTCCTCTTTCCAGGGCAAATCTCACAAGCTGAGCACGATTATCTAACTGTAGTTTGCTGAAAATGCTGCCTAAATGAGCTTGCACAGTCCGGGGGCTAATAAACAGCCGATCGCTAATTTGTTTGTTAGTATAACCCTGGATCACCTCCCAAAAAACTCTTTCCTCGGCTGGTGTTAAAGGCAAAGGTGCAGGTGCTGGCAATACTGTCACGAATGTTGGTTCTACCGCCCTACCGCTAGAAGTTTGAAGTAGTCGAACAATCTCGGCGTGAATGCGGTGAGAGCGCTCTAACTGCGCCTTTACCTTAGCTAAAATTTCTTCAGACTGAAAAGGTTTTACCAGATAATCGTCACCGCCGATCGAATGACCTTCAACTTTTGACTCCAACTCGCCTTGACCCGACAAAAATATAAAAGGGACTAACTGTCCCAAACGGGTAGTTCGCAAACGGCGACAAAACTCAAACCCGTCCATTTCCGGCATCATGACATCTGAAATTACCAAATCTGGGGGGGCATTTTCAAAAATCGAGAGCGCCTCAACCCCTGAATTAGCGCATTCAACCCGATATCCTTGACTTTCCAAGTACATTGCTAAGACTGTTTGACAGTCTGCTTCGTCGTCCACCACTAATATTCTTTCCATGACAGGCTTGCACCAATTCCAGTTGGACAGTTTGTGAAACTGCCAGTCCCAAAGTAGGAACTTAAATGAGTTTACCTCCTGCAACTTGATCAAGGCTCGCAATTTCAATACGCCACACTTTCTCAAATAGTCCCATTAGGGGCGCCTAGCGCATAATAGAGGAAGCAGTAGAGGAATATGGGGTAAAATCTCCTTCTTTGATTCCCCTATCATCAAAAGCTACAACTTTTTATGAGGAAGATTCAACTTTTGTGCAGAAAATAGAAGGGGAAAAAATAATTTTATCCTATTATACAGAAATCTTGGTGACACTTACACTATTCCTAAACCAGACATTGAAAGGTTTTTAGATTTTTCCGGTTCGGACACAGGTACAAAAGGAACAACGCGATCAGGTGCTACTACTGGGGGCTGCGCGAACAAACCGGGGTCGGCAACCAACATACTTTCAATTATCGCTGCTGGTTCGGGGCGACTGAACAGATACCCCTGCATGATATCGCACTGATGTTGTTTCAAAAAATCTAGTTCTGCTTCTGTTTCCACTCCCTCAGCAATTACTGTCATATTCAAACTGTGACCAAGTAAAATTACTGCTGTAGTAATAGCAGCATTTTGAGTATCTTCGTTGGCATTACGGACGAAAATTCGATCGATCTTTAAACTGTCAAAAGCAAATTGCTTGAGATATCCTAAAGTAGCGTAACCGGTGCCGAAGTCGTCAATAGCAATCCGAATTCCTAGAGCTTTTAGTTGGTTTAAAGTAGCGCCTGCTACTGTCGCATTTTCCACCAAAGCGCTTTCGGTCATTTCTAATTCTAAATTAGCAGGCTCTAAGCCTGTAGTTTCCAATATTTGGACGATTCGCGCCTTGAGTTCCGGGTCAGACAACTGCCGGGCCGACAAGTTTACTGATATTGTAAAGGGCGAAAACCCAGCCGCCAGCCAACTAGCGGCTTGAGCGCAAGCTGAAAGCAGTACCCACTCCCCAATCTGAATAATTAAACCTGTTTCTTCTGCTAAGGGAATAAATTCGCAGGGAGAAATTATACCTCGATCGGGATTTTGCCAGCGCACTAAAGCTTCGGCGCCGATAACTTGGCCGGTAGCAATATTAACTTGTGGCTGATAATATACCTGAAACTCACCTTGTGCCAAAGCGTGGCGCAGCAAAGCTTCGAGAGCAAACTTTTCAGGAGAGAGAGTCGTAACCTTGGTGGAGTCGTTAACTAAATCTTTGAGTCTGGCTTCTGCTTGGTGAAGCGCGACTGTCAAGGGTTGAGTAATAGTTTGCCGTTTCAAGACGCGAGAAGCAATGGCTCCGAGCAATTCAGCCTTGGTAAACGGCTTTGTCAAGTAATCGTCGGCCCCCAATTCCATCCCGCGACGAAAATCGGTTTTGTCACTTTGAGCCGTGAGGAAAATAAATGGAATTGTTCCAGCTAGCGAGTTTTGCCGGAGAGTCCGCAACACGTCATAACCGTCTACTTCCGGCATCTGCACGTCGCACAAAATTAAATCTGGTATCTCCGAAAGTGCCATCTGCACCCCAACTCGACCGTTTTCTGCCGCAATGACCCGGTAGCTGTGAGATTCCAGGAGTTGCAGAAGAGTTTCCCGGATTAATTCGTCGTCCTCAATTACCAAAATTTTGAGCATGATACTTAGATAACAGATGGCACTATATATCTGAACCTGACTAACTCTAGCATACTCAAACTAACGAATTACTGAGTCGGCCAATTAGCCAATAAACGATTAGCCAAATGGCTGAATATTTTCCCTCGGTTCTTAAGTCACCATAAAAGCACTGGGAAAATAGGGAAGAGTTCGATTTGTTTCAAGAGCAGAAAACTTCTGCGCCCGACTCGTTTGATAAATTTTCATTACAAAATAGCCGGTGTTTCTCATAAAAAAAATCAGCCAACAGTTTCAGTGCGCGGATGGGGGAAATCACTCAGACAATCACTTAATATTATAGCAATCCTTCCAGGAGTCGTAAAGTTTTTCCCCCACCCCCAACTCTCCCCGAACCTGCGGGGAGAAAGTAAGAAATTCACAAATTATTTACGATTGCTATATCAATAGTCCGGACAGTTTTTCTCTGGCCCAATGGCTTATTCTCGCTTGACTTTGAGGCGAGCGTGAATAATTAAATCAATGTCACCTCTACCCCTGACTTGCATTTAATTCGACTTTTTTATGATCCTTGCCCCGCGTAAGCTTGTAGTATCG
The DNA here is from genome assembly GCF_036701635.1 of Microcoleus sp. N9_B4. NCBI lineage: Bacteria > Bacillati > Cyanobacteriota > Cyanophyceae > Oscillatoriales > Microcoleaceae > Microcoleus > Microcoleus sp. N9_B4. The sequence goes on along the minus strand of NZ_JAUBRC010000010.1, from coordinate 66,708 downwards.
TTCCAAAAACTGTCCGGAGTATTGCTATATGATGTGCGGTTAATTGTTCCTAATTAAGCCGTGTTTGTACCGACAACTAGAGTTTTATCTCTCTGGATGAATCAGGACGCTGCGTCCTGATTCATCCAAAAAATGGTACTTGCTTTCAGACAACAATCGTGGAGAGATAAAAAGTTTAGATGAAGGTTCAACCTGCCAGATTCATCTGTGAAGTGAATCTAAAATCGACTAAAGGAGAACTTAATTATGGTTCTATAACCGGAAATCATATTATCCACGGCCTTAATTCAGTGGCTTAGTGGAATTAGCGCAAAACTTTTCATCTACAATTGCAGAAGTGATACTCACAGCGTGCATTGATGATGACGGAATTATCCGGTCTTGCGGAACTACCACGGTCTTTTTACAAACCAGCTCGCTACTGCCTACAGAGGCAAAGTTCCAAGCATAAAATTCGGGAGTGCTGACTGTCGCATTGGCCGGATGTAAACCTAGTGCAGTCACTAATACTAATCCAAAAGTCACTAAAGCTACGATCGCGAATCTCAGCATATTCTTTGTTTGAACCCGACAACTTATCTGATTGGTATTACCTTATTATTGCCTGGGTTGATCGAGAGCGTCAATAGCAATTATTCCGCCGTCAGGTTCAACTCGTAAGCGATCGGCTCAGATGCTTGAGAAACTACCACGAATTCATAATAACCAGTATCATCCAGCAATCCCGACCAACTAAGCCCCTCTGCATCTTCCAGCAACGCTCGCGCGCCCTTTGTCCGCCCCGGAGTATAAATTGACAGTAGAGTAGATTGGCGCGGTGCTTGCAAATTCACGCGCAAAGTTTGATTTTGAGCGAACCGGGCAATGTAAGCTTTCCCTTCTCCGGGTTTGAGATTGCCTGTGAGGCTTTTGCTCTTCGATAGGCGGTCAAATTCAACGCTTTCGACAGTTGCTCCAGCTTGTAAGGCTTCGAGTTCGTCGGCAGTAATTGCTTGCCAAATTTGTCCGATCGGCAAACCAATGATATTGCGATCGCGCGGCTGTTGTGGAAACCAATAAAAGAACCTAGCATCAGCCAAATCGTACAAAGCCCGACTACTCAAATTCAGCTTGTTAACCTCAGTTTTCCAGCGATCGATATCTGTGGTGTCGTAACTGCCCAACCGCGCTCTAGCGTCGCTGCTGAGATTTTCCAGCTTGTCGAGCAACTCGTCGCCGATTTTCTGCCACCTTTCGCGCCACTGGCGATCTTCATCGCCTTCTTTTAACAATCGTCCCCCCAATTCCGGGTATTTGGCATAGAAAGTCTCGTCCACAAGGTTGACGTAACCGCTATAGAATCGATCGGCAATTTTGAGCTTTACAAAACGATCTTGCAAAGCATCTTCTTGCTGCTGCTTCGGGTTTGGAGACTGGGGAACTTTCTGCACTTTTGATTGCAGATTTAACAAAGAATTGCCCGCAAACCAGCCAACTCCCCCCATACTTAAGAGCACCGCCACCACAAACAAAACCATTTTCCAAGCAGGCATCTTTTGCTGATTGCCAATAGCAGCAACTCGCACCGGAGTTCCCGGCAGTTTTGGCGTGGGGGCGGGCACGGGTATAGGCGAGAAATCCGGCGGCTGCGTGATCCCAAAATCCGGGGCTGGCGGCAAAGGTGGCTGTAAAGGCGGATTGCCGGAGAGAGCAAGCATTACCTCGCGAGCCGAGGAGTAACGCTGACTCGGCTGTTGAGCAAGCATTTTATCCAGCACCAGGGACAAATTCGGAGACAGAGAACATTCCGCCCGCCAGTTCCAATTCAGGGTATGGCTGTCGAGCAATTGATGCGGTTCCTTCCCCGTCAGCAACACCAAAACCGTGGCCGCCAGAGCGTACAAATCGCTGTGGGGAGAGACGATACCCATCTGCATCTGTTCGACGGGAGCGTAGCCGAGCTTGCCGATGCGAGTCGCGGGGGCGGGAGTGCCGTTAGCCTCAGCGAACAGAGACTCTACGGTGGCGGCGACTTGTTTTACTCCGCCAAAGTCGATTAGCACGGGCATCCCGTCAGAACTCCGCAGAATCAGGTTGTCCGGGGAGATGTCGCGGTGAATCACTCCCAAAGAGTGAATGTATTCGAGCAGGGGCAAAATCTGCAGCAGCAATTGATTGATTTCTGCTTCTATAAACCGCAAACCCTGACGCTTGCGGGCGTCGAGCAAAAAGCGGTAAGTTTGACCGGGCACGTAGTCTTGGACGAGAAATAGGTAGCCTCGATCGCTGATACTGACGCGGAAGAGTTCGCGGAAGCGGGGGATTTGATTGTGTTGCAGCTTGTAGAGCACTCCCGCTTCCCGCTCGAACAGTTCCTCGGATTTTTGTAAAGCGTAACTTCCATGTACTTGGGGCGCAAATTCTTTTAAAACGCAGGGTTCGTTAAATCGGTGGGCATCTTCAGCGAGGTAGGTGCGCCCGAAGCCTCCGTGTCCCAATTCGCGGACGATGCGGTAGTGGTTGTTGAGAGTTATGCCGGGGTAGATGGGATTGTTCATGGGAACTTGCTGCGTCGGATTTTCACGCTTGACTGAGACTGGCAGTTTTGGACGATCGCTGAATTAATCTTGCCATAGTGTGTCAGTGTTTATTAGTCGATCGAGAGCTCGGTCATCACCTGTGATTGTTGTTAAAACAGCGGTTTCGTGCTATGGAAGTTTATCTACTGCACCATATTTTCGATCGACCTCAAAATGTGTTCAAATTTTTAGTGTCCAGCCCAATGTGCGATCGGGCGTTAGCGCTACTCATTGAATCTCGATCGAGGTGCAACATACCCATTTTAAGGAGCAAATAATGCAGCCAGAACAGCGTCAGCGAGCAATTGAGGCGTTTGAAGAGTTTTTGAGAGCGCCACTTGAGGAACGATTGCAACACCAGCAGAGTCGAGTTGCCGAAGCGGGGGCGATCGGGCTTTTTCAAAAAGTCGCTGCCACAGTACCAGCTTACCAGACTTTCCTAACTGAACATAACATCAATCCCGCCTCAATTAAAACCTTTGAAGACTTCCAAAAATTGCCGCTAATTACCAAAGAGAATTATTTACGCTGTCACCCGCTACCTCAGTTGTGCTACCAGGGCAAATTAGAAACTTGCGATTTCATTGCTGTTTCATCGGGTTCGACAGGAAACCCGACATTTTGGCCGCGTTTTATTAGCGACGAGTTGCAAATTGCCGCTCGTTTTGAACAAATATTTCACGACAGTTTTTACGCCGACAATCGCTCAACTTTAGCTGTCATTTGCTTTACGTTGGGAACTTGGGTAGGCGGAATGTACACGGCAAATTGCTGCCGCTATCTAGCGAGTAAGGGCTATCCAGTTACAGTTGTGACACCGGGGAATAATAAGACTGAAATATTCCGAGTTGTGCAGGAACTTGGGGAGCATTTCGAGCAAGTAGTTTTGTTGGGATATCCGCCGTTTATCAAGGATGTGATTGATAGCGGAATTGCTGGGGGTGTGGAGTGGCAAAAATATCGAATTAAGATGGTGTTTGCGGGGGAAGTGTTTAGCGAAGAATGGCGGAGTTTGGTGAGCGATCGCACTACTTCTGACAATCTATATTACAACTCGGCGAGCCTTTACGGTACTGCCGATGCGGGGGTTTTGGGCAACGAGACACCGCTGAGTATTTGCATCCGCCGCTTTTTAGCAAACAATCCCGAAGCAGCACGCAATTTATTCGGGGAATCGCGGTTGCCAACGCTGGTGCAGTACGATCCGAAAAGCCGCTTTTTTGAAGTTAATAATGACGGCACGCTGTTATTTTCTGGCGACAACGGCATCCCGCTAATACGCTATCACATCTCGGATAACGGCGGTTTAATTTGTTACGAAGCAATGCTCAATTTTTTGGCTGAATGGGGATTTAACCCTGTGGCACATTTGCAGCAAGCAGCAGCTATGAAAGTTTCTGATTTCCCCAGAGGCATTCGCTGCTTGCCATTTGTGTATGTATTCGGGCGATCGCACTTTACCGTTTCCTACTTCGGTGCTAACATTTACCCGGAAAATGTCACCGTAGGTTTAGAAGTTCCCACCATACGGGAATGGGTGACGGGAAAATTTGTACTGCAAGTCAAGGAAGATGCGGATCAAAATCGGTTTTTATCGGTGGTTGTGGAATTAGCAGCGGGGGTGGATGGCGACGAGGAGATGAAGCAGGCGATCGCATCTTCAATTCTCGCGCAATTGCGGCGGCTAAACAGCGAATTTGCTAATTATGTGCCACCAGAATATCAGTTACCTGTGGTGACATTAACTGCGATGGGCGATGCGGAGTATTTTCCGATTGGGGTGAAGCACCGATACACGCGGCAGTAAGTAGTTTGAATTGATGAGCTATCAGTTTGAAAAAGTCTTGTGTTATTCTATAAACAGGTGACAGTTGATGGTTCAGCTTAAAATATGCCAGCAAAAGACATCTACCACAATAGAGATTTAAACTAATAGTTTTTGATTCATTAAAGGAGAGAATTGTCACATGGATAGACTAGATGAATATCGCCAAATTGTTCGCAATGTTTTAGATAGTTATGCCCAGATTTCTTACCGACACGGAGAAATTAAAAGCAGCGTTATTGTTGACAGCGAACAAAACAATTTTTTACTGATGCACGAAGGCTGGCAAGGGCCTCAAAGAATTCACGATTGTATCGTCCATGTGGAAATTATCGACGGCAAAATCTGGATTCAACAAGATGGTATAGAAACGGGAATTACCGCAGAACTTGTAGAATTAGGAGTGCCTAAAGACAAGATAGTTTTAGGGTTTCATCCATATCATGTTCGGCAACATACGGGATATGCGATCGCCTAAACCAGCTTACTATAAAGGAAAATTGAATGAAAGGACGATCGCTAAATCGTATCGGGATCAATATTTAATTCTCGCAGTTTCGCGGCCAGGCGATCGGCTCGTTGAGCTTCTTGTCCGGCTCGTTGAGCCTCTTGTCCGGCCCGTTGAGTCTCGCATTCTGCAAATTCTTGAGGAGTAGGGACAAGCTCTCCTTCTGCTGTAAACAAACGCAATTTTCCCTCGCAAATTCCGAGACTCAAATCGAGTTGTTGACTCCGCAGATGCCCGAATTCGTTTGGTGCGATCGGTTGATATTCCCCGTCAACCAAATGAAACCCAGCTAATTCTAAAGTTTCTGGATCGAACCAAAAGTAATCGTGAGTGCGAAAAGTATCTTGATAGAGTTGTTTTTTAAAGTTTTTGTCTATATCCGCTGTTTTGGGAGACAGGATTTCAATGATAATATTGGGGTACTTTCCCTCTTCATCCCAAACTACCCAGCTTTTCCGAGTTTTGCGTTCAGTTCCGAGTACCACAAAAAAGTCTGGGCCTCGGAAGTCTTTCGATTTGAGTTGCTTGGGACTGTAATAAATGGTGAGGTTTCCAGCAGCATAGAAATCATTTCTATCTCGCCACAGCCATTCTAGACAGTTGAGGAGTAGGATTATTTGTCGGAGATGCAGTTCTGTTTCCACGGGAGGTTCGTCACTGTATAAATCGCCGGGAGGAAAGATAAAGTTTTCCGGTATCTCTTGTTCTACTATCTCTTGTTCCGGTATCTCTTGGGTAGTAGCTAATTCTGCGGTTGCGGACATGGCTGCTGGGTGAGGAGTAAGAGGTTGTGTGTCTATTTTAGCAAGCTTTTCATATCTCTGCCGAGGAGTATTCTCAAAGCCCGATCGCGCTTTTTGCCGAAACACGCGATCGAACACCGAACAGGTAGTCTTTAACTATTAGCAATTATCGTTTTATTGACCGTCAGTTTGTCTGAGAGCCACCAGAATTTCCGGTCGTTTCATCCGCGCGTAGCCCCGCACTTTCCGGTCTTTGCCGAGCGCCTTCAACCGTCTCAGCGAAAGACTTTCGTAGTCATCCTCTGGGGACGGGGACGGGGACGGAAACGGCAACTCTAACTGCAACTGCGGTAACTGAGGTTTTTGCTGTGCTTTCGACTGCTTTTTCGGCTGCGTTTTTGACTGCTTTTTCGGCGGTGCATCGGGCTGTATTTCGGAGTGAGTGGCTGCGGCTCCCAGTTGGCGGCGGAGCGTTTCAATTTGATTTTTCAGGTCATTTTCTACGTCTTCAATAGCGTCGAAAACAAACTGATTAATTGTTTGAACTGTGCGTTCTAATTTTATTGACAGCAGTTTTTCCAGTTCATCCAACTGTCTCAAAGCACCTTCAAGATTTACCTCAGAAATAACAGCAGATGTCGGCGGACGGTTGCTGCTCGATTGTTCAATTTTTTTAGCCATTTTATCTACCTTTTCATTAAATACTTTTTCCACTTGTTCGAGCAAATGCTTAATCTGTTCTATTTGGTTACGCTCAAAGTTCTGCTCAGTTAGAGCTTTTACTTGTTTTTTTAGTAGGTCTTCATTTTTTTTAACAGATTGTTCTATTTGTTTTGTTAGACTATCTACCTTTTTTTGAAATGATAGCTCAAATTGTTGCAGTAGAGTCTCAATTTGTGCCGTTTTATGAGTCTGTTGCGGAGCTAAATGTTCCATTTCTGCTTGAGCAACAGCTACCTCCTCGTCGGTCATTTCAAATACCCACGCCCACATTTGCTCGATGCCGAGTTCTTTAGCAACAATACACCAATCTGAGCCGCAAACAACTTCATATTCTTCTTCGTTGCTGTAAGCTTCTGTAGGGCGTACAATTAAAGGAATTAAGTTGCTGCCTTGCTCGATCAGACTTCTCCTGAGAGCTTCGCGGCGTTCGCGAGGAATTTCGCCCCCCTGAGCCTCTGGTACTGCTATTTGGGAAGTGTAAATCTGACTGTGACTAATTGGCTTTATCCGCAAATATTCAACTATTCGGTTTTGATCGGACGATCGATCCATCTTGTTACAAGTCCCCTTTTGTCATTAAAATCTGGTGTGTAGGTATTTATGTATATCTACGCGGCTTCCCGTGGGGTGACATCCCTGGCGATGGCGTCCCGCCCTCGCCCGTGCTACGGCAAAAGTTACTGCAATTCCTAAAAAAAGCGACTGTGATGAGTTTAACTGGCTGTGGGACACCAATGATCCACTGCTTTACTCATCTTTACTTTTTTTGGCGTCAGGGCGATCGGGCTGGCGTTGCGAGTTGCGATCGCAATTGCGATTATACGAAAGCCAGCTTTAATATCGCCCTTATTCTTTAGTCTCAAGCGAGAGGGGCGAAAGTTTCTCTAAGATGGGTTTCAACCGCCGAGTCATATCGGGTTTTTCAAATTTTGTCGGGCGGGCTTTGAGCGCCCCAAAAATGCACTTGAGATGGCTGAAAGCTTATAAATATTTTTGCCACTTGTCAATAAGCTTAATCATTGTTTTCTCGCCTAACCCTTTACCTTTCATGCGTTCCAACACATTTTCAAAAGATGCAAACTGTTGCAAATCTCGCTCTTTGATGATTTGTTCTATTGTTTGAGCTTTTATGCCAGCATTTTTCAAATTTGTAGCCAATTTGAATTTATCTTGAGTGTTGAGTGCTTCCAACAGCGGAACAGGTTTGGGAATCCGACTTTCAACATCTTTAACCCTCTCTATCAGCGCCTGTTTTTCCCGCGTATACTCGGCTTTCAATTCATTAATTCTGTTTTCCAATCGAGTTTCAATATTTGTCAGCCGCTGTTCAAAGCTGGAGGAGGGTTGCGGAACCACAGTCACAGTCGGATTGTCAATGATTGCGGTTTTTCTGAGAATTTCAAGTTGTTCGAGGAGAAGTTCTTCATTTTCTTCTTCCAGGATGAATGCTCCGATTGTCTCGCCTTTGAGAGGTTCTATTTCCTTTGCTCTCGCCGCTGCGTAGTATTCAAAATTTCCGTCTACTATTTCGTAAGCATCCATACCGTTTCGGCGGACAATTATCGGATTAATCAATCCTCCTGACTCTAAAATCAGTCGCGCTAATTTATCCAAATCAGCATCTGCAAAATTGGAACGGGGAACTGCGGATGTTATTTTTTTAACTGCAACCAGTGACGGAGATAATCTTTTCATTAGTTTTTACCTATTTTTTCCAAAACTTCGAGTGCTAGCATTTCAAATTCTTGGGATGCGATGCAATCAGGCTTAAAGTCTAGCACTGAAATGGGATCGGCGATTTCCATATTTCCCACGATTTGAAATTGTTCTGCACACTTTGCTAAATCGTCTCTCTCGTAAATTACGCTGTCCATGATTTCAAAGCCGTAACGTTTGGGAATTGCCTCCCTCCGCTTGGGCAAACTGTACTGTACAAATTTAACATTAGTTGAGATTTTGCAAGGGAGTACGCCTAAAACTTCTAGAGGTTTCTTGCTAATTTGTTTTTTGAATCCATTAACTTTTTTAATAAAATCCTTGACATTAATCAGTCCTTGATTGGCAAAAGGTTTTAAGTCAGAAGGAATAATTAAATAATCGGCCGCAATTAGGGCAACTCTAGCATAAAAATTCAAAGATGGTGGCGTATCAATCAGTACAATATCATATTTATCCTGTACTTCTGCTAGTTTCTGAATTAAAATCATTCGGCTGTAATCTAGTTGATTGAGTTCCGTTTCATATTGCATTAAATCAATGTGGGAAGGAATCACATCTATTTCGGGATTGCAAAAATTAGACTTGCGAGCTACTTCTGCGAGCGAGAAAAACTCTTCTGATTGCAAAACTTGAAGAATATTATTATCTTTCAAATCATCTTGTTCTTCATCCTCAAATTTTACTAAACCTGTCGCAAATGTTGTATTCGCTTGACTGTCTAAGTCTATCACCAAGACTCTCTTACCTTTCTTGCTCAGCGCGGCGGCTAAATTGACTACTGTTGTAGTTTTGCCAACGCCGCCTTTATTGTGGTAAACTGCAATAATTTTCATAGTATTTTGGCTTTTTTGGGGAACGGTTACATCGGATTTAACTTGAGGCTTAACTGGATAAGTTTCAGGTATTTGTTCCGGTTCAGAGATTTGACTTGGCTCAGGTTTTGCGGTGGCGGGATTGTTTGGCTGTACTGGGACTTCGCTAACTAACTCAGGACTAACCAAATTAATTTTACTATCTTCCAGTTTGAGATTATCGGGATTTTTTCTAAATTTTAAACGATCTCTGCCAATTAAAGCGATAATTTCATCAATTCTATTTTCAAGGTCTTTTCCAGCACACTTAAAGACTAGCTGAATATCATCGGCGACTCTTTCGTAAATTCTAATTTCTTTACCGTTAGTTATGAGTCCGTAGCGGATGCTCAAACTTGTTAAATAGCGATGGAGTTTTCGCAGGTGGCGGTCTAAATTTTCCTTCGGATGTTTAGCCTCCATAACTACACTCATCGGCGAGTCTGCATCGACAACTATGGGAATAACTTGGGTGGCAAATGAGAGGAAGTCTAGACGAATATTCCCAAATGCGATTTCTTGGTGCCAAGTGTCGGGGGTATAGCCTAGTTTTGGTAGCAGATAGCTGACAATGAGTTTGCTTTCTACTTCGCTTTCGTTGCGACAGTTATTGGGATTGAAAGTCATTCGATTTTAGATTTTAGATTTTAGATTTTAGATTGGGAATGACTGATTTAATAATGGTACGGATTGTGATATTGACAGTAGGGTACGTATTCCGCACCTTACAAAAGCTACGGATTGTAATATCGAAAAACCCGGTTGTGTTTGACAAACCGGGTTTTTCGGGCATTTATCGCGTTAAAAATTTACTTTGTTTTAGCGTTAAATTCCTGCAATGTTTGATAGCCGCCAGCGGGATTGTACAAGTGACAGTTGTCGGTTATCCGCTTCATCAAAGACCAAGAAAACTCGGTTTCGTAGAGATGATCTTGCCAATTTTCCTTTAAGCTGCTGTGGGCGAGGCGCAAATTGTACCAGGGAATAGCAGTTGAAAGGTGGTGGGGAACGTGCACGTTAATGTCGTGGCACAGAAACTCTACCCAGCGGGGATAATCGCAGTGAACTGTTCCTGATAGTTGCGCTTGGGCTTCGTTCCATTCTTCCGGTTTTTTAAAGGAAATATCTGGTGCTGTGTGGTGAACCATCGTAAAAGTGCTCATCCAGAAATGGTAAACCAGCCAGGGCATCAACCAAAATTTGACAAATCCCCAAATGCCTGTGGTTGCAATTAAAATCGGGAATCCGATCGCAGCACCGATTAAAACGACAAAAACTGAAAACCGCACTTGTTCTTGTTTCTGTTGGCCTTTGAACCGCCACCACATAAAGTGCACTTTTGCCCAGTGGGCGATCGAGCCGATCCACCACATCCGACCGAAAATTAAACTATAAGCTATTTGTAAAGCCTTGGGCGCGCCAGTGTAGTCTGCTGCTGTCATCGGGTGCCAAGCATTATCCTCACCAAGTTTATTGGTGTGCTTGTGGTGATAATTGTGGCCGTGCCGCCATGCGTGAAACGGATAAATTAACGGCAGAAATGCAATATGTCCGACTAAATCGTTTACCCAGCGGCGGTTAGCAAATGACCGGTGCCCGCAGTCGTGGCCGATCACAAAAAAACCGGTTAATCCGGTACCTGTGAAAATCCACATCAGGGGTAGTAGAAACCAAGGAGATACTGCTATGCCCCAATAACCAACAGCAACGAGTAAAACGTTGACGATTACTTTTGTCCAAGCTTTGCGGGGGTTTTTGACGAATACTTCCCGCGGCAGGGTTTTGAGAATATCTTTGAGGCGCAGGTTGGAGGTGTCACTTGCGGATGTCAAATTTAGTGGTTTTTCGATCGATGCTGTCATAAATTGATTTCGATTCTCCGTATGCCATGAGCATGGCTTAACAAAATTAGCGCATAAAAAAGCGCAGTAAAAGGTCAGCTCGTTGCCAGCAAGCAGCAGACGAGTTGAGCTGTAGGCAAGCGCGTTTTAGCAAATGCTAGCGATCGCTATCCGCAGTTAGGAATTTCTGGCACTTTCGGCAAAAAATACTGCGGGTAGCAAAACCTTTGTTTTTATAACACAGGGGCAGCAACAGCAATTAGCGACTGTTGTCTGCTAATTGCTGTTGCTGCCAGAAATAGGGTCGAGAGCCGGCAAGCCAGCGATCGAGCGTTGCTGTTTGAGGCTTTGCACTTCCAGCAGCAAGGATTCGATTTCCGCTTGCAAGTGCAGGAACTTAACTTGCTGATCGGCTTGGTAGGGGCATTTCACCGAATCTACTTTGCGGGCAAAACTGGTCGATAGGGTAGAAGAACTAGCCATTTCGGGGTTGCTCGCGGTAACTTGAGGCCGGGAAAGAGTGGATGAATTATTTGACATTAGTAATTGGGTAGACATATCTACACATTCACACCATTAAGTTACTTTAACCTGAACCGATCGTATTAAACATCAAATTAACCGATCGAGCTAAAATTAGTGTAAATTCCTTGGCCATTGCCTAAAACCATTGACATCGTGACCCTGATTCTACCTGCTACTGACTCTGCTCCTAACTCTGCTGCCCGCGCCGCCGAGCCGAAACGCTACGGCTGGCCGGGCTTGATCGAAGCTTATCGCCCCTACCTGCCGGTGACGGAAACCACGCCGGTAGTGACCCTCCAAGAGGGCAACACTCCCCTAATTCCAGCACCTGCGATCGCCTCTCTCATCGGTAGAGACGTGCGCGTCTTGGTGAAATACGACGGCCTCAACCCCACTGGTAGTTTCAAAGACCGGGGGATGACAATGGCGATTTCCAAGGCGAAGGAAGCTGGTGCCGAAGCTGTCATTTGCGCCAGTACGGGCAATACTTCGGCCTCCGCCGCCGCCTACGCCCGACGCGGGGGAATGCGAGCTTTCGTGTTGATTCCCGAAGGTTACGTGGCTTTGGGCAAGCTGGCGCAAGCTTTGCTTTACGGTGCGGAAGTAATTTCGATTGGGGGAAATTTCGATCGAGCCCTAGAAATTGTCCGCGAAATGGCTGTCAATTATCCGGTGACATTGGTCAACTCCGTGAATCCTTACCGCTTGGAAGGCCAAAAAACCGGAGCTTTTGAAGTGGTGGACGCTTTAGGCGACGCCCCAGACTGGCTGTGCATTCCGGTGGGAAATGCGGGAAACATCACAGCATACTGGATGGGTTTTTGTCAATACCACCAAGCCAAAAAATGTTCGCGCTTGCCGCAGATGATGGGATTTCAAGCTGCCGGGGCTGCGCCGTTGGTAACGGGCTCACCGGTATCGCACCCAGAAACCCTGGCGACAGCAATTCGGATCGGCAACCCCGCTAGCTGGAAACAGGCGATCGCAGCTTCCGAAGCCAGCCGCGGCAGTTTTGCCGCAGTCACCGACGCCGAAATTCTGGACGCTTACCGTTTGTTAGCATCACAGGAAGGAATTTTCTGCGAACCGGCGAGTGCAGCTTCTGTGGCCGGATTGCTGAAGGTAAAAGACCAAGTTCCGACTGGGGCGACGGTAGTTTGCGTGCTGACTGGTAACGGTTTGAAAGACCCGGATACCGCAATTAATCACAGCAACAATCAATTTAAAAGTGGCATTGCTCCGACTTTGGATGCAGTAGCTGGGGCGATGGGGTTTTAGAAGAAGGAAGAAGGAACAGGGAAGAAGGAAGAAGGAAGATAGAGACAGGCAAGATGCCTGTTCCACTCTTAGTTAAAATCTCTTGTGGGGAGTAGGGTTTGGGCATCTTGCCCGCCCGTAAGCCCATCGAAACAGGCAAGATGCCTGTTCCACTCTTAGTTAAAATCTTTTGTGGGGAGTAGGGGTTGGGCCGGAGAGCCCGCCCCTAAACCCATCGAAACAGGCAAGATGCCTGTTCCACTTTTAGTTAAAATCTCTTGTGGGGAGTAGGGGTTGGGCCGGAGAGCCCGCCCCTAAACGCGACATCCTACATTTTATCCTGACATATCTATGCACCCCAAAAATCAGGATGAGATGACAATTTATGATCGGAGTTAGTATCAATAAAATTCTATAATATAACTTTTTTATCCATAAACTCAGCGAGACAGTTTTGTTATTATACCATGACTAGCCCTACTGCAACCCTGTTAATTGCCTGTCCCGATCGCAAAGGACTCGTCGCCTTACTTGCCAATTTTATCGCCTCCCACAACGGCAATATTATCCACGCGGATCACCATACAGATTTTACCGCCGGATTATTTCTGAGCCGGCTAGAATGGCAATTAGATGATTTTGACTTAACCACCGAAAAAATAACACCTGCTTTTAGTGAAATTGCCAAAAACTTACAAGCCAATTGGCAATTGCATTTCTCTCATAAAATTCGACGCATCGCAATCTGGGTAAGCCGTCAAGATCACTGTTTATTAGACTTGATTTGGCGACAGCGAGCGCAAGAAATCAGAGGTGAAATTCCGCTGATAATCAGCAATCATGAAAATTTAAAGCCCATTGCCGCACAATACGGTATCGACTTTGAGTATATTCCCATTACTAAAGACAATAAAGCTATTCAAGAAGCACAACAGTTAGAACTTCTTAAAAAATATCAGATTGATTTAGTAGTTTTGGCTAAATATATGCAAATTTTGAGTCAAGACTTTATCATGAAATTTCCCAATGTGATTAATATTCACCATTCATTTTTACCCGCGTTTGTGGGTGCAAATCCCTACGAAAGGGCTTATGAAAGAGGGGTAAAAATTATCGGTGCAACAGCCCACTATGTTACACCCGATTTAGATGCTGGCCCGATTATCGAACAAGATGTTGTGCGCGTGAGTCACCGCGATGAAGTGTCCGATCTCGTTCGCAAAGGTAAAGATTTAGAAAGAGTTGTGTTAGCAAGGGCCGTGCGATATCATTTACAAAATCGTGTTTTAGTTTACGGCAATCGGACTGTGGTTTTTGCTTGAAAAGTAGGCTTCATACCAAATCCGAGCGCTCGTTCATATTTATTTTGGAGTGCGAGCTTCTAGCTCGCGAGCTAGAAGCTCGCACTATATAATAATTGCGATGCTACCGGATTTGATATTGCTAACTTCCAAAAGGTGGTAGCTGAAGTAACTGATTTTTAGAAGCCGGAAGTTGGGCGGGATTGTGGCGGATTTCGATCGCACTTTCGCCCGAATTTTCCCTGGTAACAGGTACTATCTCTAAAGAGTATGCTGTCTCGGTTTTTGCAGGGGCAGGATTTTGGGCTTTCGTGAGCAAGTCAACAGCATCTCCGAGGGCGCTAGTTAAATTTTTGCTAGTTTCGGCGTGACGGGCTTCTTCTTGTTTGAGGGCTTGAGTGAGTTGTTTAACTTGTTCGATCGCCCGATCGCGCTCTTGAAGAACTTCTGCTAACTTAGCTTTAAGTTCGCCTACTGTTTGCAGTTGTTCGACTTCCTGCTGGCGAGCAACTCCAGCATCGTCGCCTTCGGGCATAATGGGGGAAAAATTTTGTAATTGCTCTATTTGTGCTTCCAGAGAAGCGATGCTTTGCTGAGTTAATTTAGCATCATTCCGCCGCTGTTCGGCTTCGGTATTGTAGAGTTGGCGCCACTGAGCGGCACTTTCACCTGCCTCATCTCGATCGCGCGAAACTTCTGTTAACTGCTGTTGCAGCCGCTTGATTTCATCTAACCACTGTCTGACATCCTGAGCCATAATATTGATTTTAGATTTTAGATTTTAGATTTTAGATTGGGGAATTGGGAATTGGCAATTGGGAATTGGCAATTGCGAGTTGATAATGGCTTAATTAATTAACGACTTGTGTACCTCATCTTTCGCCCCGTTGCCTGTGCGCTATGAACATTTTTTACTGGTTGCGCTACCTGATTTTAGCTTTGTTTAAGGCGCTTTTAAGGCTGCTTCGAGTTCTCAAACGGAAATTTGGTGGTTTTTGGCTGTTTTGTCGGTGTTTGACTTGGGGCACGCTCAAGGAAGTCGGCGCGAAGGCAGGAGAACAGCGCTTGCCGGGGCTGTCTGCGGAAATGGCCTACAATTCTATGCTGGCGCTGTTTCCGGGGCTGTTGGCTATCTTATCTGCGATCGCCCTTTTTGAACCTTTGCAGTCAACACTGTATCAAATCGCCCGTCTTTTGGGCGAAGTTATACCCGATAACGTTCGGAATTTGATTGGTGGCTTAATCAAAGAAATTCTGTTAACTCGAAGTAAAGGGCTGTTTTCGGTGAGCTTTCTTGGGGCGATTTGGGCATTTTCTGGAGTAATGAGCGCGGCGATGGCTGCACTCGATCGCATCCATGAAATCCCCAGCGCTCGAACTCGACCATTTTGGAAAGCAAAACTTATTTCTCTGGCGCTGAGTGTCGGCACAATTATACTATTGATTCTGGCATCGGGAGTAGTATTTGTCAGCGACTTAATTGTGCAAGCTATTGCCCGCCAGAGTTGCTTGCTGGAGTCCGTCGCCAATTGCGATTTAAAAGATGTTCAAAGTTGCTTGCTGCTCGCCGACAATTGCCCTTTGGAGTCGCAATTGTTAGGTGTTTGGCGGCTGTGGCGGTGGCCGATTTCTTTGGGAATTGTATCACTGGCTTTTGCCTTTGTTTACCGCTACGGGCCGAGCCGCCACCAAGCAGATATTCCTATTTTGTCGGGAGCAGTTTTTGCTGCTATTTTGTGGGCGCTGTTTTCAGCTTTATTTCGGTTTTATGTTTTGCATGTGGGCAATTTTAGTTGGGCTTACGGCACGATCGGAACTTTTATTGTGTTGCTGCTATGGCTCGATCTTTCTTCTTTGGTGATGCTGATCGGCGCTCAGTTCAATGTGACAGTGGGGAAGGCAATGAACCAATCAAAATTAAAATAATTTGTTAAGTTTTAATTGTTAATTCTTATTTGTTACTTGCCGGATGCTGGCTTACCGACGGAGTAAAGTGCTGAGGATACCCGCAACAAAAGACAGCAAAATCAGTATCCAGATAACACCACCGGGAATGAATGTCAATATTCCAACACCTCTGAGAATCCAAACTAGGAGGGTGAGGCCCAGGATAGTCAAAAAGATGCGGGTAGATAGTCGCATTTGAAATCTAGGAGAATTAGTCATGTTGAATCTTAAAGTTTTGTCTGGATCAATGATAGCTGCTTTGCTGGCGATCGGCAGTTACCTGACTTTAATTTCGGTTCCGGGTTCCGCTGTTGCGCCTGGGGGTGCAAATAAGCTGGGGGAAGCGGCAAATGCGGCTCAAAAAACACCTGCTGCAAGTTTAACAATTTCCGATCGCACAATTGGAGCAGCCAAGGTAGGGATGACTTTCGGACAATTGAAAAAGGCTCTGGGTTCGACGGCGCAGTTTAAGGTAGAGTCTCCTTTTATGGTAGACTTTGATTCTGTGGCAGTTAGCCAGTCGCGAAAAGTGCAATATCGGATTATCTACGCTGCGGGTACAAAGCTAAAAGATACGGATGTCATTGAACTTTTGATGACTGACAATGCTAATTATAAAACAGTTCAGGGCGTTGGGCCGGGAATGACTCTGAAACAAGCTGAGGCAATTTACGGCAAGGCTACTTTATCTTATAACGTGGATAATGAAATGAGAGAAAATGTGGTTTTTGCCAAGCAACCCACTAGAAACATTATGTTTGTTCCCAAGGCTGAAGGGAAACAATTTGCGGGAGTTTACGGGGCCGGTAAAGGGGGATTCTATCAGACTAATAAGTATCAGCCGAATGCTGTAATTAAGTCTGTGATGGTGCGGAAGTAGCCTTCACATCATTCCCAGAAACCGGGTTTCTTCCGAGATATCTCGCCACCCTACCTAAATCATCCGAGAAACCCGGTTTCTTAGCCTAAAATTAAGGATTACCTGTAGTTACTTCCAAATACTCTTCATTGTCAAGATAATCTCTGATATTTTCCAGTATTTGCGTCAAATACTCTACGACTTCTTCCTTCATTTCTAATAGTTGCTTAATTGTCTTATCTCGCCCAACTTCCTCAAAAGACTTAATGCCGTGCGCTAAGTCATTTCTATTACTTTTAATCACTACAAGATTTTGCCCGTTTTTTGTCTTAGCAAAGTCTGTTTGATATGAAAAACCGTATTTGTCTGCTATTTCTTTAATTAACCTAGCATCCACATTCCCCGAAAACAGTTCTTCACGTTCAAATTTAGCTGTGATGATATCAGTAGAGAGTTGATTAATTGTTAAATAAATTTTCTTAGGAGAACGATTTTTAAGATTTTGGAGGACGATCAGTTTAATTTCAGGTTGGAGTTGGTCAAAGGAGATGGATTTATTTTTAAACTCCTCAAATATGGCTTCAATCGCATTTCGCATAGTGGATTCAACTAAATTATACAGCAACAAAAAAGCATTAGCTTTGAGAGTTTTTGCTAACTCTGGATCGAGGCTTTGAATTTGGTATTTGCCACGAGTATCGAATAAAGCTAACTTCGTTGTCTGTTTTTCCAAGCTTTCCAAAAAAATGAAGTAATCGTTCACCTCTTTGGCGCGTGTATTAAAGTCTAAAATACAGTATTCATGAGTGTGACATGGCAGTTAATTGCGGAAATATTCAATACGCGCCACTACATTTATTAAACGGGTTGCCTCGGGTTTTGTACAGTAGGTAAAATGAATTTACATTGCCATTAAAAGGATTGTATCCGTTCAAATAAATCTCTTCGGACTTCCTCATTCGCAGCTTCAGTTAATTGGATAGTCCGAACTGTCTTTCGGTTGAAGTTCCTCTGGCGAGGCATGAGTAAATCACTAAACTTAAATCCATTTAACTGCTCTATTTTTTTGAGTCCAATTAAGGTTAATTCGTTGTTAACAAATCTAGTTAGGGTAAGAATGCGTTGTGCACCGTATACGATCTCTAAACGTGGTTCATCATTTTCATCATGGCCGATATCAACAACGAATATAGAAGGTATTGGCAGCCCCCAAATTACCGATTCGATAAACTTTGATTGCCTTGCTTCATCCCAAACAAGTTCGCGTTGGTAGTCGGGAATAAACAACTTATTAGTATCATCGTTAATTCCTTCCATATATTTTTGAACAAGTATTTCGAGGGGATAGTCTCTCGTATCGTAATTAATTTGCTTCTGCTTGTCGCGAATTTCCATTTCAGCAGCATTTCTGTCTTGAAGCGTAATTTCTTCGAGTTTCGATCGCATATTTTTAAGTAACGAGAAAGTGTTGTGGATACGATAATTTTACCACAGCCCAAGGTTGATAAATTCCTGTTCGGAGAATTTTAGTCTTGAGGCCACCCCAGTATAAATTCTGATTTGGCTGAGAGGGTACGGCCGATCGCACTTATTAAAAAAAAGTGCGATCGCCAACTTGAGCTAACAGAAACTAGCGGATAAATTACAATCTATAACGCGCTAGTGAGGATATTGTCAGGGCGATCGCCCGGTGCAGCTAAACGGTGACGATCGCCAGTGCGATCGAACACAACCTCAAACTTAACGTGGGGTATAGTTTGACGCAAAAACTGAAAATGCCCGTCTGCATCTGAACGACTGCGGAAGCGGGCAACAATTATCCATTGCTTAGAGGGTAACAAACGGGCGATCGCCCAACAACACAAGCGGTCTTTGTATGTCAACATAGAACTCGTCTCCATTGATATTTTTGGAGCCAGAGCCAGCCCGGAACCTTCCACAGTAAGGGGCTGGCTTTTGACTGTTTACAGGTATCATTATAACACACAATGACGTACAATAATATAGATTGACTTAAAACGAAATATTTTTATCGGTCTTAACTCAAAACAGCGTAAGATGGACTGTGTTGAGATGTTTTGTAGTGCAACGAATGGCTTCACGGGGAAGAGTTACCGCATACCTACCAGAGGAGATTCAAAAAGCTCTGGAAGAATGGGCAGAAGAAGAAAGCAGATCCGTTAGCAGTTTGACAACTTACCTGCTGACGAAATCTGTTAGAGAGCGCCAAGAGCAGAAAAAGGACGAATCGCGGAGCGATCGCCCGAGTTGAATTTGGGCGATGCTGAAAGGTGTTGGAGTGTAAAATTTAAGACAATTGAAGTAAAACCATGCCTGCCAATGCCTTCACGTATGCGAGTCACAGTTACACTGCCAGAAGACGTTCATCAAGCCTTGTCCGAATGGGCCGAAGAAGAAGATAGAACCCTCGCAAACCTGCTTTCCCATGTGGCAGCTAAAGCAGTCAGAGAACGCCACGAACAGAAAAAAGATAAATCAGAAAGCGATCGCCCTTAAGAACGATCGCCCGCAATCCCATCCGCGTCCATCCGCGTCCATCCGCCTACATCTGCGGTAAAAAAAAAGAACCATCGCCTCAAAAAAATAAGGTGGGCCGCAGCCCACCCTACTCAAATTATTTCGCAGTCACCAACTGTGCCGGCAGCCGCTTAAACGCCAACCTTTCATTCTCGATATCCACAAAAATCGTATCCCCGTCAGCAAAATCTCCCCGCAAAATACCCTTCGCCATTTGCGTTTCCAACTCGCGTTGAATTCCCCGCTTCAGAGGGCGCGCACCGTAAACCGGATCGTAACCAATTTCTGCTAAGAAATCGATCGCAGATTCCGACAACTTCAGAGACATTTTGCGATCGGCTAACCGTTTCTCCAAACGCTTGATTTGCAACAGCACAATCTGCCGCAATTCGCGCTTGCTCAAACCGTGGAAGATAATCATCTCATCAATCCGGTTCAAGAATTCCGGGCGGAAAGTTCCCCGCATCGCTTCCATCACCCGACTCCGCATTTGTTCCTCATCTCCCGCCACATCTAAGATGTATTGAGAGCCGACATTCGATGTCATAATAATCACAGAATTCTTAAAGTCTACTGTGTGACCTTGAGCATCGGTAACGCGGCCGTCATCCAGAATTTGCAGCATGATATTGAATACATCCGGGTGCGCTTTCTCGATTTCATCGAATAGAATTACCGAATAGGGACGGCGGCGGACAGCCTCAGTTAATTGTCCGCCTTCATCGTAGCCAACGTATCCCGGAGGCGCACCGATTAAGCGCGAAACTGCGTGTTTCTCCATGTATTCCGACATATCAATTCGCACGATCGCCTCTTCGGTGTCAAAGAGATAAGATGCTAATGCTTTCGCCAACTCGGTTTTACCTACACCAGTGGGGCCGAGGAAGATAAAACTCGCAACGGGACGATTTGGATCGGCTAAACCCGCGCGCGATCGTTGAATTGCATCTGCAACCGCCGTCACCGCTTCATTCTGTCCGATTACCCGTTTGTGCAGTTCATCTTCCAAGTACAAAAGTTTCTGCATTTCCGATTCAACTAACTTGCTGATCGGGATTCCCGTCCACTTAGAAATAATCTCGGCAATGTCAGATTCCGTGACTTCTTCCCTGAGTAAAGTTTTACCAGTAGTTTGAGTTGCTGTCAGTTGAGCTTCGGCTTCTTGCAATTGTTTTTGCAACTCGGTCAACTTGCTATATTTCAACTCAGCAGCGCGGTTCAGGTCATATTTTAATTCAGCTTGTTGAATTTCAATATTCACTTTGTCCATCTGTTCTTTGATTGTTTGAATGCTACCGATGACACCTTTTTCTGATTGCCATTGGGCGTTCAAACCGCTTTGCTGTTCCTTGAGATTGCCTAAGTCTTTTTCCAGTCTTTCCAAGCGTTCGATCGAAGCTGTGTTGCTTTCTTTTTGCAGCGACAGTCTTTCCATTTCTAGCTGCAAAATCCGGCGGTCGATTTCGTCTAATTCTTCCGGCTTGGAAGTAATCTCCATTTTAAGTTTAGCGGCTGCTTCATCCACTAAGTCAATAGCTTTGTCGGGCAGGAAGCGATCGCTAATATATCGAGTAGACAAAGTAGCCGCAGCCACTAGCGCGCTGTCAGAAATTTTTACACCGTGGTGAACTTCATACCGTTCCTTCAAACCCCGCAGAATAGAGATAGTATCTTCTACTGTCGGCTGGTCAACATACACTTGTTGAAAACGGCGTTCTAAGGCAGCATCTTTTTCGAGATATTTGCGGTATTCGTCGAGAGTTGTAGCACCGATACAGCGCAATTCTCCCCTCGCTAACATGGGTTTTAGCAAGTTGCCGGCATCCATCGAGCCTTGAGTCGCGCCGGCCCCGACAACGGTGTGAATTTCATCGATAAATAAGATGACTTTGCCGTTGCTGTCCATCACTTCTTTGAGCACCGCTTTCAAACGTTCTTCAAATTCTCCCCGGAATTTTGCACCGGCAATTAACGCGCCCATATCTAAGCTAATTAATTGTCTGTCTTTGAGAGATTGCGGCACATCTCCGGTGATAATTCGCTGGGCGAGTCCTTCGGCGATCGCAGTTTTTCCTACTCCCGGTTCCCCAATCAATACCGGATTATTTTTGGTGCGGCGGCTCAATATTTGAATCGTGCGGCGGATTTCGTCATCCCGTCCGATAACTGGATCGAGTTTGCCTTGACGTGCGGCTTCTGTCAAATCTCGGCCGTATTTTTCCAGCGCTTCGTATTTGCCTTCTGGATTTTGGTCTGTCACTTTGTTGTTCCCCCGGACTTGGGTAATAATATTTTTGAGCTTGGCTTCATCTAGTTTAAATTCTTGCAGCAGATTTTTGCCGAAGCGATCGTCCTTAACGTACCCTAGTATCAAATGCTCGATCGAGATAAATTCATCGCCGTACTCTTTGCGATAAGCTTCAGCCCTGTCTAGCAGGGTATCTAGGGAACGACCGAGATAAACGTTGCCGCCAGCGCCAGTGATTTTCGGCTGGCGGCTGATAAACTCATCAGTGCGATCGCGCAATTTGGCGATAGTCACTCCAGCTTTATTAAATAAACTGCTAGCCAGTCCCGATTCTTGTTCCAGCAAAGCTTTCATCAAATGTTCGCTTTCTAGCTGTTGCTGTTGGGCTGCTTTGACAACTTCTGGGGTGCGCGCGAGGGCTTCCCAGGCTTTTTCGGTAAATTGGTTTGGATTATTCGGTTGCATAAATTTTGATTCCCTGAATTGAAAATGATGAGTGCTGTAGAGGCAATTGCTCGATCGCCCGTACAATTCTCATTGTAGGGAGTTGCGAAGGGCGATCGGATCGGTGTTCCCCTATCTTTAGATAGGTATTTCCGTCCTTTGTCGCAGTCTCTGGCAGCGAAAAGCAAACTGTCGCCCCTAAAAGTTGCACTCTTGGATAAAAGCAACTCTCACCTTAAAAATGCTTGCTAGTGCCACTTGAAAAAACGGCATATTCTTAAACAGTTTCCTGCGGAAAATGGAGAAACATCTATGTAAATAGGAGAGAGGACTTGAGAAGCGTCACAGTCCTATAGCTAAACCCAAAGCGTTATTGTTTTACTCATCAATAACAGCCGCTATAACTCTCACACCTGGAAAATATAACTATGAAAATTTTACCTTTAATTTCGTTAGGTATTATAGCAAGTGCCGCGATCGCAGTAGCCCCTGAAGCTTGGGCAAATACCTGGCGTGCCGCACACCGGATGTCGGGTTTTTCCGCCGACAGCAATTACTACTTGTATTTAGAAAGTTCCAGAGATACAGGAGCGGGAATTCCCAAAGCAGAATTACAAATTGTTCGAGTTGCTGCAAATTCCTGCATCAAAAATGGGTGTATCGAAACTAAATATGGCGAGCCAGACTCGAATAAAAGCACTAAAATGGCAGAAGATGACTTGCTTAAAAAAAGTTGGAATAACAGGCAAACTTTGAAGTTAACTCCTCCCAAAGCTGGAACTAAACTGAACATTATTTCTCGTACTCCCGGAGCCAATAGAAGCGAGACCGTCGCCGTCAAAGTCAATACAGCAAAGCCTTTACAAATTCGTCTGGAACAGCGGCAAAAAAATGCTTCGGCTGGCAAAGAAAGCGCGGCAATGCGTCTTGTAATTAATCATAACGGTCGGCAGCGTGTCCTCGGAACGCTGAACAATTTTCAAGATTGGGTGTTCTCTTATTCAATCCGAGAAGTTCGTTTGTCTCCGAACAGGCGCAATGTCGTTGTGCTGGTGGACAAGACAGAACGCACTTTTGAAGGAGTCTTGAAAACTACTTTTGTACAAGGCTTTGTTCTTTAAGATTGCTATATTCCCAGGTCAAAACCTGGGAATTATCAAAACTTACGCATAACCCCTATATGTAAGTTGCACACGGCGCACCTACAGATAGAGTCTGTGCGTTAGTCCGGATCGGGTTGTTAATTAGACTTCTTGCAAAAATCCTTTTCATCAATTGATGGGATGGGCCCCAGAGTCCGTTCTAATTATTTTTGCAAGAGGTCTATTATTCTTTATTTTGATAATTAATATATCAATAGATTTTAAAATTTATCTATTCCTTCCTCCCTCTTTCTTTTTCCTTGAATATCTGCCAACTGCCAACTGCCAACTGTCAACTGCCAACTGTCAACTGTCAACTGTTTTCAAGCCTGCATCACCACCCGTTCCGGGAGACTGACAATAAAAGTTGAACCTTTACCGTCTTCGCTTTCGACGCTAATTTCGCCGCCGAGAATTTGACACAAACGCTGGCTAATTGTCAATCCCAAACCAGTGCCTCCGTACTTGCGGGTAGTCGAAGCATCAGCTTGGGTAAAAGGTTTGAATATCTGCTCTAATTGCTCGTCCGTCATGCCGATGCCGGTGTCGCTGACTCGAAACATTAAAACTTGAGAAGTGTAGTTTGAACCCGATTGAAAATCATTATTTTTATTTTGTTTCGCCGATCTTGATTTTTCAATTTTGATTCTTTCGACGGCGATAGTAATGACGCCTTTTTCGGTAAATTTGGCAGCATTGCTGAGCAAATTGAGGAGAATTTGCCGCACTTTGGGTTGGTCGGCGTACATTGTGCCGAGTTCGCCTTTTGTTTTCAATGCTAAAGCATTGCCTTTTTTTTCTACTAGCGGTTGAGCCGTAGTCATCACTTCTTCAATCATCGTTGCCACGTCGAAGTTTTCCAAATAAAGCGTGACGTGACCGGCTTCTATTTTGGAAATGTCGAGGATGTCGCTAATCATATCCAGCAGGTGTTTGCCTGCGGTTTGAATTTTTTCTAAGTCCGGGAGAAAGTCTTCTGAACCGGAATCTTGAGCATCTTCTTGCAGCATTTCGCTGTAGTTAATGATGGCGTTGAGGGGGGTGCGTAGTTCGTGGCTCATGTTGGCGAGAAATGCACTTTTGGAGCGGTTGGCAGCTTCGGCTGCTACTTTTGCTTCGTGCAAGTCTTCTGTATATTCTGCTACCCGCTGAATCAGTTCGTTGAGAGCAATTGCCAGCATTCCCACTTCGTCAGAGGTAGTGACGGGTACTTGCAAATCAAAGTTTGATTCTTCTGTCACTCGCTGAGCGATGAGGGTGGTGGCTTCTAAGGAGCGAGCGATCGCCCGGCTGGTGTATGCTGCAAGTACGGCTGCCAGACCAGCGGATACTGCTAGAGAGCCAACCAGAATCAGAGTTCCAAGTTTTTCTGCTTGCTCGTAGGTTCTAAATGCCTCATCTGCTTTATCGCGAAAGTTGGTGGCCAGTTGGGCTGAATCCTCGGAAAACTGTTTGAGTTTCAAAGCAGTTTCGCCCGCCACAAAATTGTTCAAGTTCTGCCCCAAAGCCTGCTGCTGCTTCGGATTCAAAGCAGATAATTTCGCAGTAGCCAACAATTTTTGTACTTGTTGAAAGTATGATTCTACGGTTTTGCCGTTGACTTGAGCGAACTGTTGAAGCTGTTGGTAGTCTTTGGCAATCTCGGCATTCTTCGTCGGCGGTAGGGTTTGCAGTTGTTCGAGGATGCCGCTCATCTGAGCAACGCGAGTCAGGAATTCCGATCGTTCGCGATCGAAAATTTGCGGTTTGGTCGTCAGACTCGCGAGCTCTTGCTGCTGAATTCTGACTTCCTGCACCGTGTGATTGAGGTTTGTTAAGATTTCCGCTTTGTCTCGGTCGATCGCTAGTTTTTCTCTAACTTGCTGTTTGTGATAGGATTCTACTCCCCGTCCCGCCACAGCACCCAAAACGGCAATACTAATGACCAAGGCGTATCCGCAGCCGATTTTCTGCCTGATACCCAAGCGGCCCAACAGACTTTTCAACCCTATTTGAGGACGGTTCTGCAGTTGATTTTTCAAAGCTAAGGTTAAAGACATGGGCAATGTACTCGTCACCTTTGAGAGGCACCATCTATATTCTAATTGATGCCTGCCGGAGGGTAAATAAAGTTCTGGCTTCGGACTAGGTTTCGGTAGTTATTGGGTCTTTGCAGGGTTCCACAGCTCGATCGGCTTGACAGTTTGGACGAGTTATGCGTCACAAATTATAGCAGAAGCAAGAAGGAAGAACCAGTCAAAGGCATGGTTTCAGTAATAATTAAGAACGTACTCACCGTCGGGCGTGGTTGCGATCTAAGTCGCGAGTTATAAGTTGCAAGTTACGAGTTAGATTTCTGATTGAAAACTCTACTCTACTCGCAACCCACAACTCTATCGCTGTTCCCCTACTGGCAAAGTCGAAATTGTGCTATCTCAGCAGGAATTCTTGAAGCATTAGGTACGTTTGCAGAGGCAGGAACGAAGATTCCCAGGCCGTAACTGCAACCCTCCGCCGTCGTGCATTCCCCAGGCTTAGCACTGATTTGATATTCGCCTTGGGATGGGGGAGTAAAAGAGATTGACGCCAGTTCGCCTGTTTTTTGACTCACAGCGATTTCCTGACCGCTGGCATCCTTGAGAGATAAGTTTAAATCCTGACAATTTCCGTCGCAAGTGGCAACAAAAACATACTCCACATTAGGATGCAGCGTTGCTCTAAAAGGAGATGAAACTTGCTTGCGAACTTGGCCCAGCAACGGCACAAATACTAATTTTTGACCGTTGCCTTTCCGCTGGTCAACTTCTGTTTTTAAGCGACAAATAACCGTTTTTTCGTTTTCGGTCAGTTCTTGAGCAATCGCATTTCCTACAATTGCAGTACCGAGGATCAGCGCCAGGCCGGAAATAACCAGATGTTTGAAATTCATTGATGTCCCTTAAAGTTAATTTTGGGTGATTGCAATAGACCGCTTTTGTCAGCAGTCTATTAGTTTATCTGGAGCCTATCACATTTGTTGACTTTTCCGAAAAAACAGGTCGGAGAAAAGTGCGCTCGAACTCATGTCTGGTTTTAGATGAATCTGGCGTCAGCTATCGCCGAAACTCCACAGATTGCAGACCGTAGGAGCAGAACCTCGTCCTGATTGTATTGTACTAAATTAGGGCGGCATCCGCTGAGCAACCAGTTTCTGGGCGGACGCGGCGCAGCTAAACCTAAAATTTATAGTATAGACCGGGTTTAACAAGACCTGAGTGAGTCCAAGACTGTAAATCTCTGATACAGGTTCGCAGATTCCAGGTAAATAACATAATTCAGTCCCTGTCCATATACAAATAGGCTGAAACTTGTGGCTATACTAGACGAACAAAACTCCGAAGGCAAGAGTTAGTTCGTACTTCTACCCTCTTCCTTCTTCCGGCTTCCATCGGGCTTCTTCCTGCTTCCGATCATTTATCACTGTTCCGAAAATTCCAAGCAGGAACAAACTTAGAATCTCCCCAAACGCCGCGGCGATTTTTCTTAGCTTCGGCTTCCGCTTGTTCCAGAATACTTGCACTCGGACAGTTTTTCAAGTAAGGACGGTAAACCATTGCTAATCCTTCGCGGATCAAAACTTCTTGGGCAAATGTGCCGTTTGGCAAGCGAACTTCGCTAACTTTGCGACCGTAGCGGTCAGTATCGGTGACGGTCAAAACAACGCGGTCGCCCCCTTGATTGACAAGCTGCTGCATTCTTTGGTGCGCTAGATTTCCCCACTTAAACTGATTTTTTTTTGCTGCTGCTTTGCTATTTTTTTCAGCATTGGTGTGCGCGACTTCCGGTGCATCTATGCAGGCAAAACGCACTTTGATATCTTTGCCGGCGCTATCGCTGGCGACAAGGGTGTCGCCGTCGCTGACTCGCTTGACAGCATAGTTATTCGGTGCAAACTTTTGCGGACAACCAAATAGTAGCAATAGCAGAGCAACTGCACTTAAGGTTTTTATTTTGGGGAAAATGGCGATTTTAGTTTGGCTCATATTTCTGTGTTTTATTTAGTTTCCATCCAATTTTGCCCAGCGTGGATGTCAACTATCAGCGGTACGCTAAGTGGCAGAGCATTTTCCATCGCACTTCTAATTTTCGGCTGCAATTCTTCCCATTCATCGGGAGGTACTTCAAAGATTAATTCATCGTGAACTTGCAGCAGCAGCCGCGCCTGATAGTTTTGCAAAATTTTGTGTACCTCAATCATGGCAAGTTTAATGATATCAGCACTGGAACCTTGAATGGGAGCGTTGGCTGCCGCCCGCAAAGATTGGGCGTCATCTCTGCTGAGAGATTTAAGTTCGTTTGAGCGAATGTCTTCGGGATTGCTGCCTTGTAAGCGGCGGAGGCTGCCATTTTTGTCAAAGTTTAGATAGCGGCGGCGGCCTAGAATTGTGGTAACATAGCCGAGGGCGATCGCCTCTTTTTTTACTTTCTCCAAAAATTCAAAAACCTTACTGTAACGCTCGTTAAATCGCTTAATAAACTCTTTGCCGTCTGCGGGCGTTTTGCCCATCGAGCGCCCGAACTTAATCGCCCCCATACCATAAACTACCCCAAAATTAATCGTCTTGCCAAACCGTCTTTCATCGGGCGTTATTGTTTCGTTTTCAAACAACAGTTGAGCCGTCAAGGTATGCACATCTTGATTATTTTTGTAAGCTTCTACCAGGAGAGGTTCTTGACTCAAATGAGCCAAAATTCGCAGTTCGATTTGAGAATAGTCAGCCGACACCATCAGCCAACCTGCTTCCGGTAAAAAAGCCTTGCGAATTTGCCGCGAAAACTCGGTGCGGATGGGAATATTTTGTAAATTGGGATTGGAAGAAGAAAGCCTTCCCGTACCCGTTGCAGCTTGGTTGAAATCTGTATGCACTCGCCCGGTATCCGCACGCACTAACTGCGGCAAAGCATCGACATAAGTTGATTTCAACTTGGATAATGTTCGGTGTTCTAATAAATCGTCTACAATCGGGTGGTCTCCTTGCAATTTATCCAAGACAGCCGCGTCTGTAGAGTATCCTGTCTTAGTTTTGCGAGACTTTTTCTGAAACTGAGCCGGAATTTTTTCTAACAAGATTTCGCTGAGTTGTTTCGGGGAACCTAAATTAAACTTTCTCCCCGCGGCTTGATAAGTCTTTTCTTCTATTTCTGTTAAGCTCTTTTCTAGCTGTTGTGAAAGTTCTTGCAGGTAAGCTGAATTAATGCGAATTCCGCAGTATTCCATTTCGGCTAAAACTGGTTCTAACGGCTGTTCTACTTCCAGCAATAACCCCTCCAAAGTTTTTTCGGGAAAGCTAGATTCATCAGCTTCCTTCAATTTGGCTTTAAGTTCCCCAACTAAGTGAAATGTAGTGTAAACATCCATGCCGCAGTAGTCGGCTACTTCTCGAATGCTGATGTCAGCAATTGTTTTGTTTTTTGGTACTAATTGATTATAATTTTTGGGATTATTGCGTAAGTATTCCCTTAACGATTCGCTGACACTGTGATTGTCTTCTGACTCGACTAAGTATTTCCTTGACAATTCGCTGAGGCTGTGGGTAGTTTCTGGGTTGAGTACGTAACTGGCTAGCATGGTGTCGAAGACGACTCCGGCTAGTTTAATTCCTTGACAGCGCAGGATCGATCGATCAAATTTAGCATTTTGCAGCGCCTTCGGATAATTCTCACCTTCCAAAATCGGACGCAAAGCATTTAAAACTGTGGCTTTGTCCAAGTTTGTGCCCGTTTTGTGTCCCGTGGGAATGTAAGCTAAATCTTGTTCTCCGGTTCCCCAACAGCAGCCAATTCCGACTAATTCGGCGTCTCGCGGTTCTAAGGCGGTGGTTTCGGTATCCCACGCCACGGGTGAGGCTTTGTCCGTGTAGGTTTCCAGCAGTTGGACTAATTCGTTTAACTGTTCGGTTGTTTGAATTATTCGGGGTTTAATTGGCAGTTGGTTTTCCTGCTGGGCGGCTTTGGTGTCATCATGAGTCCAAAACCACAATTCATCTGCTTCTGAACTTTCAGAAGTTGCAGGTGACTTATCTATTGTGGGGTGGGCATCTTGCCCGCCCAAAGCAACAGGCAAGATGCCTGTTCCACTGTCGGCAACAGTCAAGATACCTGTTCCACTGTCGGCAACAGTCAAGATGCCTGTTCCACTGTCGATTGAATTGATTGTGGGGTGGGCATCTTGCCCGCCCTTTGCCAATGGTTCTTCTACGCCACCAAAACGCTTTTGAATTTGTTTAACTTTGTTTAAAAATGTCTTAAATTCCAACTTTTCCAGCATGGGAATCAAGGCTGATTCGTCAAAACCTATCAACTGGCAATCTTCTAAGTTGATTTCTAATGGCACGTCTTGGACAATTGTCGCCATGCGTTGAGAATGATAAGCAGCTTCTTTGCCTTCTTCTAGCTTTTTCTTAGTTGCTCCTTTAATCTCGTCTATGGCTGCATAAATTCCATCAAGGGAATTGTAAGCTTCCAGCAATTGCAGGGCGGTTTTGTCGCCGATGCCTTTGACTCCGGGGATGTTGTCGGATTTGTCGCCGCAGAGGGATTTGTAATCTATTACTTGTTCGGGCAAAATACCGAGTTTGGCTTTGACTTCTTCCGGGCCGTATTCTTGGGATTTGCCTTTGCCCGATCGCCTGAGTTCATCGGTACTCAAATATAATACGCTGATTTGTTTTTCGGTTTCTACTAATTGAAACAAATCTCGATCGCCCGTGAGGATTTTAACCTGATAACCCGCCGCGCTGGCTTTGTTTGCCAAAGTTCCCAAAACATCGTCCGCCTCGTAGCCGGGAGCAGTTATTGCTGGTAAATTCAAATAGGTGAGGAGTTCTTGCAGGTTTTTGATATCGGGAATAAAATCTTCGGGAGTTTCCGCACGACCGGCTTTGTAAGTTTCGTCTGCTTCGTGGCGAAATGTGGGTGTGGCGAGGTCAAAGGCGATCGCCATGTACTGGGGGTCGTGGGCGGCCATAACTTCCAGCAGCGACTTGAGAAAGCCAAAACAGACGCTGGTGGGAATGCCTGTCGTAGTTCGCAAGCCTCCGTCTCGACTTTTGGCAAAGGCGAAGTAGGAGCGAAAGGCCAGGGAGTGGCCGTCAACTAAGATGAAGATGGGAGCTTGATTTGCCGACACAGACACAAATACCGATCGCACGAAAGGATTTTCTCATTGTACTCAGTTGTCCGCCTGCATTGATCGACCGGAAGGATGGCCCGCAGACTTGAGGACGCTTGACACTCGATCGGATCTCGGCTTACTGTGCAGCTTGGCTGAGAATAGTAGAAGATGTTAAGTACGATTCCCTAGGGGATAGCTTCGCTTCACGCGAATTTACAAACACCTGCCCGAAGCCTATGGCTGACATTAATCGATGCTACGAAATCCTCGAAATTGAGCCTGGAACTTCCTTAGAAGAAATTAAGCGCGCTTACAGGGATTTAGCGTTTGTGTGGCATCCCGATCGGTTTGCCCACAACGATCGCCTGCAACAAAAAGCTCAACAACGATTAACAGAAATTAATCAAGCTTACCAGCAGTTGGTGTTGTTTCTGAGTCAGCCTGAATCATCGAGGTCGATAGAAAAACAGTTTCAGCAGCCACCGCCCCCTGCGCCGGAAAAGCCGCTGAGAAGGCGTTCTGGAAAATCAGCGGCCAGGCCTGGTTCCCAGCGCCGTCAAACCCGCCCAAAAGCCACCTCCCAAAAATTTCAAACTCAAAAGAACTCTTCAAGCAAGAAACGATTTACCACTCAAAATCGGGCAGCGCGGCGGGGAAGAAAGCAACCAGGGCGAAGCGTTGCGAGGGAAGCAGGGCCATCTCAACACTATCGAAAGCTTACCTCGAAAAGGAAAACTGAATTTTCAACTCAATACTCAAAACCACGAAGCGCGCCGAGGGAAGTGCGGCCATCTCAACACTATTCAAGCTTCCCTTGGTGGCCGCTGGCAATCGCTGTGGCGAGTTACGCTTTGACTGGTTGGATTTTGACAAAATCTCAGGCCCCGCTGTGGATGTGGGCTTTAATCTGCGGTGCAGATTGGCTGTGGGCCGCGATTTTGCTGGCGGAGGGTTCGGCAACGCCTAGAGTGTGGCTGGCAGCGTTAGTTTTAGCTGGGGCGGTAGGGGGGTCGATCGCCGGTTTTCAGGCTGGAGGAATGGTAACAGGGGCTGCTTGGGGCGCTGTTGGAGCTGGTTTGGGGGCGATCGCCAGTTCTGAGGCCGAGTCGCGGGCTGTGGCTGCTGTTTTGGCTGTAGGGGGAGTGGTGACAGTGGTGGGATTGATGGCGGGAACGGGTTCTGGGAATTGGGTTAAGGCGTTGGTGGCGGCGGTGTGTTGGGCGATTGTCGGCTTGACGTGCGGGCTGGCGACGGAACTAGGGGTGAATTCTGGCGGCCCCGTCGGGCTCCGAGGTGCGATCGGGCTGGGGATTGGGGCGTGGGCGGGGGTTTTGGCTGGGGCTGGTTCGGGGGCGATCGACCAAGCCTTCGGCCTCACCGGGAAGAGTGTTTATGGGGCTTGGGCTGCGATCGGCATTATTGCTGGAGTTGTGGCGCGGATGGTAGCTGCAGAAAGGTTTAGCCACAACGGCAGCGGGCTTTATACGGTTATCCTGTTGGTGGCTACTTCCGGTTTCGGGCTGTGGCTGGGAAGTTGGTTGGGCGATCGTATCTTTTAAATTACTTAGTTGGCAGTTGTCAGTGGGCAGTTGTCAGTTGTCAACAGTCAACAGTCAACAGTCAACAGTCATGAGGATTGCAACCGGAATCGATGTAAATCCCAGCACTTATCGCTTTTCAGCAGCGCTTCAAACTCAGCGCTTGGCAAAGCCTGACTGAAAAGATGGCCTTGAATTTCATCGCATTCGTGATCGCACAAAAAATCAAGTTCCTGCTTATTTTCTACCCCCTCAGCCACCACCGTCATGTTCATGCAGTGTGCCATTTGAATAATCGCTATTGTTATCGCTGCATTTTGGCGATCGTCTGCAATATCGCGAATAAAACTCTTGTCAATTTTGATCGCATCAAACGGAAAGCGTTTTGGATAACTCAAAGAAGAATATCCAGTCCCAAAATCATCAATTGCTATCCTAATCCCCTGATCTTTCCACACCCTAAAAGCTTTAGCTGCGGCAATTTCGTCTTGCAAAACCAGACTTTCCGTCAGTTCTAATTCCAAACACTTGGGTTCGAGATCTGTGTCTGTTAATATCTCCCTGACTCTTTCCGTGAAATTTTTGCGCTCGAATTGACGGGCTGACACGTTAACTGCCACTCGCAGGGGCGGTAAACCTGCTCTTTGCCATGTTTTAGCTTGCCTGCAAGCAGTCTCTAATACCCATTCGCCTAACGGTGCAATCAAGCCCATTTCTTCAGCCATTGGAATAAATTCCCCCGGGGAAACTCGCCCTCGTTCTGGATGATTCCAGCGCACCAAAGCTTCAGCACCAATAATTTTACCTGTTTTGATTTCTATTTGCGGCTGATAGTATACTTCAAATTCTGAGCTTTTTAAAGCCTGGCGCAAGCAACTTTCTTGAAGAAGTGTATTGATAAAAAAATTAGCATTTTTTGCTGTATAAAAATGATAAGTATTGCCGCCTTTCTGCTGAGATTGATACATTGCTATATAAGCATTTTTCAGTAGTTCATCTCCGTCGGTGCCGTCCCCGGGATACAAGCAGATCCCCATACTAGCAGTGACATAGACTTCGCAATCTTTGACAATCATAGCTTGGGATACAATATCTAAAATGTTTTGAGCAATCTTAGCCACATCCTGTTTTTTTGCAACTGGTTTGAGAATCAGCGCGAATTCTGCCGCTTCCAAACGAGCAACAATATTAATGTTTTCCATGCAGTTAGTTAGCCGCTGGGCGATGGTACAAAGCACTGAGTCGCCGATATCGTGTCCCCAGGTACTGTTAATGCGGTTGATTTTATCTAAGCTAAGCGTGACAACTGGAACGACTCCAGACAATTCTTTTTGACCATCTAATACTTGACTTAACTTTTCTCGCAAAAATGAACGATTCGGCAGGTTGGTCAAGCTGTCATACTGATGTCGGTAGAGTGCCAGTTGAATAGTTGTGTGCAAGTTTTTTTCTTCAAATGGCTTGACAATATAGCCGAACGGTTTTGTACTATTGACTCGTCGTAAAGTAGTTTCATCGGCATAAGCTGTCAGATAAACTACCGGAATTTGAAAGCGCAAGCGAATTTCTTCGGCTGCTGTAATGCCGTCGATTTCTCCTTGCAGGTTAACATCCATTAAAACTAAATCAGGGCGCAACTTTGCTGCCGATTCAATTGCTTCTTCTCCCGAATAGACCATGCCAGTTATTCTATATCCTAAAGATATCAAACTGTCGGAAATGTCTTCTGCAATGATGCTCTCGTCTTCAACTATCAGAATTTTTTTGTTGGACACTAATTTTTCTCCTCAGAGTGCAATTTAGGTTGAGAAAAGGTTATTCTAAAAGTCGTGCCAGCAGTTTCTAACAGTTCTATTCCCCCCCGAATTTGCTTGACTAAAGACCCGACCAATCGCAAACCCAACGTTCGGGCTTTTCGATAATCTAAGTCTTGAGGAAAGCCAATTCCGCTGTCGCTCACAGTTAGCACGCAAACTCTCTTATTATCTAAAGTGAAATCTATGTTAATTTTACCTTTAACTTGTCCTTTAAAAGCATATTTTAAAGCATTTGTCACAAGCTCGTTGATAATTAATCCGCAAGGAACTGCCGTATCAATATTGAGAGAACACGGCGCAATATTTGTTTGCAACTTAACGCCTTCTGCATGATTTTCATAAGCTTGGAATAAATTGTGGGCGAGATTTTGGATGTATTCAGCAAAATCAATGTTTGACCAGTCTTTGGAGTGATATAATTGTTCGTGAACCAGAGCCATTGATCTGACTCGGTTTTGACTTTCTTTTAACATTTCACTAACGCGGCTGTCTTGAATGTAGCGAGACTGAAGTTTCAGCAGGCTAGAAATAACTTGGAGGTTGTTTTTGACGCGGTGGTGAATTTCTTGGAGAAGGACTTCTTTTTCGGCGAGGGAGGCTTTGATTTGATCCTCATCCCGTTTGCGATCGGTAATGTCGCGTACTACTGCTTGGAGAAATTTTTTTCCGTTAATTTCCATTGCGTTTAACAGAACTTCTGCGGAAAATTCTGAACCGTCGAGTCGTTGGTGTACCCATTCAAATCGACAGCTACCTATGAGCATTGCTATGTTCATTTTCTGTGAAGCTAAACTGGCTGAATCTTGTCCGTTAGGCTGAAATGGCGGAGAAAATTCCCTCGGATGCTTGCCGTAAAATTCTTGTTTGTTGCTACAGCCAAATATTTTTAAGGTGGCGGGATTGCAGTCAAAAAACTCCTTTTCGTCAAGCAACATTACTGCGTCGCTGGTGGCTTCATAAAGGCTGCGAAATTTGTGTTCTGATTCTTGCAACGAGCAGATCAATTGGTTTTTGAGAGCTTCCGCCCGCTTGCGGTCGGTAATGTCTATTCCTACAGAAACTGCTGCGGTTCCCTGATTATATTTCTGAGCTACGATCAAATAGTTGCGGACGAAACCGTTAATTTGTAGGTCTATTTCTTGGCAGGTTTGCTGAGATGAACTGTCAAAAAAAATTCGGATCAGTTCTCCGAAAGTCGAGCCTTTGTCGAGAAAGTTGATTTCTTGACCGACAAAGCTTTCAGGAGACAGGTTAAATGAGGTTGCTAAGTGCTGGTTGACTCCTATATACCGCAAATCTGAACTGATCCAAGAAATCAGTCCGGGTACGGCATCCAAAACGGCGCGAAGTTGGTCTGTAGCTTCTTGGAGTGCTTCTTCCGATCGCTTGCGATCGCTAATATCTGTCGCCGTTCCGCACAAGCCTAAAATAGCGCCGTTTTCAGCTTGGTTGACGATGCTGTTGACGCGCAGGTGAACGGGAGTACCGTCTTTGCGAATGTGTACTGTTTCGTAAGGAGAATTAGCGGTTTGTGGCTGAATTCTGGTTCTCGCTAAAAGTTGGGCAAATATTTCTCTTGGTCTACTTTCTTGATCGGGAACTAAAAAATCGGTGAAGCGTCGTCCGATCATTTCTGGCGGTTCGTAACCATAGATGCGTTTGGCGGCGGAATTGACAAAAGTCAAGAGGCCTTCAATATCGATCGACCAAATCAATTCTTGGGATGTTTCTACGAGGTTGCGGTACTTTTTTTCGCTTTCAGCAAGTGCTGCATTGAAGACTGCCGTCTGCTGCTGCAGTCTCTCTTCTAATTCTTGATTTGCCGTTTCCAGAGTGGCAATGAACTGCTCGCGCTCGGTAATTTCAGTAGAAACACCCACTGCGCCGACAACTTCGCCGTTTCCATCTCGCAGGGCTGCCGATCGAATTTCGTGAATAAAATGCCTCTCTCGGACGTTCCAAGTGCGATCGTTTCCTGCTAATACCTCGGCAATATTTTCTAAGATATCTGGCTGGCTGCTGTAAACTTCAAAAATCGATCGCCCGACAGTTGCACCTGGTTTGAGTCCCAAATTTTCTAATCCTTTCCCTGCTGCAAGGGTTAACTTGCCTTCTCTGTCTGTTGCCCACAGGAAAATTGGAGCACAACTGACAGCGGCGTGAAGGGTTTCGTTGGCTTGTTTGAGCCGATCGATTTCTGCGTGAAGCCGATCGCGCGTGCTGTTTAATTCTACCGTTAGTCGATCGGCTTTTTGCTGCCAACTGGCAGTAGTGTCGCACATTTCTGCGAGATTGCGGGAACGACAGATGGATTGGTTGCAGTGTGACATGGTTACTCTGGAAGTGCACTGTATATTTAACCCCAGCCTATCTTTTAAGCATAAACTTTTTCAGTCAAATATTACAGTTAGCTGCGATACTCATTTGAGCAATATGCGATAGTTTAAACCTCGTTTAAATGATTCAGGAATTGCAGCTCAATCACGCTTTCTGGCTACTGTTCAAAACTTGACAACAAGCTGAATAATGCCTGCGAATCGGTACTTTCACTGTAAGTATACGTAGTAGTGCAAAAATAATTTCCGCAATCCTCGGCTTGCACAAGAACTGGAATTGTAAATTTATTATATTTGTTTGCGTAGATTCACGCACCGAGGAATCGGGAATCGGGAATTTGGAAATATTAAACAGTCCAGGACGCACTCTTGATATCATATCCGGTCAATTACCAGTCATAAAAGGTGCTTGTAGTTAGGAAGTCCGTCCGAGCGAGTTTTATGATAATAGTCCTGGACGCAGGCTTGCCTTGCTAAACCGGGGTTATACGAAAAAAACTGGGTTGAGGGATAAAAAATATAAGAACAATATCCTTTCTGTTGGCATTGGAATAATATTTTTTTAGTCTGATATTCGCGGGAATTAAATTAATAGCCGTCAATAAAATTGCAACTCTAGGCAAGATCCAAACCCATAGCCGATCAGTCATTCCCTATTCTTCAATCTAAAATCTAAAATCTAAAATCTAAAATGGTATAACTCCCCAAATTTTGACAGTTTTGTCTAAGCTGCCACTGATAATACTTTCACCATCGCTGCTAAAAGTAAGACAAGTAACAGAGTTTTGATGTCCGCTGAGAGTGTGAATATTTTCGCCTGTACTGGCATTCCAAAATTTGATATTACCATCCGCACTAGCACTGACAACAGTTAGTCCGTCGGGACTAAAGGCGATCGCATTTATCGAGTTAAAATGCCCTGCCAAAGTGATTGAACTATCTGGATTCGATAGCTGCCGCAGTTGAATGTTTCTGTCCCAGCCGCCAGTAGCCAAAGTCTGCCCGTCTGGGCTCAAAGCCAGACAATTCGCGTAACCCTTAATTGTTTGGGAGCATTCTCTGCTGCGGAGGTTCCACAGTTTAATTGTACCGTCAGAACTGCTGCTAGCGAGAGTTTGTGCGATCGGGCTAAAAGCAAGACTAACAATTCCTGCTTTATGAGCTCCCCAAGTTAAAAGACTGCCAAAGGTACAGATTAACTTTCCCGTCTCTAAATTCCATATTTTAATAGTAGTATCTGCCGAACCTGTGGCGATAACTTGACTGTCGGGACTGATGACAATTGCGCTAATTTCCCCTTCATGTCCGAGGGAAGTATGCCGCAATTCTCCTCCTTGCCAAATTTCGATCGCACGATGTTTCGGCGTATTTCTGATCCTCACAAAAACTTCGCTTTCTTGGCAAAGTACAAAAGTTTCTTGAGCGCGGGGATACTTGTCAACAGTATAGAGTATTTCTCCTGTATCTACATCGCAAATTCTAATTATTTTCCCGTGCAAACTCGCCGTGCGATCACCTCCGGGACTAATCGCCAGATTTGTCCCTGTTTTGAGCGTCTGGATGCAGTCAAAAAGCTTGTAAGGCACGAAGTCTTTTAAAGCTTGGCGCACTAGAGGTTCTGTCCTCGATCGCAAAATTAAATAAGCAACTCGCTGCACTTCTGCTGCGGGGTCAAGCAGCGCCTCAATTGCTAAATTTAAACCAGCGCCTCCGTATTTAGGAGCATCTTTAACAGCGGCAATCCGAGCCTCGATACTAGGACTGTTGAAGCGCTGCTTGACCCCGGCGATGCCTCCCAAAACTGCGCCGGCGATCGGGATTTGACTTTGGCCGCCGAGGACGGCATCATATTCTCTGGGTTGGTTATAATTGTCGGGCATCATAGGATTTTAGATTTTAGATTTTAGATTTTAGATTGCATAATTGGAGGATTGAAGAAAGCGACCTCACAGATGAATCCGGTGGCTTTTCCCTGGCTGCTTTCTGTCACGCGAAAACCAAGTTTAAGAGCGCAACTTATAACTTATTGACTGTTGTTGTTTATAGTATTATAATCAAATCAGCGTTTCACACAAAAATCCGAAAGTGATATGTCACACTTCACAACGATCAAGGTTCAGATCAAGAACGGCGAACTGCTACATCAAGTGTTGGAAGAGTTGGGTTATCAAGTAGAGTGCAATGTGCAGGTACGGGGTTATCGGGGTGACAAAACTAATGCGGAGTACGTGATTCGGCAATCCAATGGTTACGATTTGGGTTTTCGCCGCAGCGGAGAGGATTATGAATTGGTGGCGGATTTTTGGGGCGCTCGAATTAACCAGCAGGATTTTGTCAATTCAATTAGTCAAAAATACGCGCGCAAAAGTTTGATGGCGGCGGTGCAGTCAGAGGGTTTTCATGTTGAAGAAGAGGAAACTTTGGCAGATGGAACGCTGAGAGTTGTAGTCGGTAGATGGGTTTAAGACTCGCGCTTGATTAACTCGTTTTTAGGTATCAAGAGGAATCACCATGTGGCGATCGCCGATCGTACTAATCATCCTGGCGCTTGTAGTTGGCATTGTTGGCGCGATCGCCCTTGGAGCATACCGCTGGCATCTCGGTACCAAGGAACTGCGAGCCAATCTCGAAGCTGCACGCTTACCGATTAAACCTCTCACATTTGATGCGCGGGAAATCGCCGATTTACCCCAGCCAGTGCAGCGCTACTTTCGCGCGGTGCTCCAGGATGCACAACCGCTAATTGCAACAGCGCGGGTTTCCCACCAAGGCACGTTTAACATGAGTGAAACCGCAGAAAAATGGAGCGCCTTCACTTCAACTCAACTCGTAATTACTCAGCGCCCTGGCTTTGACTGGGACGGGCGAATTGCCATGATGCCCGGTATCAATGCGTTCGTTCATGATGCCTACATTTCTGGCGAAGGCATCCTCCATGCGGCGCTGCTTGGCCTGGTGACTCTGGCGGATATCCGCGGCACTCCAGAAGCGGCACTTGGGGAACTGATGCGCTTTTTCGCGGAGGCGGCTTGGTATCCGACGAGACTGCTGCCAAGTCAGGGTGTTCGCTGGGAGGCGATCGACAATTCTTCGGCCAGAGCAACGCTACAGGATGGCGACACCGCTGTTTCCCTGGATTTCCGCTTTGATGAAGCAGGGCTAATCGCCAGTATCCGCGCCGAGGCCCGCGCCCGTACAGTTAACGGGGGACTGGTGTTTGCGCCCTGGCAGGGCCGCTTCTGGGACTACGAATTGCGAGACGGTATGCGGATTCCCCTCTCCGGCGAGGTGGCGTGGCAACTGCCTGATGGCTCGCTATTGCCCTACTGGCGCGGCCGCATCACGAATATTGCCTATGAGTTTGCACGATGATTCTAGTTTGTGTTGTAGGGTGCGTCTGAGATTTTCTCCCCTATTTCATGGGAACAATTTGATCGTTGGAGTACACATAGAAATCCTTGCAGGAGTCGTAAATTTTTTACCCCACCCCAGCCCTCCCCTTACTAAGGGGAGGGAGTAAGAAATTCACAAATGATTTAGGATTGCCATAGGTAAACGGCTATTAGCAAAAAAAGTTAATTACCCATGAACATTTCAGAACTCAAGACAGCAGTAAGGGAACTTCCAGAAAATGAACTCGCAGAGTTTCTCGAATGGCTTGATGAGTTCCAAGCAGCTCTCGCCGATCGCCAATGGATCGATACTGTACGAGTTAAGATAGATGCTGCTGTTGCCATGTCCGAACATACTCCACCGATTGACGGCGAAACCTTTATTGCAGAGATTTGCGATCGTTTCCGGCAAGCGCGCGATAGTAAACAAGGCTATACTAATTGAAATGCTTGTATGATAGTTGCATTCAATTGCTGCATTTGCTGACTTCCTAACTCGCCCAATCGTCTCAGTATTAATCTCTGTTCAAGGCTGACAATCCGAGTCACTCTAACTTTAGAAGATACTCTTAATCCCGTGCTGGGAAATTCTGGATCTGAAGCATTTAAAGCAAATTCATCTAAACTTAGGCTAGAGACATTTTGCGAAGAAATGAAGCATATCGTAATTTCATCTATGGTTGAACTTGCCCACAGCACTAAAGCCGGACGTAACTTTTTCTGACTCAAATCTGTAAAAGGAAATTCAGCTAAAACAATATCTCCTTTTTTTAGCTTCACTAAATTGGCTCTCCATCTTCAAGGGTGTAAATATCAGGTTCGTCGTGCAGGAATTGAAATGCTCCTCCGCTTTGGGCTAACTGGGTTAGTTCCACAGTAGAAGGATAGGGGATGTTATTAAATAGTTTTGCTTTTATTAGCAATTGCTCGTCTTCTGAGAGAGTCTGGATGATTTGTACTAAGGATTCAATGAGTTTTGTGTTCATAGCTGAAAAAATCTGGGGATATTTTATTTTACTTCCAAAAGGCAACCTTCGATGATTATAACAAAACAACTAAGAGCGTGAAGCGAAGCTATCCCGTAGGGAATCGCCCGATCCAGTAAAATTCGGAGATACCACAGATTTACTCCTCCAAGTCCACCTGCTTAACCTGCTCTAAAGGTATATCTAGCGCTTCTGCAATTTGCTCGTCGCTCAAGCCAAACTGCCGTAATTTATCAATTGTTTCCATCTTAGTCTGATTTTTGCTTTCCTCCTGCAAGTCGGGATTTTTCGGCTGACTTTTATCGGGGGTAGGAGTGGGTTCTTCGGAACCCATGTTTACACAGCCGATTATATTATTATTACTGTTAAAGCTTCGAGCGCCCAAAGAAATATTGAGATTACCTTGCCGTTGTACGACGGATTTAAGATTTTTTTTATCAACTTCTTCATCAAAGATATCAGATAACATTTGCAAAAGTTCGTAACCGACATCCTTAGCATGACCCGCTCAACCACCACAATTTTCTGCAATGTCAACAACAATCATCACAACTGCAAAGCCCCAGACACCTTGGCATTTTTAACACTTGAAATCCGAATCAAAGAGCCTAATTTTACCGCAATCTTAGGTTTCCATTCATAAACCCCATCGCTAGTCGCGCGGTTGGCTATGCTTTCAACCAACTTCTTCTCTTGATACAGCTCAATCTTGACCTCCTCCTGAATATTGTCTCTCCACAAAATCAAATAAGGTTTATTTGCTTCCACCTGCACTTTTCCTGCTGGTTTAGCCACCAATATTTTTGGTGAAGCTGTCTGAGATTTTCTATTCCTAAACCCTAAATAGTGCGGCAGTTCCCGAGTGGCAATATTATTTGATTGAGGCAACATAATCTCGCCGATTTTAGGATTGAATAGATAAGTTGAGAGTCCGCCGTCGATCGTCACTATATCTCCTTTCACTCCGAATTCTCGCATTAACTTAGCTGCTGCATCTAATGTCGCTTCATTAACTGTGATAATTGCCAGCAATTCATTACCCTTGCGACCATCTTTGTCCAGCGTACCGATGACGTGATACCTATTTGCTGGATTTTTAGATATGAGTTTAGCTGGATGGTCCTTGTATTCGTAAGTAACAACTGCATTTTGTACCTCTTTTTGATTCAATGGCTTTCCTGTTTGCGGTTCGTAATTTGTGATATATGCTTCTCGATCGTTCCAGACCAAAGCTTTCAATCGAACATTTTTATACTTCCCATCTTTGGGCTTCTTGACGGGGCCGTAGATGCCGTTACCGCCAGTAATCACTTGACCGTTGAATTTGATAGGAAAAGATAGCTGCGTGCTGCGTTCGTATTGTTCAAAAAAAGAACAGTTAATCACGGAAAAAACACCATTGCCGTAAAGCTTTTTGTATTCACCTGTAACTTCAGAGAACAACTTGCTCTTAAAAAAAGGACTGTAATATTTGTTTTCTCCCTGATAATACAATCCTTTATTGAAAGCCATCCGATCGACCTCTCCAATTAGCTGGTCTATTTGCATTTTTGGGACGTTAATAACTTGCAAATAAGCCAGATTTCCGTTGGGTAGTTGTTTTTTGTACAACTCTGCACCATCTCTGGTATCCACAGGTTGAAAATAACTGACTGGGCTGGAAAGTTGTTCGATCGCAAAATGTGCAACTGCTGCCACAACAGCAACAGCAAAAATCATCAAAAAAAACGGCAATATTTTTTTGATCCTGTTCATAAATATTAATTTGTTTCAAGACCACAAACCAAACTATCTTAAAAATAGCTTATACGCCGGATTTTGACTCTCATCCCCATACTGATAGCCCAGCGTATCCAAAAAAGCCTGCCACTCCTGCATCTCATCGGGCGGTACCTGAATTCCCACCACAATTCGCCCGTAATCTGCGCCGTTATTTCGATAGTGAAAAACGCTGATATTCCAGTTAGGGCTCATCGAACCGACAAACTTCATCAACGCACCCGGACGTTCGGGAAATTCAAAGCGATAAAACAATTCATGATCGGCCAGCATCGAACGCCCGCCCACCATATGCCGCACGTGCAATTTCGTTAATTCATCATCAGTTAAATCCAAAGTCTTGAAGCCACAATCTTCAAAACTTGCGGCTATCTTCACCGCATCCGCACGGTTTTGAATTTGTACACCAATAAAAATATGTGCTGCTTTTTTATCCGCAATTCGATAGCTAAATTCAGTTAAATTGCGCTTACCCAAACATTCGCAAAACCTGCGGAGACTTCCCGGTTGTTCGGGAATTGTGACTGCAAAAATGGCTTCGCGGCGTTCGCCAAACTCGGCTCTTTCTGCTACAAAACGCAGCCGATCGAAATTCATGTTCGCGCCGCAAGCAACAGCAATTAATGTTTCTCCTGCGATTTGTTCCCGTTCCACGTAAGCTTTGGCACCTGCGATCGCCAAAGCGCCAGCAGGTTCTAAGATCGATCGCGTATCTTCAAAAACATCCTTAATCGCGGCGCAAACATCATCCGTATGCACCAAAATAATCTCATCCACATACTCCTGACACAACCGAAAAGTTTCCTCCCCCACTTCCCGCACAGCAACGCCGTCAGCAAATAAACCCACCTGCGACAAACGCACCCGTTTACCCGCTTTCAGTGATTGATTCATTGCATCGGAATCCACCGGTTCGACGCCAATAATCTTAATTTCCGGCCGCAACCGCTTGACATAAGCCCCAATTCCCGAAATCAATCCACCGCCGCCAATTGCCACAAAAATCGCGTGAATTGGTTTTTGATGTTGCCGCAGAATTTCCATGCCGATCGTACCCTGTCCAGCTATCACGTAGGGGTCATCAAAAGGGTGAATAAAAGTCATACCTTTTTCCGCCTCTAATTGACGCGCAAAAGCGTAAGCATCGTCGTAGGTATCCCCATGCAAGACTACCTCTCCACCACGGGATATCACCGCATTTACCTTCACCTGCGGCGTCGTTACGGGCATGACGATAATCGCGCGAGTTCCCAGGTGGCGGGCGGCGAGGGCGACTCCTTGGGCGTGATTGCCGGCGGAAGCTGCAATGACACCTTGTGCTAGCAAATCCGGCGACAGTTGCGCCATTTTGTTGTACGCACCCCGCAGTTTGAAGGAAAACACCGACTGCATATCCTCTCGCTTCAGCAAAAGTTTATTGTTGAGCCGTGCTGATAGATTGGGGGCGACTTCTAGGGCTGTTTCTTGAGCAACATCGTAGACGCGGGCGGTGAGGATTTGTACTAGGTAATCGCAAAGCATGGGGTTAGCAGGTTGGTTGATGCCGGATGGTGGGATAATTGTACGGTATTTGTGTTAGTATTTTGCGGGGAATTGGCGATCATCTTCCAGGGATTCGCTAACGGGCGATTCCCTGCGGGATAGCTTCGCTTCACGCAAGTTTTCAATAATAACTTTTCGCTTTGGGAACATAAGGAGCCTGAAGACTATGAATAATATTTCGTTTTGACCGTTTCCCCGGTTATAAAATCTGGTTTGTGAGCGTATTAGTCCGTAATCCTTGATTTAGTATGTAAAATCATGAACGTACAAATTACAGATTTGCGTGCGGTTGACGAGCCAAAAATTCAACAGGTAGCTAAATTAATAGTTGAAGGTTTTAAAGAGCATTGGCCCGATGCTTGGCCCGATCTAAATTCTGCTTTGCAAGAAGTGCAAGAATCTTTAGGAGCCGATCGCATCAGTCGAATTGCTGTCGGCGACAGCAATCAAGTTTTGGGATGGATTGGCGGAATTAAACAGTATGACGGTAATGTTTGGGAACTGCATCCGCTGGTAGTGGGAACAGAATTTCGCGGACAAGGAATTGGTCGATCGCTCGTAGCTGATTTAGCAACAGAAGCTAAAAACCGGGGAGGGATCGTGCTGTGGGTGGGAACCGACGACGAAGACAATCAAACAACTCTTTCAGGCATCAATCTTTATCCTAACGTTTGGGAACACGTTGCCAAAATTAGAAATTTGCGCGGTCATCCCTACGAATTTTATCAAAAAATGGGTTTTGCGATCGTCGGAGTAATGCCCGACGCGAACGGAATTGGCAAGCCAGATATTTTCATGGCAAAGCGGTTGTAAAGTTTAATGTTGGTTCTAAATTTACTGGCCGATGGCTTACCAATTCAACACTTAGCAAAATTAGTTGTTGAAAGTTTCCCAGAAAATCGGTCTAATCTGGCCGTGCGAACCCCGTTCGAGGGTCGCTAATAAACAAACCCAGAACTAACGAATCCATCACCGTATCCCAGACAGGAGTCAAATGTTCAGCATCGTCAACCCAGTAATCAAAAGTAATCAAACACTGAACATTAGAACCCAATCCAATACAGATTCGCGAATAAGCTTCCCGCTGTTCTGGAGGGTCGATAAACTTAAATTCAGTCCAAACAATGCGGGCAGTTTGCCGCTTCAATTGGATAATGTCCCCAAAAGCGATCGGATTCCGCGTATCATCTTCAACCACCTTCTGTAATAGCGGCACCAGCGGAAAATCTGCCCAGTTATTAGGTGGTAGCAAATTAAACGAAACCTCCAAACAACAATCAT
Organism: Microcoleus sp. N9_B4; assembly: GCF_036701635.1. Lineage (NCBI taxonomy): Bacteria > Bacillati > Cyanobacteriota > Cyanophyceae > Oscillatoriales > Microcoleaceae > Microcoleus > Microcoleus sp. N9_B4. The sequence goes on along the minus strand of NZ_JAUBRC010000010.1, from coordinate 21,876 downwards.
CATCCGGCGGCTTTTTATCCGTAAATCGGAACGACTTAGTATCCGGTTCAAAATGCCAATCTTCCGGGACATCAAAGCGGACTGCACCTCTTCCTGCTACAAAAATTCGAGTTCCAGGCTTTGACTTCCAATTGTGGTCTTCTTTAAGCTCTAAGGTTTCCTTGAGCCATTCTTGCTTTTTGCGCTTAGACATAAACAGAACACCAAATTGCTGCTAATGTGTAGTTTTAGACCTTGCAAACACATTTTAACTCTATTTTGCTCGCCGTTTGCTCAAATATAACAATCCTTACAAAAATTATGAATTCCTCTCTTCTCTATACCTCTGTGTTCTCTGCGCCTCTGCGGTAAAAAATAAGTTCTTTGACAATTGGCTAACTTTTATTTTTCACTCTTGGGAATCACATACCTAATTCCGCCTTTATTCCCCGCCGCATCGCCATGGTAACGGGGGATAACATGAATAGCCGCGTGAGTGCGACTTTGACCAGCCTGTTTATTAATATTGATTCCCACATTAAACCCGTCAGGCTGAAATTCTTTACTTAACATTTCTTGCACCTTATTAGCCATAAACCAGCAAGCCGATTGCTCTCGAAAAGGCAGTTCAAAATAATTAGCAACGTGACGTTTTGGGATGATTAAAACATGACCTTTGCTGGCGGGATAACCGTCAAACATCGCAAAAGCTGTTGCTGATTCAGTTAGCAAAGTTAGGTTTTTGTAAGGATTGCAGAATATACAGTTATTAGTAGAATTTCTTTGATGGTTGTAATGAACGTATTTGTAAATTTCGCAAGACTCATCTAGGTGAACTGGCTTAAAGGGAAGTTTGACAATGCACTGATATGTAGGTTTTTTGTGGACATAATGTTCTCGAAAGCCTTCTTTTTTGATATCCCTTCTCACCGCAAAATACGCATTCCCTCCCGGTTTCAACAGGTGCGACACTTCCATCAGGACATTAGCTTGTTCTTCGGGAAACAAAACATTTAAAACATAAAAGCAAATAATGGTGTCAAATTTATCTTCGGGGAATTCCGGGAAATAATAAGGGTCATAACCCGTAATATCGAAGCCTTTTTGCTGCAACAATCTCACATCGCTGCCCAAGCCGCAGCCAAAATCTAAGACTTTGCCTTGCAGCAAGTTTTTATCCAATAAAAATCGGGCTGGAAATGACAGATAAATTCTCTCGATGGCCGTCAGGTGGCTGAATTTATTTTGTTGCTTTTTCATGGCGGCATAAATTTGATTTAAATCGATATTCTTCAGTCCGCGCACCATCCGGGCGAGAGTTTGTGTAGTACCGATTTCAAGATCCGAATGTTATCTAAAAATTTTATCATTATTGCAGTTTGGCGATCGCCCCTTTTTCCACCAACACCTTACCAGTCACCAAATCCCGCACCGTCGCCAACAAAACCCGCCTCTCATCCACCTCAAAACTCACCGAAACCCTATCAATTCCCAATACCCCAGGCGGGTTCAAATGCGCCACACAAACCTGCTGGTGGTGGCTGTCCAAAGAGCGAAAATCCGTCTGTTTGTTGAGCCAACTGCTCGTCATTTGCCCTTTTTCATTAAAAATAACCTCCGCTTGCGATACCTCCGCAACTTCCCCAATATCTAACCGAATTTCCCTTTGCCCTTCAATTGCCACTTGCAGCGTCAACTCTTCGGAACTTTGACAGGGATACTTCATTTCCTTGCTAAATATCGGCGAATAAGCATAAGCTTTAGCATAAGGTTCCCAAAGGCGAATTGCATAGCTGTGGCGCAAATAATCGTCAACACTCGCTAATTGTGTCAATACTAAAGCACCGTGCGCCACTGCTTCAAAAGGCTTGTCTCTTTGGACTTTTTGCCGCCCAAAATACGAAACCACTAAATTAGATACAGCCGGAATTAGAGAAGTTCCTCCTACCAGCAAAACCTGTTCGATATCTGCTTTGCCGATACCTTTTCCCAGTGCAATACTCAGAACTTCATCTAAACTTTCCCGCAACTGTTCTAACAACTGCCTAGATTCCAGAATTTCCTCAAGCTTGTCTCGGTTTAGCTGCAAGTCATAAGACATAAAATTTTCATCGTCAAACCAGCTTTCCTTCGCCTCATTAACTTGAGAAAGTTGAATTTTTAATTTTTCTGCTATTTCTAATAAATTCTGCCAGCCAACTGGGCCGACTTCTGCCCGCGACGAACCAATTTGCCGCAAATAATCTTCGACAATCCAGATGTCAATATCTTCGCCGCCGACATAAGCATCCGATTTTGCCAACACTTCGGCACGTACCCCCCCCAGCCCCCCCTTGGTAAGGGGGGGAGCAAGATTTCTCCCCCCCTTGGTAAGGGGGGAAGCGAGATTTGTCCCCGCGTTGCTAAGGGGGGAAGCGAGATTTCTCTCCCCCTGGCTAAGGGGGGAAGCGAGATTTCTCCCCCCCTTGGTAAGGGGGGGTAAGGGGGGGGTTAGAGCAGTACGAACTAAACTTAAATCTAAAGTTCCGCCGCCAAAATCAACTACTAAAACTAGAGAGCCAGGGCGTTTTACTGCATATCCCAGGGCGGCGGCTGTGGATTCATCTATTACCTGAACTTCCGCAACTCCCAAACTTTCTCCTAAGTCGCGAAACCAATCTAGATATCGCTCAAAGGCTCCAACGGGGACTGTAAAAATTACTTTGTCTGGCTGTATATTTTGTAAATATAATTGTTTCCAAATAGTTTTGATAAACTGTTCGGCTACTGATTCGGCTGTGTAGGTATCGCCGTCGATATTGCGGGGCGGTGGCTGAAAGTCCGCAGCTAAATCGCGTTTAAAAGCTTGGAAAAAACGGTCGGGATGGGATTGCCCCAAACGCTGCGATCGCACTTTTTCTCCCAACACCAACTCTCCGGCATTTTGCACAAAGACTAAAGTCGGCACTACAGATATTTCTCGAACATCTCCGCTCGAATTCTTCGTTTTAAAAATGCGTGACATCTCGCCGAGTCTCAAAGTTTCTGGTGTTTGCGTATCCGGGTTGAGAATGCAGACAACCGTATTGCTGGTGCCGAAGTCAATGGCAACTGTAGTCATGGTGATTTTAGATTTTAAAGTTTAGATTTTAGATTTAATTTTTCATGCGGCGCTGGGTGGTGCAGCTAAGTTTATAGGACTTACGCATTTACTCTATTTGTAGGGTCGCATTGCGCCCCTTACTTAATTTTTAATTCCCGCTGGAAGGGTGCGACTAACTTTAGCCGGAGTAAGAATTCGCTCTCCCTCCCGATAGCCGACAAACCGAATATAAACTAATTCTCCTTCTGTTATATCCTCAACATCCGGCTGGTGCAACTGCGGATTGTAAGCAGTTTGTTCCCAGGCAGAACCAATCGTTTCAAAATCCCAGCTTGATAACAGGTTTTCTAAGGGAGTAAACAAAGCTGAGAGATTTTTGGCGGGCATATCCGGCTTGGCTTCTGCCATTTTGCGGGCGGCGGGATAGTTTGTTAACAAAGTTTGCAACTGTTCAAAGGTAGCGCGGCGAAAATCGGCAGTTAGTTGAGCTTTTTGCTGCTGCAATTCTGATCGCAGCCGGAAACACTGCTGCCTCAATTCTTCAATTTCGGTGGGATTAGTTGTGATTGTAGCCGACATTGGCAGCGCGCTCAAAGTGCGATCGAACTCTTGGAAATTCAAATTCAGCACTGTTGCCAGCCGTCTCAGTTGGTCTACCGTGAGTTTTCCCACGTCTCCCTGCCGCACTAAGCGCACCCCAAAGCGACTTAAGCCTGCTTTTTCGCCTAAGTCTTGCCAATCGAGTATGTCTAGCTGATTCATGCGTTCCCGCAGAATTGTATCGTACTTAAACTCGATCGCATCTCCCGCCTCAGATGCAGCATAAAGGTAGACTAAAATGAGAAAAATGCCCCCGATAGCTAGCGCGAAGCTGAAGGCAGGCAGTGTTGTTACATCAACTGTTGCACCGAGGATCTCAAACATCTTTAACTCTTCTAAACTTGTTTTAAAGTCTGCGTTTGTTCAACGATCAAATTTTCTTCGCCTTCGTAGTATTCTGGCAGCAAATCTTGAGATTCTACTTTTCCAAGAGCTTTTTCAATTCCGGCGGTGGTTTCGGTGCAACTCGAACCGGTGGCGTTGAGGACGGTTTCGGTAATTTTGCCGTCTTTGCCGATGCGGTATTCTATTTGACGGTATTCTGCCATAATTCTGCCTCTTGGTTTAATGCTTGAGTGTTGACTGCTGAGGGTTGAGTTATATTATAGATTCTATTTACCAATTATTCTAATGAATTTTTGTAGCGACAATGCAACCGGGGTTTCGCCGGAGATTATGGCGGCGATTGCAGCGGCTAATTGCGGTGCTGTGATGTCTTACGGAGATGATGAATATACGCAGCGTTTGCAAGTTAAATTTTCGGATTTGTTCGAGACATCGGTGACTGTTTTTCCTGTAGCAACCGGTTCTGCTGCTAATGCGCTAGCCCTTGCGGTTGTTACTCCTCCTTACGGCGCTGTTTACTGTCACGCGGAATCTCATATTAATTTAGATGAATGCGGGGCGCCCGAGTTTTTTACAGGCGGTGCAAAGTTAGTGACAGTAACAGGAAATCATGGTAAAATAGAGGCAGAGACTTTAGCAAAAATGCTCGATCGCGCTGGTGCAGGTGTCGTCCACCACGTACAGCCCGCAGCCGTCAGCATCACTCAAGCAACCGAAGCCGGCACAGTCTACAATCCAGCGGAAATTTCCCACATTTCGGAAGTGGTTCGCGCTCACAATTTGCACCTGCACATGGATGGAGCTCGCTTTGCCAATGCTGTCGCCAGTCTTGGCTGTTCTCCGGCGGATGTCACTTGGCGCGCCGGTGTAGATATTCTCTCGTTTGGAGCGACAAAAAACGGCGCGATGGCTGCGGAAGCTGTGGTTTTTTTTAATCAAGAATTAGCAAAGACTTTCCCTTTTTACCGCAAGCGCAGCGGGCATCTTTTCTCGAAAATGCGGTTTTTGTCGGCGCAGTTGGAAGCGTATATAACGGATGATTTGTGGCTCAAGAATGCGGCTCATGCAAATAATATGGCAGCCCAATTAGCAGAAGGTTTGGCGGGACTTGAGGGAGCGAAGTTTTGCCATCGGGTTGAAGCCAATGAGATTTTTATTCAACTTCCCGAATCGGTAATTACAGCGGTTTTAGCTGAGGGCTTTCTGTTTTATCGGTGGGATGAATGTACTGTTAGACTGGTAACGGCTTTTAATACTCTGGAAGCCGATGTTGTTGCTTTGGTGGAAGCAGTTAAACGACATCAGCGATTATTTTGTAAGGGCGTGTTGGACGAATAATATCTGACGAGTACCAACAATCTAGATAAACCCGCCACCACAACAGATAACCCACATCAACATTAAATTTGGCTCGAATGCGGAAAATCTACATTCTGATTTTTCGTTTGATGGGGGCTGGTTTGAGAGATTGTTGGTTATTTACAATTATTGTTGGTGAAACCAGCCCCTACAATTTAATCGGTTCAGGAATAGGTTCTGCAACTGCGGCTAGTTCGGGTTCAACTGCTTCGAGGTGTGCTTCTAAAAGCGCCAGATTTCTCATGTTTGATTTATAAAAAGCATCGAAGATATCTCCGATTAAAGGTACTGAACCAACAACGGCTTCTAGACCGATATTGTAAATCATTTTTCCTAGAGTTTTTTGGGGGAGGTTGAATCGAGTTGCTAAATAAATTAGGTAGGCGGAAAACGCGGTGTCTACGATATCCCCAGCACCCGGAACTAAACCGATAATGGGGTCTAAACCAATGCGAAATTTAGTGCCGGGGATGCCAATGGCGGTATCCATCAGGCGGCTGAGTTTGCGGATGCGGTTGAGGGTGGCGAGTCGCTCTATGTTGTTCATATTATTATTGTTGAACTAGGTTGAAAATTTGAAATCTGTCGGAAGACGGAAAAAACCATTTAGAAACCGCTCATTTTCCATCTTCGCTAATATGCTGAATTCCCCATTCGTGCATGGCATTAATAATCGGTTTGAGACTTTCGCCCAAAGGCGTTAGCGAATATTCAACTTTTGGCGGCACTTGCAGGTAAACTTCCCGATGCACAATCCCGTCTGATTCCATTTCCCGCAGTTGCTGCGTCAGCATCTTCTGAGTAATGCCGTTGACAGCTCGTTGCAGCTCGTTAAAGCGCTTCACTCCTGGAAACAACTCCCGCAGAATCAAGACTTTCCAGCGCCCGCCAATCACCTCTAGAGTTCGTTCTACAGGGCAATTTGCTCGATCGACTTTTACTTCTTGGACTTGCATAGTATATTTGTGGTAAGTACCGCACTTTTAAGTGCGTACTATCCATAATAGCTTGACTCGGCTTAAAATAAAAACATCAAAGAAACACCCGATAAATTTCACTGAGGATTCAGCAAATGATTACCGTTAGAAAAAGTGAAGCAAGAGGACACGCTAATCACGGTTGGCTGGACAGTTACCACACATTTTCTTTTGCAGGCTATTACGATCCAAATTATATGAATTTTCGCTCTTTGCGCGTAATTAATGAGGATGTCGTTAGCCCCGGCAAAGGTTTCGGCACTCATGGACACAGCGACATGGAAATCATTACTTATGTATTAGAAGGAGCATTAGAACACAAGGACAGTTTGGGTACTGGTGCAGTGATTAAACCCGGTGAAGTACAGCGGATGAGTGCAGGTACGGGTATCCAGCACAGCGAGTTTAATAACTCGCAAACAGACCCGGTTCATTTGCTGCAAATCTGGCTGTTACCCGATACAAAAGGCTTGCAGCCGAGTTACGAGCAGCGGGAGTTTCCCCTAGCAGAAAGGCACGGAAAACTGCGTTTAGTGGCGGCGCGAGATGCGAGAGATGGTGCGGTGAAAGTGCATCAAGATGTGGATTTGTATGCGGCTGTTTTGGATAAAGACTCGCGGGTTTCTCATGCTTTGCAGCCGAATCGCCATGCTTGGGTGCAAGTTGCTCGCGGCTCGGTTTTGCTCAACGGTTTGCCTTTGAAAAATGGCGACGCTGCGGCGCTTAGCGGGGAGTCTGAGGTGGTGATTGAAGCTACGGCAGATGCTGAATTTTTGCTGTTTGATTTGGCCTAAAATTGGGCATCCTAGATACTAAGTAAGGTGCCCAATCCGCACCTTACTTAGGGTGGGTTACTACTTAGGAAATAAGTAAATAGGAGGAAGACAGTAAATTTTCTTTGTGGTATTTTTGCTAAGGTTAAGTGTTTAGGATAAATTTTTATGCAACAAAACCCGATCGCCAGAAAGCATCTTATTGGGAGCCTGATCACTGGTTTAGCAGTTGGCGCGATCGCGGGCGCACCTATCGGCTGGATGGCTAATGGGTATTATTCCGAGCAGCGTTTGGCTCAAATTCTGATTTGCCGAGAAAAGAATAGAGATCAGCCAGTTGCGATTGTTGAGGCTAGGTGCGGTTCCCGATTCTAAATTTTTCTGCTAGCCAGAGGGCTGTGTAAAATATTTTTAGGCTTGTGCGAATGTCGAAAGTTCGATCGCGCAGGCATTTTGGCGTTGTCAACCGTCAATATGCCACAAACCGGAAAAGTTATCCGTCAGTTGATATGTGGATATGTTAAATTGACACAATAATGAATTACAGCAGAACAATTCCGGCTATTTTGAGTGCTACGATCGCCCTGAGTTCGATCGCCCTCATCCCACTCACATCACCTCAAATTGCCCTCGCATTAACCGCCGACAAAGTTAAAACCGTTGCCCAACAAATTACTGTTCGCATCCAGGGGCCAAAAGGCGGTTCAGGAGTAATTTTAGAGAAACAAGGCAGCACATACTATATTCTCACAAACTGGCACGTTGTCGATAAAGCAGGCGATTACGAGGTCGTAACTCCCGACGGCCAAGCTCACTCTGTATCATACAGCCTCGTGCGGCGAATGCCCGGTGCGGATTTGGCGATCGTGCCATTCAGCAGCACTCAAAGCTACCCCTTGGCTCAATTAGCCAATTCCCCAGCAACTAAGGGAAACAAGGCTTATGTGGCGGGCTGGCCGATATCCGGCGGTTCCCTGAGACAGCCGATTTTCATCGCCACGGAAGGCTTGCTCACCGGCCGCCAAACTCCCTGGAACGGCTATACTTTGGTCTACAACAACTTAGTGAGAGCGGGCATGAGCGGGGGGCCGGTGCTCGATGATGCGGGGCGAGTTGTCGCAATTAACGGCATTGTTAGGTTAGAGGACAACTCTGATAAAATCGTGGCGGCGGGGATAGAAATCAATACTTTCATGAAATGGCGATCGACTATTTCCCTGCCAGTAGTTCCCCAATCTCCTACTGCCGGAAACCCGAAAACTCCGGCGAATAATGCGCCCCGCACGCCCGCAAGTGCGATCGCCTTTGCTGCCACAAATACCCTCAAAGGGCCTTCCGAAGTTGTCAGTTCCCTTGCCCTAGCTTCCGCTTATTTTACCACAGGAAATAGCAACGGCACAATCTCAGTTTGGAATTTTCCCAGCGGGCAATTAAAAACTACCCTGCAAGGTCACACGGAAGCAGTAAACGCATTGGCCGCGAGTGCAGATGGCAAGGTGTTAGCTAGCGGCAGCGACGACAAAACTGTGAAAATTTGGAATTTAGAAACTGGCGCGGTTGTACGCACTTTGAGCGGACATTCCAATGCAGTTTCGAGCGTTGCCGTTAGTCCTGACGGTCAATTTGTAGCCAGCGGTAGTTGGGACAAAACGATTAAGATTTGGAACGCTAAAACAGGAGAGTTGCTGCGGACTTTGACCGGGCATTCTGGGTTGGTGAATGCTGTTGCAATTAGTCCTGACAACAAAACTTTAGCTAGTGGCAGTAAAGACGGTTCAATTAGGTTGTGGAATTTAGTTACAGGTCAAGCAATTCGCACGATTAGCGGCAAAAACTTGGCTGTTTTGTCGCTAGCTTTTACTCCTGACGGCAAGAGTTTAGCTGCGGGAAATAGCAATGGTACAATCGGTTTGTGGAATGCCGGAAACGGGCAGTTAATTCGGCGTTTAAGCGGGCATACCGACGGGGTTTGGTCGGTGGCATTCAGTCGGGATGGCACTACGCTGGTTAGTGGGAGTTGGGATAAGAGTGTGAGACTTTGGGATGTGCGATCGGGGGAATTGAGAGGTAATTTGAGCGGGCATTCTGGCTATGTTAGTGCTGTGGCGATTAGCAGCGATGGGAAGACTATTGTTAGTGCGGGTTGGTTGGGGGAAATAAAGATTTGGAAACGGGGCAGTTGAGATTTTTTTTAACGAACCGCGAAGGCGCGTTACGCGGACGGGCGCGTAAGCGCTACTCAACCGAGAAGCAGCCCCGCGTCTCTAGCGAAGGCAGCTAGTTGAGGGTTCGGTTAGGCACGGACTCTACTGGTAGGGTGCGTCAGTTGGTAGCGATTCGATGTACATCGGCTAATCATTTCCCCGCGCCGCACCCTACTACCTAGCATTTTGCTTCAAAGTCCGATCGACACTTATGATAGATTTAGTTCTTGCCAGACTACACTGGAAGACAAAATCAAATTAAAAATTTCGCCATAAATTCGATCGACCCGCCGATCGGGCGGGACTCTCCAGTTCGTGGAACAGGCGTCCCGCCTGTGGTTGGTAAAGTAAATCTAAAATCTAAAATCTAAAATCGCGTGACTTCTGACAAATGATTGAAGTAGAACACTTAAGCAAAACTTACGGTTCGACCGCAGCGATCGCGGACGTGTCTTTTTCGGTCGAATCAGGAGAAATTCTCGGGTTTTTGGGGCCCAACGGTGCCGGCAAAACCACAACCATGCGGATTTTGTCGGGATATTTGCCAGCATCCAGCGGTACGGCCCGCATCGCCGGCCTCGATGTTCACGAAAACTCGATGGCAGTCAGACAGCGCATCGGTTATCTGCCGGAAAACCCGCCACTGTATCCAGAAATGACTGTGGAAGGGTTTCTGTTTTTTGTGGCCAGGATTAAGCAAGTACCTGCGGGCGATCGCGCGCGACGAGTTACGTCCGCGATCGAACGCTGCGGCCTGGTTGATAAACGCAAAGTTTTAATCCGCAAGCTTTCTAAAGGATTTCGTCAGCGTGTCGGTATCGCGCAGGCGATCGTCCACGACCCACCGGTCATTATCCTAGACGAACCAACCGTCGGCCTCGACCCCCGACAAATCATCGAAGTCCGCAATTTAATCAAAAGCCTTGGCGGCCAGCACACAATTATTCTTTCCACGCACATTCTGCCGGAAGTCAGCATGACTTGCAACCGCGTCACCATCATCAATCGCGGTAAAATCGTCGCTGCGGGTACTCCCGAAAATTTGATGGGAGAGTTGGCTGTCGGAGAGGGTTACGAACTCGAAGTGGAAGGGGAGGGGGATTTGGTAAACAGTCTGCTGTTGCCTTCTTTGGAAAATTTGCCGGGAGTTCGATCGGTGGAATTGATTCCAAGCAATCAATTTTTAGTGAGTCGCTACCGTCTGCGGGCATTGTGCGAACCGGAAAGAGAACCCGGACGAGAAATTGCTACAGCTATCATTGCCTCTGGATTTGGGCTGTGCGAAATGCGCCGCTCTCGCGCTACTCTGGAAGATGTGTTTTTAAGGCTGACAGCGGCTGAAAAGAAACCGGAAGAAAATCTGGTTCACAGCGAACCGGAGGTCGATCGAAATCTGCAAGAAGTGGCAGAAACTCAAGAGTCGATCGCGGATACTAATCAATCGGAATCGCAAGCGATAATCGCGGATATTCCACAATCGGAATCGCAACCGATTGTTGTGGAAAATCAGCCAGTTTCCGATCGGCAAGAGTTGATCGAGCCTTCTCAGTTAGAATCCGAACCAGTTGTAGAATTATCAGAGTCGATCGAGCATTCTCAACCAGAATCCGAACCAGTTGTCGAAACCGTCGAGTCGATCGAGCATTCTCAACCAGAACCAATTGTCGAAAATCTGCAAGTTGCAGAAACCGTAGAGTCGATCGAGCATTCTCAGTCAGAATCTGAACCAGTTGTCGAAACAGTAGAGTCGATCGAGCATCATCAACCAGAACCAATTGTCGAAAATCTGCAAGTTGCAGAAACCGTAGAGTCGATCGAGCATTCTCAGTCAGAATCTGAACCAGTTGTCGAAACAGTAGAGTCGATCGAGCATCATCAACCAGAACCAATTGTCGAAAATCTGCAAGTTGCAGAAACCGTAGAGTCGATCGAGCATCATCAACCAGAACCGATTGTCGAAAGGCAAGAGTCGATCGACTATTCTCAACCAGAATCCGAACCAATTACAGAAACAGCAGAGGAAATAAGCGATTTAGAACCAGGAATGCAACCAGTCGCAGAGTTTCTGGAAACTGTAGAAAGACAAGAGTCGATCGAGCAACCAGAACCAGAACCGATTGTCGAAAATCTACTCATTGTAGAAACAGTAGAGTCGATCGAGCAACCAGAACCAGAACCGATTGTCGAAAATCTACTCATTGTAGAAACAGTAGAGTCGATAGAAGATCCTCAACCAGAACCGATTGTCGAAAATCTACTCATTGTAGAAAGACAAGAGTCGATCGAACTTTCTCCACCAGAACCGATTGTCGAAAATCTGCTAGTTTCAGAAACAGTAGAGTCGATCGAACTTTCTCCACCAGAACCCGAACCGATTTTAGATGCGCCAAAGTCGATCGAACTTTCTCCACCAGAA
>NZ_JAUBRC010000010.1:0-10041 GCF_036701635.1 Microcoleus sp. N9_B4 | reverse complement strand
CAAAGTCGAGCCAACCTTCTCAACCAGAACCGGTTGTCGAAAATCTCGAAGTTTCAGAAACACCAAAGTCGAGCCAACCTTCTCAACCAGAACCGGTTGTCGAAAATCTCGAAGTTTCAGAAACACCAAAGTCGAGCCAAACTTCTCAACCAGAATCCCGACCAGTTGTAACAAATAGGCAACTTAAAAAAAAGCCACAACCGAGTAGCGATTCTCAACCAGAACAGCCACCTGTTACCAAAAAGCGACAAATAGAAAGAAAAAAACAGGATAGCGACGACAGCGAAAAACCACCCGCAGGCGACTCAGAATAAACCAATTACCAATGACCAATTACCCCTTCCCAATTCCTAAAGGTTAGTAATGATTAGTAATATTATCGCCATTTACCGCAAAGAACTACAAAGCTATTTTGCATCGCCATTAGCCTATGCCATCGCAGCAGTCTTTTGGCTAATCACCGGTTACTTTTTAATAGCCATCCTCCTCGCCCCCGACGGGTTAATTCCCCAAATCGGCCAGCGAGACCAAATGGGAATTACCGAACCTCCCATCGACGTAGCCTACGAATTCCTGCAACTCTTTCTGCGAATCATGGGTTCCCTTTCCTTGTTCGTATTACCCGCACTCTCAATGGGACTTTACGCAGAAGAACGCAAACGTGGCACCTTAGAACTATTAGCCACATCGCCCTTAACAAACTGGGCAGTTGCTACCGGCAAACTCCTGGGAGTTTTAACATTTTATACCACAATGTTGCTGCCCCTGCTGTTCTGCGAGGCGATCGCCCTCAGTTCCTCAACCCCACCCGTACCCCCCGGAGTTCTTCTGCTAGGACACGGCGGCTTAATATTACTAGCAGCAGGAGTATTGTCGCTCGGAATGTTTATTTCCTCCCTCACCGACAGCACAATTTTATCCGCCATCCTCACCTTCACTCTAGTATTATTTCTCTGGGTGATCGATGCAGTCGCCGTCAGTATCGGTGGCCCCTTCGGCACAGCACTAGGACATTTGTCGCTCCTAACAAATTACACCAATCTTGTCAAGGGAGTTTTCGATACCAGCAGTTTAATTATGTTTGCCAGTTACATCATTTTAGGAGTATTTCTGACCGCCCAATCCATCGATGCCTTGCGATATCAGCGTTCTTAAAAACATTAGGTAAGGCAGAGACAGAGCAGGTTATTTTTGCCGAAGTAAAGACAAGTAAAGAGCAAAGGGAAGGTTATTTGTTCCCTGTTAATCACTCTACAAAATACCTCAAACAATGAGATTTATCAATCCCAAAATCGACTTTGCGTTCAAAAAAATATTCGGTTCCAGCGACAGCAAAGACATCCTGATTAATTTTTTAAACGCCATCCTTTATGAAGCAAAGCCGGTCATAGAAGACTTAGAAATAATCGACTCCCAACCAGAACCTCAAACTCTCGCAACCCAAGACACACACCTAGATGTCAAAGCCACAATTAACGGCGGCAGAATCGCCCTAGTTGAACTTCAACTGATCAACGTGCCTTCCTTTGGGAACAGAGTTTTGTACAACGCTGCCAAAAGCTACAGCCAGCAATTAACAGGAAAAGAACGCTACGAAAGACTAAAAACAGTAATTTCCTTAAAAATTGCCGACTTTGAAATGTTTGAAAATCAGCCGGAATTTATGTCACGGTTTGTTTTCCAAGAAAAAGAGCAACAGTTTGAGTGTCCAGATACTGAAATAGAATTAGTATTTATCGAACTGCCAAAATTTAGCAAGGAATTAGCAGAATTAGAAACAACCGCAGAGCAATGGATTTACTTTCTCGAAAATACCAGCACTCTGGAGACCGTACCACAAACACTCAGTGCCGTTCCCGAAATTCAGAAAGCTTTTAGAATTGCCAGCAAGGAAAACTTCACTCAGGAAGAATTAAATGAATTGCACCAGCAAGAACTGTGGATAGAAGACCAGCAGATTGCCATAGAGATAGCAAGAGAACAGGTGACAAAAACCGCTCAACTCTCGTTAATATTGCGTCAGCTAGTGCGGCGTTTAGGCACAATACAACCGGAAACCGAAAACAGCATCCGTCAATTAGGTATACAGGAATTAGAAGAACTAGGAGATGCCGTGATCGATTTCAACAAGCCGTCAGATTTAACAGCATGGTTGCAGGCTAATGCGATATAGAATAACATCCTCGAAGCGGAATTTTCTCACTCAATATTTACCTTATGAAAATTAGCAAAAAAAATTGGAAATACGTATTTTTGCTGGGCCCCCTCCTCATCGCAGCGGGGGTAACAGCAGCACTTGTATCTGGAGTATGGGACCCCCTGACAGTCGGTTTAGTTATTGCCGGAGCAGTGACGATCGCACTTTGGCTGCTATATTTGAGTTACGAACAAAGCTTTTGGGGGCAGCGTTCCACTCAAGCCAGCACCAACGCCCTGATTGCTACCCTCGCCGTCTTTGTGATTCTCGGAGTAATTAACTTCATAGCCGTTCGCTATCCCGTCCGCATCGACTTAACCGAAAGCCAACAATTTACCCTTGCCCCGCAGACTCAACAAATACTGCGAAACCTGCAACAAACAGTCAAAGTTTGGGTATTTGACCCCATCCAAAACCCCCAAATTAAAGAATTGCTGCAAAGCTACAAACGCGAGGGAGGCCAAAAGTTCCAATTCGAGTTTGTTGACCCGCAGGCCCAACCGGGAAAAGCGCGGGAATTTAGTATTACCAGCATCGGAGAAGTTTACCTGCAATCCGGCGACAAAAAACAGGTACTGCAAAAAGGTGGCACTGCTTTTGGTAGCGACCCAAATCAAGGTCTTTCAGAGATAAAGCTTACTAATGGCTTAGAAGAAATCCTGAGCACTCGCGTTGCTACAGTTTACTTTTTGCAAGGCAAAGGAGCCCGCCCGCTAAAAGAAGGTCAAGGCGGAATTCAGCAAGCTGAAAAAGCTCTGAAAGATAAATACTACAACGCCCAAACGCTGAATTTGACCGAACGCAAAGAAGTGCCAGAAGATGCAGATGCTTTAATCGTTCCTGGGCAGGACAAACCGTTTTCCGATACAGAAATTAAAGCACTAAGAGCTTATCTCGATCGCGGCGGCAGTTTATTGTTAATGGTAGACCCGGCAATTGATACGGGATTGGACAAATTGCTGCAAGAATGGGGCGTCAAACTAGACACCCGTTTGGCCATCGATGCTTCGGGCACTGGTCAAAGATTTGGTCTGGGCCCTACAGTTCCCACCGTCAGGCGCTACGGCGAACATCCGATTACTCAAAGTTTTGGCAACGGCATTTCATTTTATCCGTTTGCGCGTGCTTTGGAAACCTCGCCAGTAGCAGGGATAGAGGAAAAACCGCTGATTTGGACGAGTCAGGAAAGTTGGGCGGAAAGCGATTTGACGACTAAGAAATTGGAGTTTGATCAGAAGACTGATAAACAAGGCCCGCTATTATTAGGTGTAGCTTTAGTTCGATCGTCCACTGACAGCACTCCCTTAAAGCCCTCACCTTCACCAACACCAACATCACCCTCGCCGACAACATCACCCTCGCCGACAACATCACCCTCGCCGATAGATTCCCCATCGCCGATAGATTCCCCATCGCCGATAGATTCCCCATCGCCGACAGATTCACCATCGCCGACAGATTCACCATCGCCGACAATTTCCCCATCGCCGATAGATTCACCATCGCCGACAACTTCGCCATCGCCGACAATTTCCCCATCGCCGATAGACTCACCATCACCGACAATTTCCCCATCGCCGATAGACTCACCATCGCCGACAGATTCACCATCACCGACAACTTCACCAACAGCTTCCCCAATCAGCTATTCGGTGATTGTCTCGCAAGAAGCAACGCCTCCAGCATTACCGACGACTTCGCCAACACCGGCAGCGTCTCCCACAGCATCTCCCACAGCATCTCCCAGTCCAACGGCTACTCCTTCTACGCCTTCAGCTTCTAGAAAAACATCGCGAATGGTAGTAATTGGCACATCTCAATTTGTGACTAACGGTTGGTTTGACCAACAACTCAATAGCGACGTGTTTCTCAATTCAGTCAGTTGGTTGAGTAAACCAGACCAGCAAAGCTTTTCTATCAGTCCGAAAAAAGCTACTAACCGCCGCATTAACATGACGGCCGTCCAAGTAGGATTGCTGGTGTTAGCTTGGCTAATGTGGCCTTTACTCGGGCTGGGAATTGGCGGCGCTATCTGGTGGAAGAGAAGATAAGTTAGTTGACTGTTGACTGTTGACTGTTGTCAGTTGTCAGTTGTCACTGGGCAATTGTCAGTTGTCATTTGTTAATCCTTTGCTGTGGCTAATAACAAATAACCAATAACATTAATCAACAGTCAACAGTCAACAGTCAACAGTTAACAATGCCCAATGCCCAATTCCCAATTCCCAATTTCCAATGCCCAATGCCCAATGCCCAATTCCCAGTTATTATGAAATTGCAGAAAAATACATTAGTATTGATAGCCGTCGCGCTTAGCATGACTGGGCTGGTTGCTTTGTTCGAGATGCAAGTGTCTCCGAAACAGGAAGCCGCTAAGGAAGAAAAACAGAAAATTTTTGCTTTTAACTCCGATCGCGTACAATTCTTTACAGTCAAAACTCCCGAAAAAATCTTGACTTTTGAGCGAGTTTATGCTACAAAAGGAGGCAAGTCTAGCTGGGAAATGAAATTGCCAGTGCAAGCACACGCGAGTCAGGCATCGGTGGATTTTTTGCTAGACAGGCTGGCAACAGGAAAGAGCGATCGCACGATTAATACTACTGCTGCTCAACTGCCAGAATTCGGTCTCGACCAACCCCAAGCTACAGTCACAGTAAAACTGGACAACCAGGAAACTCACCGCCTAGTTTTAGGCAAAACAGACTTTAGCGGCCGCTTCTTGTACGCTCAAGCCAATCCGCCGGAAGCGCCCCCTCAAAATTCCGCCCAAAATTTGCCCGTGCTGCTAGTGCCTTTTGACTTTAAAAATGCCGTCCAGCGACCTTTGTCAGAGTGGAAAAAAGCCGAAGCACCCAAAACCGAGAAACCGCAAAAACCCTCTCCCACGCCAAGTCCTGAGAATAAATAGATGGCCAGTTGATCTGAGATGTTGCACCATTCTCAATAAGGCTTTTATGAACAGGCAAGATGCCTGTTCCACAAAGAGTAAATTTTTTTGTGGAACAGGCATCTTGCCTGTTGCTGACGCCTGTTGCTGACAATGGTGCGCTCTGGGATAGAATTTAAAGAACAAATCCCAAAACCTGTTACATCCAACATTCCTCACCTAAAATACAGAAAAGTCTAAACTTAAACTGTATTTAAGTGGCGTGCATTACCCCCAGGAAAGGGCGAATATGTTTCAGACAGCACTCAACCAAGGTACGACAGCAACGGATACAGCGCTTGACGTTGAACTCCGCAAGGTCTTTAAGGTATTTAACGGCGAAACCGCAGTCCGCGGAGTAGACCTCAACATCCATCAGGGAGAATTTTTTAGCATCCTCGGGCCTAGCGGCTGCGGCAAGACTACGACGCTGCGGTTAATCGCTGGGTTCGAGACTCCCTCGGCGGGCGAATTGATGATTCGCGGCCAGTCGATGACCAACACTCCAGCTTACCGCCGTCCGGTAAATACTGTGTTTCAAAGCTATGCTTTGTTCGGACACATGAATGTCTGGGACAATATCGCTTTTGGATTGCGGATCAAAAAGCTGGGGAAAGCAGAAATTGAAGAACGGGTACGGGAAGTTTTGCAATTGGTGAAAATGGAATCTTTCGCCAACAGGTTTCCCGGTCAAATGTCGGGCGGCCAGCAGCAGCGGGTGGCTTTGGCGAGAGCTCTGGTAAATCGACCGGCGGTTTTGCTGCTGGACGAACCTCTGGGTGCCCTGGATTTGAAGTTGCGGAAGCAGATGCAGTTGGAACTGTCGAATTTGCATCAAGAATTGGGTTTGACTTTTGTGATGGTGACTCACGACCAAGAAGAGGCGATGAGTCTGTCTGACCGGATTGCGGTGATGCACGAGGGGAGGATTGAGCAGATTGGCTCTCCTGAAGAAATTTATGAGTGCCCGCAGACGGCTTTTGTGGCGGATTTTATTGGCGATACGAATTTGTTTGCGGGTACGGTAGAATCGATCGACCGATCGACTATCACAGTTCGCACATCAGCCAATCTGAAAATAGTCGTTCAGCAGTCGGATATGTGGAGTGGTGTCATCGGCGACTCGGTTGTGGTCAGCGTTCGGCCCGAAAAAGTATATTTGAATCTCTACCAGCCCGAAGTGTCGGTCAACTGTTTTGAAGGGCGGCTCAAAAATACTATGTACATGGGCACGCACGTTCATTACGTGGTTGAGTTGGCTTCGGGCGATAAAATTACTGTACGCCAGCCAAATACCGGCGGTTCTTTCCCAGATCCGCACACGCCGATTTACGCTTACTGGGGAACTACTGATTGTCTCGCTTTGACAGATCGAGCCTAATTGGGAAACGAAGGAAGTTCGGCAACGGATTCTGTAACGGATGTAACGGATGTAACGGATATCAAGAAGAAGGAAGAAGGAAGAAGGAAGAGGGGGAGAATTTCCCCATTACTAATTATTCCTTATTACAAATTCTCAAATCTAAAATCGAATTTCCCAATCCCCAATTCCCCAATCTAAAATCTAAAATCTAAAATCTAAAATCGAACTGTGCCTCCGACTAACTTACCAATTTCCAGGATTTTTCCGGCTAATTCTACACGCCGTCAGTTCCTAAAAAATTCGGCGGCGACAATTTCCGGTTTAGCTGTTTCGAGTTGTGGCTGGCGACTTGCAGACGTACAATCTGCTCCTCCCGTCAAAGGTGATGCCGACAAACTTTTCATCTATACTTGGGCAGGCTATACCGATAACGCTTTGCTCGATCGCTTTGCCGAAAAAACAGGCATTCGCGTGGTTGCAGACGTATTTGACTCCAATGAGGCGATGCTGGCTAGAGTTCAAGCTGGCGGTGGTCGGGCCTACAGCATCATTTACCCGTCTGACTACATGGTGATTCAGATGACGGAACTGGGGCTGTTGAGCCCATTAGACCACTCGATTTTGGGCGGACTCGATCGGCTCAAAAAACAGTTCCAAAACCCTGTTTATGACCCAGGAAACCGCTACAGCGTCCCTGTGAGTTGGGGAACCACAGGCTTAATTTACAACAGCGAACAACTCAAAGAAGAGCCAGAAGATTGGGACTATTTGTGGCAGCATAAACAGGAGTTAGCAAAGCGAATGACGCTGGCAAATGATGTTCGAGAAGTGATGGGTGCTGCGCTGCGGATGTTGGGCTATTCTCTCAATTCTACGAACCAAGAGCAAGTGAAACAAGCTTACGAAAAGTTGGTTGAACTCAAACCGGCGATCGCATCTTTTACCACTGATGCTTGGCGGCCGCAAATGCTGACGGGGGATTTGAAGGTAGCTATGTGTTATTCTTCTGATGCTAATGAGGTAATTCCAGATAATGACAAATTGCGCTATGTTGTGCCAAAAAGCGGTTCTTCTCTGTGGACTGACACTTTAGTAATTCCTAAAGGTGCTCCCAATCCAGAAGCAGCTTATAAGTGGATTAACTTTATGCTGCAAGCCGATGTCGCTGCTTCTTTAGTAGAACGGCTCAGTTTCTCAACTCCTTCGGAAGATGCTTTTAGTTTGCTGACGCCGGAAGTCCGCGAAAATGAAATTCTTTTCCCTTCTGAGGCTACTTTGAAAAATTGCGAAGGTGTTGCTCCGGTAGGAAAATTTATAGACGTGTACGATCGCTATTGGACTCAATTAACCAGCGGCTAATCATCAAACCGAGGGCGGGTTTTACAGGCAATCTCTAATTATAACCCAATATTTACACAAACTTGCCCCCGCACAGCAGATCGCCCACTGTATCCGTATTATATCCGCGTTAATCCGCGTTCATCAGCGGTTAAAAACTCAAAAAAATTGATCTATGGCTGTTTCAACTAGAACTCCCCCTCCTATTCCTCCCAATTCTTCTTTGAAGGCTGAAACTGTTTCCCCGTGGTCGGCGTGGGCTGGGCCACTGGCATTGCTGGGCCCTTCTGGATTGTTGCTGCTTTTATTATTAGTCATACCAACCCTGGTGATTTTTCAGCTTAGTTTGGTGCCGAATATTAAGCCAGGAGATTTGGTGAATCCTTCGGGAATCGGCAATTACCTGCGAGTGTTTGAGCCGCTGAATTTGCAGGTGATCGGTCGATCGCTCTTTTTCGCAACGGGGACTACTATTCTGTGTTTGCTGCTGGGATTTCCCGTCGCTTACTGGATCGCCCTCAATGTCTCGAAAAAGTGGCGGAATTTAACTTTGTTAGGCTTTGTGTTGCCGCTGTGGACTTCTTCGCTGTTGCGATCGTATGCTTGGATTACAATTCTGCGTCCTACGGGGGTTCTCAACTCGCTGCTGGCACTTGTAGGCATTCCTCCTCTGGAATTGCTTAATCAAAGTTCCGCAGTTTTAATCGGCATGGCTTACAGTTATTTGCCTTATATCGTGACAATTCTCTACGCATCTTTGGAAAAGTTAGACCGCAGGTTGCTAGAAGCATCTCAGGATTTGGGTGCCAATCCAGTGGAAACTTTCTGGAAAGTGACAGTACCTCAGACGATGCCGGGAATTGCTGCGGGTTCTTTGCTAGTATTTATTAGCTGTTTGGGCGATTTTGTCGATCCAGAGTTGCTCGGTGGAGCTTCGAGTATGACGGCGGCTCGTTTGATTTACAATCAATTTTTGGGGGCGACTCAAAATTGGGGGCTGGGTTCGGCTCTGAGTATGGTATTAATCTTTGCAGTGAGTATCGGAATTGCCCTTTTGCTCAAATATGGCGATCGTAATGCAATTTGAAGAAGTCATTAGTCAGTAGTTATTAGTCATTAGTTACTGGTAATTGGTTATTGGTTACTGGTTATTAGTGGCTCCTAACAAATAACAACTGACAACAACAAATTACCAATTCCCCATTATCAAGATATGGAAAATACCGCCGACAATCCACAGGAGGAAATACAAGCCGATATGTACTTAAAACCTAAATTTAAGGTTTCTTGGCAGGTAATATTTGCCGTTTTGATGTTTTTTTATATGTACCTGCCCATCCTGGTACTCACATTTTACAGCTTTAACAAATCGCGTTTTAGCGCAGGTTGGGAAGGATTTACTTTAGATTGGTACGTTAAATTATTTAGCGATACGCGGATTTTAATTGCCCTGAGAAACAGTTTAACAGTGGCTGTGTGTGCAGTTGCAATCTCGGCGGTACTCGGCACTTTGATGGCCGTGGGTTTAGCCCGCTACCGCTTTCCAGGCAAAAACTTATATCAGGGAGTTTCCTATTTGCCGATTATTATTCCAGATATTGCTAGCGCGGTTGCTACTCTGGTATTTTTAGCGGCGCTGGCTATTCCTCTGAGTTTGTGGACAATTGTCGCCGCTCACGTTGTGTTTTGTCTGGCTTACATCGCTCTAGCTGTTTCTACTAGATTGGCAGATTTAAACCCGTATTTAGAAGAGGCTGCCTTGGATTTGGGTGCAACGCCTGTTCAAGCTTTTATTCAGGTTTTACTCCCTCAATTAATACCCGGAATAGTGTCGGGTTGTCTGCTGTCTTTTGTCCTCAGTATGGACGATTTTTTGATTGCGAGTTTTACCGCAGGTAGCGGGACTACAACTCTGCCGATGGAAATTTTTAGCCGGATTCGGACTGGAGTAAAACCTGATATTAATGCTTTGAGCGTGCTGTTGATAGTAGGTTCGGGAGGATTGGCATTTTTAGCGGAATATTTGCGCGGCCGGGGCGAGCAAAAACGGACTCATTAGGCAGTGGGCAGTTGGCAGTTGGCAGTTGGCAGTTGGCAGTTGGCAGTTGGCAGTTGACAGTGGGTTATTTGTGAGTTGTTACCCATGCCCCATGCCCCATGCCCCATGCCCCATGCCCCATGCCCCATGCCCCATGCCCCATGCCCCATGCCCCATGC